>CAYNQM010000004.1:0-39571 GCA_964399275.1 uncultured Haladaptatus sp.
GCGTTCGCGGGAACCAGTGTTCTTTCGTCACGCCGTCCAGAATTTTGGGGAGCGAGAGTCCGCCGTAATCGCCTCTCGATTGTTGGTAGGGTGCGAGCGTCGAGTAGTCGCCGCGCTCGCTCGCCTCCGTCAGGACGACCATCGGGGAGGAGGCGAGGCGGGCCTCCATCTGGCCGATGACGCCGAGGCTTCCAATCCACGGCCCCTGTCCGGCGAGCACCGCAGGTTTCCCGTGCAGGCGACCGTACATCTCGGCCATGACGCTTCCCTCGCGTTCGTCACGGGGGCGAACAACATCTACGTTCGACTCAGGCAGGTCGTCCAGCAGTTCGATGACTCGCCCGCCGGGGTAGCCAAAGACGTACTCCACGCCCAGCGATTCGAGCACGGAAACCAGCGATTCGCTCGTGGTTTCCCCCTCGGTGTCGTCGGCACCAGTCATGCTAGCCGAAGCCACCCACTCTGCGCTCTTTGTTCTGTCGATTACACCACCCGAAGATGCAAAACCCCCTCTCGAATTATCGTTCCTGATGCGTATTTCGGTGAAACGTCACGCGATGCGAGAGAACGCGGTACGATTACGACTGCTCGTTCTTGGGATACACCGTCCGCTCTATGAGCGTTTTCGCCCCTCTGCGGAAGCGCTCCGACGCCGCGGTCTCGGAGATGTCGAACTCGTCGCTCAAATCCGAGAGCGAACTCACCCGTGGAATCTCGAGATAGCCGCACTCGACAGCGGTAATTAACGTCTCTCGTTGTGCGCGAGTCAATCCAAATCGGGGCGTATCTGGTTGTCCTCGTTCCTCGTAAAATCGGTGGACGGTAAACCCGATTTCGTAGTCTTGACAAAAGTCACGAAATCGGCCAAATGCCTCCCTATCTGGAAACGCCGCGCGGAACTCCCACCCGTTGTGCGTTGCAGTGACGCGTTGAAGGATACTCGCCTCTTCGACCAAAGTCGGATAAATACTCGTTCGCTGCGCTTCGTCTTTCAGCGTCGTCCGATACAACCGCTGATTGCCGAGTTCGATAGCACGGGACGATGCCATGACGGTGGGGTCTTCTTCGAGTGCGTCCTCGAACGCATCGAAATCACCGCCTTCAGTCCAGAACAGAATCTGGTGACGGCCCCGTTTTGTTCTGTCCGACTGCTCCCACGTGAGCTTCATTCTAGGAGCACTCTGTAATGCAGTACGCAAAACGGGATAATCGAGCCGAAATTCGACGATTATCATTTTGGATCTCCCGGTTTAATCCTCGGAGTCGCTATTCGTTGCTCTCTGCTAACTACTAGCAATGAAGGGTTAAAAATCCCCCGAATATTGGTGCAGATTCGTTATCTCGTTTGCGAGAATGGTGTGAGATGGAGAACAATAGTGAATACAGATACGGAAACCATCGACAAACTGTTTGAAATTCTCAGTAACAGCCAACGGCGGCGTTTGTGTCTTTACATGTCGAAATCGGACAGCGACGTATTTTCGTTCGAAGAACTCGTCAATCAGTTCGTACCGCGGGAGTCGAACGGGGATGCGACTGTCGCGGAGGTTCGAGATAGTACCGCAATTTCCCTTCACCACGTTCATCTCCCGAAACTGGCTGATTTCGGTATCATCGAATACGATGCCGAACGCAAAAGGGCGCGATACGACGACGGTTCCGGGGACATATTCGGTGGCAGGGACGTAGAGAAATTCGTACCGTCGCGGTAACTTCGAGAGATGAGTGCGAGTCCCGGTTCGATTCGGGCGACCTTTTATAATCGATAACGAACCAACTCCCACCGTGAACAGCAACGACCGAACCATCGTCTCTCTCACCATGCTCGCGCACGCGATGGTTCATACCTACGAGTTATCATTCCCGATTTTCCTCACCGTCTGGTTGTCGACTTTCGACACGACAACCGCAACGTTGGGTATCGTCGTCTCCGTCGGCTACGCCCTGTTCGGAGTGGGAGCCTTGCCGGGCGGCGTTCTCTCGGACGCCTACGGGTCGCGCCGACTTATCATCTTCTGTCTGCTCGGCATGGCCGGGTCGTTTCTCCTGCTTTCGGTCGCGCCGACGCTCCCGGTGGTCGCGCTGGCGCTCCTCTTCTGGGGCGTCTCGGCCAGCGTCTACCATCCTTCGGGACTCGCGCTTCTCAGCAAGGGCGTCAGCGAGCGCGGCAGTGCATTCGCGTACCACGGCATGGCAGGAAACTTCGGCATCGCCTTCGGTCCGCTAGCCACGACGCTCCTCCTCCTCGTGTTCGACTGGCGAACCGTCGTCGGAATCCTCGCCATTCCGGCGCTCGTCGCCGCCTTCCTTGCGTTTCGTACCAACATCGACGAGTCGGCGGCGGTTGAAGGCGGCGAAGCGCGCGCCGACGGCGGCGTCACGTCGCTCTCCGACTTCTTCGCCGACTCGAAGACGCTCTTTGCTGGCTGGTTCGTCGCCGTCTTCGGCGTCGTCATGATGTCCGGACTCTACTACCGCGGCGTGCTGACCTTCCTTCCCGACCTGCTCGGTGGTCTGCCGATGTTCGCGCCCGTCGAGTTCGCGGGCGAATCGCTGGAACCGGCCCGATACCTCTACGCTGGCCTGCTGACGGTCGGAATGGCGGGGCAGTACGTCGGCGGCAAACTGACCGACAGGGTAAAAACCACGTGGGGGATTGCGGTGGCGTTCGGCGTTCTGGCCGTCATCGCGCTCGTCTTCGTGCCCGCGACGAACGCCGGACTCGTCCCCTTGCTCGCGGTCAGTTTCGTCCTCGGCTTCTGCCTGTTCGTGGTGCAACCGCTGTATCAGGCCACGGTCGCCGAGTACACGCCGCCCGAGGCGCGAGGACTCTCCTACGGGTATACCTACCTCGGCGTGTTCGGCGTCGGAGCGCTCGGCGCGGCGGTCGCGGGAATCGTCCTCGAATACTTCTCGCCGACGGTTCTGTTCGCCGTGCTCGCCGTCTTCGCGGTCGTTGCGTCCCTCCTCGGAACTCTGCTATCGGTTCGAGGTACGAACACCGACTGACGAGAGGTGGTTTCCGACTTCGTCCATCACTTTTGCTTCCGCGCGAGCGAGATGTTCCCACGCCGTGGTGGACGCGATGCCGACGGCGTCCGCGATGTCCTCGACGTTCGTCTCCTTTTTCGGCCGGTAGTAGCCGAGGTCGATGGCGGTTCCGAGCACCTCACGCTGTCTGCGGGTGAGGTCGGTGATGACGCGCGACAGTTCGAGTTGGTCTTGTTCCGCGACGCCATCGACTTTCACGTCTCGAACGAGTTCGGTTTCGTTTCCCGCCCGTTCGAGCGAGGAGACGATTTCGCTCAGGTCGTCGGACTCTTCCAGATACAGCGTCCATCGTTCCAATCCTGCCGTGATTGTCGTGCCAGTTCGGTAGTGGACTCCCATGTCGGCCAGTCGCTGGGAGATGCTGTCCCACCGGTAGCTATCGTAGGTGACGGCGACGAGGACGCGCGAAACGTCGAGTGGTGTCAGTGGAGTGGCCTCCAGCACGGCGTCTGCGTCCGCGAACTCGTCGAGGAACCCTGCGATGCTGGTCTTGGGCCCGGTTATCTCGATGATTCGTTTCCGCTCGGCGGCGCTTCCCGTCATCGAGGAAACCGAGCGAAGCGTCACTGTCGGGTAGTTCGCACTAACGTCGCTCTCGGGTTCGCCGTGGTGCCGTACCCGAAGCGTCACTTCTCGCATGACGGTGAATGAAGAAAGCAACCGAGTTGAAGCTTGGCATTGGCGAATTTTGTGTAAAAAGTATTTCTAATTCTCTACGTTCAAGCGATAATAGTTTGAAATCTATATATTAAGTTTCGGAAAATAAGAGCTGAGCGGGACAGGTCTGCCATCGTCCGTCGAACGAGTTCAGTGTTTCACCGCTCGATCCTCCACCCCGAAACTGTTTGGTGGGTATTTTACCCCTGCTTCTACGTATGGTATGGTATGACGAAACCCGACCTCGACCGATTTTCTTCCAGACGCTCGACAGCCTACGCACCGAACGGAATCGTCGCCACGAGCCAACCGCTCGCGGCGCAAGCTGGCGTTTCGATTCTCCGGCAGGGTGGGAATGCATTCGACGCCGCCGTCGCCACTGCGTCGGCACTCAACGTCGTCGAACCGACGAGCACCGGACTCGGAGGCGACGTATTCGCGCTCTACCGAACCGCCGATGGAGATGTCGGCGCGATGCGAAGCTGTGGCGGCGCGCCCGCCGAGGCGACCATCGAGAACGTCCGTTCGTCCATCGAAACGCACGACGACCCGTCCGCGTGGTATCCCGAAAACCGCGGATACGCGGTCGATGACGACCCGACCGACGATCTCGGAATGCCCTTCCTCGGCCCGCACGCCGTCACAGTCCCGGGAACTGCCCGGGGATGGGAAGCCACCGTCCAGCAGTTGGGAACGCTCTCGCTCGCGGACGTGCTCCAACCGGCTATCGACTACGCCGTGGACGGCTACCCCGTCACCGAGGTCATCGCCTCTCACTGGACAGGCGCTGAACGCCTCTTCACCTCCGACCACGCTCGGGAGGCGTACCTGAAAGACGGCAAGGCTCCCAGCGTCGGCGAGACGATGACGCTCCCCCGTCTCGGCGAGAGCCTTCGAACGATCGCGGAAGAGGGTGCCGACGCGGTGTACGAAGGCGACATCGCCGAGAAGATTGCGAACGAAGTGCAGTCGGCGGGCGGTTTTCTGACGGTGGACGACCTCGCCGAGTTCCAACCCGAGTTCGTGGACCCGGTTTCCACGACCTACCGGGGTGCGGAGATTTTCGAACTGCCGCCGAACAATCAGGGTCTCATCGCGCTGGAGGCGCTCAACATCGCCGAGGAAATCGGCGCGGGCGACCACCCCGTCGACTCGCCGGAGCGCGTTCACTACTTCGCGGAGGCGATGAAACTCGCCTTCCGCGACGGCCACCGTTACATCACCGATCCCGACTACGAGGAAATCCCGCCCCTCGCGTCCGATTCGTGGGCGAAAAAGCGCGCCGCAAAGGTCGGCGAGAGCGCCAACGACGACGTGCGTTTCGGGGTTCCAGAGACACACGCTGAGGACGCGGACACCGTCTTGCTCTGCGTTGCTGACCGCGAGGGGAACGTCGTCTCGTACATCAACTCTCGATTCGCCGGATTCGGATCGGGACTGGTCGCTGGCGACACTGGTATCGCACTTCAGAATCGCGGGGCCTCGTTCTCGCTCGATCCCGACCACCCGAACCACCTCGAACCCGGAAAGCGCCCGTTCCACACGCTCGTTCCCGCACTCGCACGATTCGGGGACGACGACTGGGCCGGATTCGGCGTGATGGGTGGCTACATGCAACCGCAGGGCCACGCGCAAGTCATTTCGAACATCGTGGACTACGACATGCCGCTCCAAGCCGCGCTCGACCACCCCCGATGGCGCTACCGAGAAGAGGGAACGCTCGCAGTTGAGGGCAGAACCGACGGCAACCTCGCGTCGAAACTCGTGCGCAAGGGACACGACGTTCGAGTGCTCCCGCCGTCGCTCTTCGGCGGCGCGCAGATCGTGAGAAACGAGGGCGGCGTGCTCTCTGGAGCGACCGAACCGCGGAAGGACGGCACCGCTACCGGATACTGATTACTCGTCGGTTTCGTCGGTCTTTTCGTCCGTTTCGGTTTCGTCGGTCGCATCGTTGTCCGCTTTTTCGGTTTCGCTCTCCGACTCCACCTCGACACTGTCGTTAGTCCCCTGAATCTCGATTTCCATCGGCCCCTCCTCGCTTCGTCCGAACTCGTCCAGTTCCTCGTGCAGATCCCGTTCGCTCCCCTGCCGCTTCCCGAAGAGATAGCCAGCGACGAACGAAACGCCGACGAGCAATAGTGTCCGAACGCCCGTTCCGGATTGGTTCGGCGCTTCGTTCCCGTCGTCACTGTCTGCCTCTGTCGTGTCGTCTACCATAACGTTCAGTTTGGGGGTGAGTGACTTTTCCGTTGTGGTCGGGACTGCGAAGACGTAGCAGTGGCTGTGCGGTTTGCGCCTCGAAAAAGAACCGTCGGGCCGGGTTCCAGACCCCCCCGAACCCGCTTTACACTTCTGCGTCGGCTTCGACCGTCGAGTCGGAACTCGTCTCGGAGTCGGACTCCTGCATCTCGCGGAGTTCGGTTTCGACTTCCTGTCGTCCTTTCTTGAACTCGCCCATGGCTTCGCCCGTCGAACGTGCGAGCTTGGGGATCTTGTTAGCACCGAACAGGAGCACTGCGATGAGCAGAATCACCGCGAGTTCCATCCCGCCGGGAATTGGCCCGAACAGTGGAATCGTTTCAATTACCATCTGTGGTAAATGATATCGTGCGGGTATTTATAGGCTTTTTGCCTGGGTTGAATGTGACCATACCTCATGGTATTTCATCCCATGAACTTATCGTCGATGAACAGAAGGAGTTCACCTTCTGCCGGAACCGAGACGCTGACTCCTCCCAAATCCACGTCATCGTCCGTTTTCGGTTTCCAGACGATGGACTTCTCCGTCCCGTTTTTCAGCCGTGCCACGACCCGGTACTTCCCGGTTCCGTGACGATATCCTCGCGGAGCACGCTATCGTATGCCTCCAACTCGAACGTCTCCGAGAGCAGTTCGGTTTCGTTGTCGTCAGTTATCGTCACTTGTACGCCTGTTTTCGCGTCGATCTGTCACGATTGCCGCGCAGAATCTCAGTTCGCAGTCGATTCCACGAACTCGACCACTGCGTCTGTTCCCTGAAACCCGTCGGCCATTCGGCCCACGAGGTCGCCGTCTTCGAACATCAAGAGGGTCGGCACGCTCCGGATGTCGTACTCCTCGACCAGCGAGAAGTCGTTTCCGGGGTTGACCATGGCGACCGTCGCGTCGGTTGCCCGCGCCACGTTGCCGACCACGGGTTCGATAGCCTGACAGAGCGTACAGCCTTTCGTGTAGAAATCGACCAGCACGAGGTCGTGGTCGGCGACGACGCGGTGGAGTTCCTCGCCGTCCTCGACGCGAAGCGGTTTGTCGTGGCTACTGCTCACGATTGTCGATAGGGCGCGGCGGCATTTGTGGGACTCGGTTGAGCGGGAAACGTTCCAGATAGCGGTGGTTCTAGACGCCTTCGACAACGACTGATAAGTCGGGGAAAAACGACGTATCATGCTATCAGTCGTTCGGAGCCTGTGGCGGCAGTATCGTGCCGTCCCAATCGTGTATCGAATTTCGGTCGGATTCGTCCTCGGTGCAGTCGTCGGTCTCTCATTCGGAACTCCGGCGACGAACCTGCAACCGCTCGGCGACCTCTTCTTGCGACTGCTGAAGATGCTCGTGGTTCCCCTGGTCGTCTTCACCATCCTCTCGGGGATGAAGCGACTCTCACCCGCGAAACTCGGGCGCGTCGGCGGAATCGTCGTTCTGCTTTACATGGCGACGACCGCCATCGCCGCGGTCATCGGCTTGGGCGTGGCGAACCTCGTCAACCCCGGAACCGGCGTCGAGTTCACCGGCGGCGAAGCGAACTCCGCGAGTGCTCCGGAACTGTCGAAGGTCGTGCTCGGCATCGTCCCCGAAAATCCGCTCTCCGCGATGGCGAACGGCGACCTGCTCGCGACCATCTTCTTCGTCGTCGTGTTCGGACTCGCGCTCGCGCTCGTCCGCGACCGAACCGACGACAGCCGAATCCGCGAGGGCGTCGAAGGCATCTTCCGCGCCATCGACGCGGGAACCGAAGCCCTGTTTGTCGTCGTTTGGGGCGTGATGGAGTACGGCGTCATCGGCGTGTTCGCGCTCGTCGCGTCATCGCTCGGGGAAAGCGGCGTCGGTGCGTTGTTTTCGCTCGCGTCGCTCGTCGCTACCATCGCGCTGGGAATCGCCATCCACATCGCGGTGACGTACCTCGGTCTCATCACGATTGTCGGACTCGGCCAGTCGCCTCTCGCGTTCCTGAGTGGCGCGAAAGACGCCATGGTGACGGCATTCAGCATTCGCTCGTCCAGTGGGACGCTCCCCGTGACCATCACCGATGCCGAGGAGAATCTGCGAATCGACGAGAGCGTGTACGGCTTTTCGCTCCCACTTGGCGCGACCATCAACATGGATGGGGCCGCAATCCGACAGGCGATAACAGCGGTTTTTGCCGCGAACGTGGTCGGCGTTTCGCTCGGTCTCGGCGACCAGATTACCATCCTCGCAACAGTCGTCCTCGTCAGTATCGGGACGGCGGGAGTGCCGGGTGCGGGACTCATCATGCTCACCATCATCCTGAACGCCGCAGGACTTCCGCTCGAAATAGTCGGCTTCGTCGCAGGTGTCGACCCGATTCTGGGCCGGATTGCGACGATGAACAACGTTACCGGCGACCTCGCGGTTTCGACGTTGGCTGGCAAGTGGAACGACGCTATCGACTTCGAAAGCGGGGTGTGGGCCGACAGTCGAGTTCGGTCGGGCGTCGGCGTGCTGTCCGACGACTAGCGCGGTCGCCGCTCAGGCGTGGCGTTCTATCTCGTCGCGGAGCGTCGATTTCATCTCGCTCGCGCTCTCGTTCGTGAACGAAAGCTGTGTCCATCGCTCGTCGATGTCCGCCATCTCGGAGAGCAGGCCGCCCCTGCGGTCGATTTCCAGCTTCACTTCGAGTCCGATTTCGGTCTCCGTGGGGACGACTTCGAGTTCGTCCAGTTTGCCGGAGAACGGGCCGGATTGCGGGACGAACTCCAGTTCTTGGATGAACTTCTGGCTGGAAAACAGTCCGCCGGGCGCTTTCTCGCACTTCGCGGTTCGGAGCGTAAAGCCGAGGGAATCGAGCGCGTCGAGGAACGTCGAGAGTCGCGGCCCGGGGTCGATTTGAACCGGGTCTTTGTCGTCCGGGTCAACCGCCCAGTCGATGTCCAGACCGGTTTCGAGCCAGACGTTCGTCCGTCCGACCGTGACGGGCGTGTCGAGCGGCACGTCGATGGTGATGGGGAACGTCCTCTCGTCGTCCGGGCCGATGGTGAACGGGTCGGAAACTTGGAACTTGTCGATGACGCCCGTTCGGGTGTTGTCGTCGGTCTTGTACCGAGTCAGTAGGGCGAAGTAGATGGCGTCTACCTCCTGCTCTGTCGAGCCACCTTCGACGTGAACTTCGGCTTCGACCGATTCGCCTGCGGTCAGCGTTGTTTTGGGGAGGACTGTATCGACACGGGCGGAGCCGATGCCGACGCGGGAAAGGATTCGTTTCATGCCATCGGTATTTCTGTCCATTTCGGATATAAGCTTTCTTTCTGGCGAGCGCTAGCGTTCGACACGGTTTTGTCTCCTCGGGTCGCTCATTCGAGTGATGGTTGACCCGAAAACCGCCGTCAGAGAGTACGTTCTCGGCGAGTGCGCTGATACCGTCGCCGAAGTTCTGCGCTGTGCGGACAGGGTCGCCGAGTCGTGGAACGACGAGGTGTCGCTCGGCGGGCACCATCGCCCCGCGACGACCGACCGCGAGGCGGTTGTGGAACCCCTCTCGCGCGAACTCCGTGACAAGGATTTGCTGGCGCAGTTCCCGACGATTCTCTCCGAGGCCGTCTCCGCCGGTGGGTTCTCTATGCAATCGACGCCGGTTCCGGCCCCTCCCTACGTCGCTCTGACCAGTCGCGGGCCGGTTCTCCGGGCGACGGTCTCGGCGGGCCGACTGATCGTTTCCGTCCGCGCGTTCGACGTGATTCGTGATGGAGGGGTTCGGTACGCTCGCGGAACGAGCGACCCGCGAGAAGTGGTTTCGGTCGAACTCAAATAAACCGACTTCGTCAAACTCGTCCGCAATCAAAAGCGTACTCAACCCTGTCAGTCGTCGGACTGCGCTTTCGATGACTCCCTAACCATGTGCGGTCGTCTCGAAACGGCGACGATGAGTGCGACACCGAAGGGGATACCGCCGACGAACGCAAGCGCCACCGTCGGCGCTATCGTGTCCGCGACTCGACCCCCAACGAGTAGGATTGGAACACGGACGATGGCCCCGATAAAGGCGACGGCACTGAGCGTCGTCGCCCGACCGATGGAGTCCGCGCGGTCGTTCAGATAAGTGCTGTGTATCGGATGGATAACATCGCCACAGGTTCGGAACCCGATGACGGCGACGAGGGTTACGGCGATAGCGAGGGAACCTCCCAGAATCCGAGTTCCGACGAGCGGCAGTATCATCGTCGCACCGCCGACGCCGACCAAGATGAGTAGCGCGCCAGCGGAGCCAAACGTCTCACGGAGCGTGTCCGCCCTATCGACGGCGACCGCCGACAGCGCGGTGAACGTCGCGTACAGACACCCGAGGATGACAAAATCCGGGAGCGCGACATCTGCGACCGTTACGGTAGTTGCAGGAAGAACGTCGACTACCACGGGTTGCAGATAGTCGCCCGCGGCGGACAAGGCTCCGGTGAAGACGGCAACGACGCCGATGACGACGCGAAGGTCGGGCCGACTGAGGAAGCGACGAATCAAGGAAAGTGCACGACGTGGGCCGAGGGTGGTCTCACCGTCGTCCTCGTCAGTTTCGCTTCCGCGATACCGAGCGTTTGCGGGTAACGACGCGACGATACCGACGCCGAACCAACTGAGCGCGCCTGCACAGGCGAACGGAATCAACGGATTGACGACATACAGGAGACCGCCAGCGACCATCGTCGTCGCAGTAACCCAGAGACGCAGTGCAGAACCGCGACTTTCGATTTCCGCGTATCGCGCCGCCTCACCTGCTTCCTCAAGCACGTCGTACAGCCACGCCTGCGTGCTACCGGACTGGAATGCACTGGCAATGCCGAAGACAACGGACACACTCACGACGGCGGTGGTCGAGCGCACGAACGCCCACGAGGAGATACCGACTGCGAACAATGTCTGGCCGAACAGGAGACTCTTCTGACGACCGATTCGGTCGCCGACGTAGCCACTGGGTACTTCGCTCAAGATGGTGATCGCCGCCGTCACCGACCCACCAAGTGCCAAGTCGGTGAACGTCACTCCACGGTTGACGAGAAACACGTTCAGGAACGGCCCGATGAAGCCGATTGCGCTGATGCAGCGATAGGCGTAGTAGGTTAGCACCGCCCTGCGGAGATCGTTCACCGTGACCACCTCCGGGAGCCATGCTGGTGGGCAGAACGATGAACGGAGTGACGAGCGAATCGATGAACTGGTCGTCGGAATCGGGGGGAGTGTGCGTAACGATGCTGTCGGTCGAAGCTACGGATGGATTGTCGAAACATCTGGCGTGACGGAGTGGGTGACAGTTACAACGCTGGCCACTGCCACGCGTCGCCGAAATTATACCCGACGCTGAACAGTGGTGCGTTGGTGAGGCTACGGTCGGAATGTCACGCCGTGTTCGACATGTCCAATCAATTGAGGTTCTTTTGTGATAAATATACTGTGGATGTTTGTCTCATGCTTTTCCGGAAAGTGAATAAGTAGAATCCATTCGTTTGCAAGAGTCGGTTTCGGCGGCTACTTCTCTCGATGCGTTAATTGTTGGATGCCATTCTCCCAAAATATTATTGTATGGTTAGAACGATGACTACTTGAATGAAGCTTATTCGCCTTTAACTTTTGAATTCGTTCGATCAACAGCCTCATTAAAGCCCCGACAGCAATCGGTCTTCCTGCGTTGTCTCGCATTTGCGCTCGTCCGCACAGCAACCATCTTCACACCAATTATGACAAACGACACAGCATCGACGGAATCGACAGCCGACCGAACCGTGCTCGACGGTCTCGCCGAGCATACCATACCGTTGGCAACCACTAATCCAACTGCCGACCTCGGCGACCTCGAAGCCCTCCGCGACGGTTTCGCGGACGCTCGAATCCTCGGTCTCGGCGAGGCAACTCACGGAACTCGGGAATTCTTCCGGTTGAAACACCGCTTCTTACGATACCTCGTCACCGAACTCGACGTTCGCGTGTTCGCACTCGAAGCAAATTTTTCAGAGACGCTGGCGCTCGACGAGTATGTGGTTCACGGAGCGGGCGACCCGAGGGAGGCACTCGACGGTATCTACTTCTGGACGTGGAAGGTCGAATCGGTGCTCGAACTGGTCGAGTGGCTTCGCGCATTCAACGCCGACCGTCCCCTCGCAGATCGCGTTCGGTTCTACGGGTTCGACGCCCAGTACAGTCAGGGCGCGGTCGCTGAACTTATCGAGTATATCGAAGCCGTCGATGCCCAGTTTTTGACGACAGTCCGCGACGACCTCGAAACGGTCAACGACGAGGGAGTCCCTCCACATCAGGACGACGACCGCGAGGTACGTTTCGAGGCGGCGAGTCGCGTGGTACCGACGCTTCGAACCCACCTCCACGAGAAACGGGATGCTTACTTCGCGGAACGTTCCGAATCGGCGTGGGAACTGGCGCTCCAGCACGTCCGCATAATAGAGCAGGCCGCCGAGTTCAAACGCGCTATTCACGATGCACAAAGCCCCCCTGATGAGGACGGGATTACTGAGCGAACGCTTCGCGTCCGCGACGGCGCGATGGCGGACAACGTCGATTGGATTCTGACACACGAGAACCCCGACCAGATGGTCATCTGGGGTCACGATGCTCACGTCAACCGCGTCGAGCAGACGAGCAGACAGACCGGTGTTTCCGCGACTTCGTTAGGCGGCCACCTCGCTGACCGCTACGGAGACGACTACTACGCGCTCGGCTTTTCGTTCGGTACCGGGAACTTTCACGCTATTAGCGAGAATCCCCAAACTGAGGGTGAGGATGCGTCTTACTCACTTCGAGAACAGACGCTACATTCACCGATTTCCGGAACTATCGACGCGACATTGACCGAACTCGACGATTCGATTGTGGTGGTCGATGTTCGGGCTGCGAGGGACGACGAACGAGTGGTCGAATGGCTCGCCAACGCTCACGAACACTTCTCCGTCGGCGCGACGTACGACCCCGAAAATCCGACAGAGTACATCACGGAGTACGTGTACGGTGATGCCTTCGACGCCGTCTGCTACGTCCACGAAACGACCGCTTCTCGACCGCTTTGAAATCATCGAACTGTCCATACTCCGTTTCTCTGCGATTTCCAGATTATATATCAAATTTCTCAGCCAGAAATTTAACGTCCTGTCATTGTATTTGTCTTCCCATGTCTCCCAGTACCAGACGAACGGTTCTCGCCAGTGCCGGAGTGCTCCTCTCGGGCGGTGTCGTAACCGGCGACATCGCTTCGGACGTACAATCCGAACCATCCTCTCCTGCCTCCCGACCTCACGAAATCGACGGACAAGCGACTGCCCAGGAGTCGTCCGTCGAGACGGTCGCCACCGACCTCGAAGTGCCGTGGGGAACCGACTTCGCTCCCGACGGAACGCTCTACTTCACGGAGCGACCGGGGCGCGTCAGTCGGCTCGGTTCCGATGGCGTCGAGCAACTCGCCGAACTCGACGACACCAAGGCAGTCGGCGAGGGCGGACTGCTCGGTCTCGCGCTCCACCCCGACTTCCCGAATACCCCGTCCCTGTTCCTCTTCCAGACCTACGAGGACGACGGTCTCACACAGCGAATCCTCCGATACAGTCTCGCCGACGGCGAACTCGAACGCGAAGCCGTGATTTTCGACGACATCCCCGGCGCGCAGCGACACACGGGCGGTCGGCTCACTTTCGGGCCGGACGGCTACCTCTACGCGACAGTGGGTGACGCCGACCAAGCGGAACTGGCCCAAGACCCCGAGACGCTTCACGGGTCGATTCTACGACTCAACGCGGACGGGTCGCCCCCCGACTGCGAGAGCCCCGTCTTCAGTTACGGCCACCGCAACCCCGAGGGGTTGGCGTTCCATCCCGAAACTGGCGTCCTCTACAGCACCGAACACGGACCGGACACGGACGACGAAATCAACCGCATCGAACAGGGCAACAACTACGGCTGGCCCGAAGTCACCGGCGAGAGCGACGACTCGTCGTTCACCGACCCGCTGGCGTCGTACACGCCGACTATCGCGCCCGCAAGCGCGGCGTTCCACGACGGCACGTTCTACTTCGGAACGCTGGCGGGCGAACACCTACATCGAGTCACGTTCGGTTCCGACGGACAGACCGTCCAGTCGGACGAGCGACTGTTCGAGGGCGAGTTCGGACGTCTCCGAAGCACCGTCTCCGGCCCCGACGGTTTCTACTTCGTGACGAGCAATCAGGACGGCCGCGGGTCGCCAGCGAGCAACGATGATAGAATCTTCCGGTGGACGCCGTGAGGCGGACTGAGGTTGACTGAAGCGGATCGCGGTGGGCTACGGCGGTTCGACGCTGACGGTTCCGGCCGCTCCGCCCGCCAGCGCCCCTTCGATTGCGAGGAGCAATCCCGCTAGCGCGGGCAGAACGACTGCGAGCGTGAGGCCACCGATGGCTCCGGCGAGCAGACCGTGAACGATGCCGACGCGCCAGTTGTCGCCAGCGAATCGTCCGGCGACGTATCCCCCGGCGAACCCGACGGTGAGAAGCGCGAGCGCGGCGGTACTCTGCAGGCTTTCGGGAAGCGGCAGGGTCGCCCCGACTGCGACCGCGAGCAGTTCCACCAACACGCCCGCACCGACCGCTTCGAGGCGCATGGATGACGAGGGGTGACTGACGCGGGAAGGCGTTTCGACTCTGCTGGGGTCAGCTCCGGAGGTGTCGTCGGCTCCGGGTGTTAAGTCCCCGCCCGGTGTACGGTCGCTATGGCGCAGGAACTCGCGACGGGAGTCTGGCTCCTCGAACTCGGATTCCCCGTTTTCGGCGCGAACGCTTTCCTCGTGGACGACGGAGAGGTGACACTGGTGGACGCTGGCCTCCCGTGGTTCGGCGTGCGCCGGGAACTCTGCGACGCGGGCTACGAACCGCGGGACGTTGACTGCGTGCTGGTCACGCACTACGATATCGATCACGTCGGTGGCCTGCACAACCTCGCCGACCTCGACGCGCCGGTGTTCGTCGGCCAGCGTGACGCCGACCTGCTATCGGGTGTTTACGACCCGCCTCTGTTCCACCACAAGGGTGCGTTCCATCGTCTCGCCCGACTGCTGGTGTCGATTCCCGAATCCCTCGACGTGCGCCCCGTGGCGGACGGCGCGCAGGTCGGCGGGTTCACGGCCTATCACACCCCCGGGCACAACCCGGGCCACACCGTCTTCGTCCACCGCGACCTCGGCGTCGGTCTACTCGGCGACCTCGTCTGGGAACGAGACGGCGCACTGACTCCACCGGAGTGGTGGGACTCCTACGACACCGGCGAGATTCGGCGGTCGATTCGTCGGGTCGCCGGACTGGTACCGACCATCGACGTGCTCTGTATGGGCCACGGGACGCCGATTCGTCAGGGCGGTTCCGAGGCGCTGTCACTTCTCGCCCACCGATTGTGACGACTTGGAACTGATTTTGTGGACGGATTGATGATTAGTGCTGATTTTGGTAGAGAGGACGGTAATTTTGGTGGAGGGGCGCAGACTGCCAACTGCTAGGTGACGCCTAGCACCATCTGCGGTGGTTTCACTTTCGGAAGAACCAGTCCCTCGTCGTGTGAGGGTGTGGCATGCACTTTGCGGTTTCAGACTTCCCGTCTCCACAAAAATCAGTCTCGTGGCGTGCGGATGCGGTTTCCGGCGACTATCGGCGACCAATTCGCTCTCCAAAAGTAACAGTAATGCTACACAACAATCACTATCCCGGAGGTCGAATCAGATGACGAAAGGGGAACTGGGGTGCGATATATTGTTACAGGGGCGACTGGTGCAGTCGGCAGTGCCGTCGTCCAACGGCTGTTGGAATCGAACCCGGGCGACCAGATACGCGTCTTCGTCCGGAGCGAGCACCGTTTCCGCGAGCAGTTTCCGGACGCCGGCGTCGAAATCGCGGTGGGGAACGCTCTCGTTCCGATTCACGTCCGCCGGGCGGTTCGGGGCGCGGACGTGATTTTTCACTGCATCAACTTCCCGCTCACGAACTACTACCACGCTCTCGAATCGGCGCGCCTGCTGGTGACTGCCATCGGTGACTCCGACACCCATCTCGTATACCCCGGCAACACGTGGGTGTTCGGGTCGTCGGAGCCGCCGATTACGCCAGAGACGCCCATCGACCCACCGTCGCGCGTGGCGAAAATCAAAGCCGAGGCCGACGACACGTTCGCTCGTGCGCCGTTTTCCACGACTGTCGTCCACCTTCCGGACTTCTACGGCCCGCGCGTGGTGAACGACCTTGTGCGTCCGTTGTTCGAGCGCCCCATCGAGGGCCGAAACGTGCTGTTTCCCGCGCCCGTGGACGTTCCGCACCAGTTCATTTTCGTCGAGGACGCGGCGCGCGCGCTGGTCGCGGTGGCCGACGCACCGCCTGAGAACCGACCCTCCGCCACCCAACCCGTCGCCAATCATCTCACCGTGAACCACGCTACCGCCGACTCTTCTACCGCCGACTCTTCTACCGCCGATCGTCCGACTGCCGACTACACTGCCATCCAGCGGTTCACGGTCGGAACGACGCCGATTACGGTCAGAGAATTCGTCCGGCGAGTGTACGAGGTGGCGGACACCGACGGGCGAATCATGGGACTGCCGTCGTGGATGGTCGAAGGCGGCGCGTTATTCAGCGAACGAATCGAAGTGGCGCGCGATATTCTCCACACCTTCACGCACGACACGACGATGAGCGGGGACGCGATTCGGGACGCAGTCGGCTTCGAACCCGAAGTCGGCTACGACGAGGGGATTCGTCGCACCGTCGAATGGTTCCGGGAGGAGACCGCATGAGTCTCTGGAACAATCGCTCTCGCGCGCTGTTCGTCGCGGCCGGGTTGGGACTCGGCGGTTACGCCTTCGCTGGCGTCGTGGTGCTTCTCGCCGCAATTGTCCTTCTCACGGCCGGCATCCCCGTCTTCTCCCGACCGTCGCTTCTCGTGGCCGTCTCGGTCGTGATGGGCCAAGGCGTCGCGTTCGGCCTGTTCGCGCTGGCGTACCTGCGGTACACCGGTCGCGGTATCGCTTACGTCAGGGTTCGCCTGCCGACCCTCCGCGATACCGGTTGGGTCGTCGGCGGGTTCGTCGCCTTCTACGGCGGCCTCATCGCGGTGTCTCTCGTGCTCACGACCTTCGGGATTCAGTCCGCGCAGAACGAACTCGCCACCATCGGCGAACAAGACCCGCGGGTCTACCTCCTGTTGATTCCGCTCTCGTTCCTCCTCATCGGGCCGGGAGAGGAACTGCTCTACCGGGGGGTGGTTCAGGAACGACTTCGCGAGTCGTTCGGTCGGTGGCCCGCAATCGCGCTGGCGAGTCTTATCTTCTCGCTCGTTCACGTCTTCTCACTGCAAGGTGCGGGCAAACTCGTCTATCTCGGCATCCTGTTCGTCCTCTCGCCGATTCTCGGCGCGGCCTACGAGTACACCCGAAACCTCGTCGTTCCGGCGCTGATTCACGGCGCATTCAACGCGCTCCAGTTTGCGCTGGCGTATCTGATGGTGACTGGGCAACTTCCCTCGTGAAAATTCGCGCTACTCCGTCTTCTGCCACCGGACGACGAGAAACTCTCTGTAGCCGCCGTATGCGATTTCGAGCGAGCCAATCCACCAGTTCCACTTCTCGGGCAGTGGCTCGTCGGGCGCATCGTGGAGGTGCGAGACGATTGCTTCCGCGGTCAGTTCGACGCCTGCGTCCGCCTCGTACTGTCCCGAATCGATGAGGTCACGCGCCTGTCGAACCACCACTCGGCGCGCTCCCTCCGGCGGGTCGAACTCCTCGCGCAGTCGTCGGTCGAGTTCCGTCGCGTCCATTTATTATCGTCCTCTCCCTCTTTTCTCCCATGCCGACCGTTTTCGCGGTAGACGAATACGAGGCACAGGAGTACGACGCCGTCCTCATCCAAGAGAATGCCGTGGTCTGTCTTAACGATGACCCACCGCTCGCGCGCGTCATCCCGTTCGAGAAGGTGAACCATGTGGATGCAGACCCCGACCTCCACCTCACCGATTCGGAAGTCCCGGATTCCTTCTTCGGCGGTGCCGAGTACGCGTTCGTGAACGTCTCCAAATTCGACCAAATTCAGCGTCATCTGGAGGATTTGGAGCGAGAACAGTACTAATTCCCTACAGTCGAGACCACGCCGTCATCACGTCGTTCCGGGGGACGTGCCACCGCTGTTCCGCGACCAGCGACTCCCGCTTTCGAAGTTCGATTCGCGCGTCGAACAGCGGCGATAGCTCCTGCACGATGGGTGCGTCGTCCGACACTGGGAGATGGATGTGTTCTATTCCACGGACGCCACGGACGAGCGCGGTGACAGTACGGAGGAACTGTACCGTCTCTGCGCGCTCGTTGAGGTCGAGTAGCTGTTCGAGCGAGTCGATGCTGACCCTGATTTCTGCGGGTTCGAGTCCGTCGGCGGCGGCGTCGAAGTCGCTGACTGCCTTGGTGAGTTCGTCTCGGAGATAACCAAGTTCGCCTTTACCCCCCTCGTCGGTATCGTGTGCGTCTTCGTCAGTCGCGCGATTACTGCCGTTCAACTCGACGATTCGAACGTCGTCGTCGCCCCGTCGAACGCTCGGCGGGAGACAGGATTCGATGTATTTAGATGAGGCGTCGGTAAACGCGAGGAAACGTTTTCGGTCGCGGCGTGGGTCTCCCAGCAGTCGTCGCGTCGCTCGTGCGGTGACGTTCTTCGATACGTCGCCCGTTACCAACAGGGCACATCCCTGTCGCTTTAGCGCTTCTAACGCAGCGTCGAAATCCCGTTCACTGCCGCACCGATACCGTCTCTCCGCGTATAACATCGGTATTGATAATTAGGACAATATTACTAAAGTTTTTACTACCGAGGCGGGAATATTCATTGACCGAATGTAGTCCGAGAAATCCGTTCGCTCCGTTTCACATTTTTCCACTCTTCGTCAGTCTTTTCTCTCTTCTCCCGCCTCCTCTTCCGACTCCACCGGCGCTTCCGGCGTCTTCCCGGACATCCCGTCCTCCGTTGTCTCGCGACTTCCTTTCTCCCTTGCGTCCCCCGATTTCCCGTTTTTTCTCTTTTCTCCGGTCTTTCCGTTTTCTCTCTCCTCTTCGGACTCTGCTTTTCGCGTCTCTTCCTCCGACGCTGTTTCTCCCGGCTCGTAATCTACGTTTTCGACCGCCTCCCGCATCGGCACTCCCTGCATCAGTTCCGGAAGCACGACGCGACTAAACTGAACGAGCAGGACGAGGAGCAGGGGGCCGACGAACAGGCCGTACCAACCGAAAAGTAACGGACCGAGGACGTACGCGAACAACATCAACCCGACGTGTAGTTCCCGTCCTGCGGTGTACGGGCGGATGACGGCTTCTGTGACGATGTCCAGCGCGAGCACGACGACGACGAAAAAGGCGATTGGGAACCAGAGCGCTGTCACGCCCATTTCGAGTGCACGGACGACGAGCAACGCTGAGAGTGGGACGTAGACGAGTTTCGTCCCGACGTGTGGAACGAGGCTGGCAATCCCCGTCAGCAGGCCGAGCAAGGTCGGAAGCGGGACGAACAGCCCCGCCGGTGCCACGAAATCGGCGAGATTGTACACGACCGCGGCGACGAGTGCGACGATGAAGGCGTGCAGGATGGTTCCGAAGTACACCGTTTCGAGGCTTCGGTCAACTGCTGACGCGTAGGCGTAGGCCGCGTTTCGCTCGCCACCGACGTTGCTGACGAACCAACGAACGAGTTTTTCGTCGTCCCGCAGGAGGTAGAAAGCCAACGCCAGCGCGACGAACAACTGCAAGAGCGTGACCCCGAACGTGCTAACCGTGTTCGCAGCCCCGCCGAGTAGTTCCGGCCCGCCGAGACGAACGAAGGCTCCCTGATTTTCGCGTGCGAGGTCGAGGATTCGCTGTGGATGAACCGTCAGCGACGAGAGGTCGAGATACGGACGTAAGACGCCTTCGTAGTCCGAAATCGACTCACCAGCGACTTCGGCGACTTCGACCGCGCTGACGGCGACTGCGTAGACGACCAGCAGGAGAATCGGGACGGCGATGGCCAGCAGTGACGCTATCGCGGTCACACCCGGATGGCCCAGTCGTGCCTCGAATCGGTCGTATATCGGTCGCGTGGCGTAGTACATGAACAGTCCGAGCGCGAACGTCCCGACGAAGGCGTACAGCACGACCAGCATCACCACTCCGAGGGCGACGCCGACGATCCACCACGCGAGTCGCGCGCGCTCGCGCAGACCTTCCGCTTCCCCACCCATGCCGCGAAACTACGACGCTCAGTCGTATATCACTCGGGGTCGCAAGTCGCTCGACTCTGTGCTGCCGACCGCGGAGAAATGTACTTTTATTCGCCTAGGTCGCCGTTGTACTCGTTCACCGAACGGTGGACACGACTATGGCGCAGGAAACGCCATCGAACGGTGTTTCCGTGGCGCTCATCACGGCGGGGCGACGATTATCGCCAGCCAGAATCAGGCTGGTTGGATACTCGTCGCTGTCGGGTTGGTGATGGTAAAACGGAAATCGGGACGTGAGTGATTGAAGCCAAGCACGTCCCGAAATCGCCCTATTTTTATTAATTACGACGTCGAGCATCGCGCTCGACAGTAAGAGATAGGGTAACGTGATTAATATGAGTTTTGCCGTAATCATCTCACAATCCGTTTTCGGCAACTGACGACGCACGTAACGGACAATGAGGTGCCCATTCCGAGGAATGGGTCATCCGAGTCGATACTGAAAGAGTGTAGTTTTTACGCACACCCCTCGACAGCAACACTCATGACGAGCGCTTTCGCGGAACGAACCCGTCGGTGTCAGCAACGACTCCGAGCGGTCGATGCCGACGCCGCGGTTCTGTTTCCGAGCACGAACCTCTTCTACGTCTCCGGATTTCGAGAGCACCCCGGCGAACGACACCTCTTCCTGTTCGTTCCCGTCTCCGGCGACCCCGTCTTCGCCGTCCCGGACATGTACGGCGAGCAGATTGCCGACGAATCGTGGGTGACGGACGTGCGAACGTGGAGTGACGGCGACGACCCCCTCGAACTCGTCTCCGACGTTGCCGACGAGTTCGACCTCCACGGGGGCCACCTGCTCGTGGACGACACGATGTGGGCGCTGTTCACCCAAGACCTCCGGAGCGCGCTCCCGGACGCGACGTTCGGCCTCGCCAGCGAGGTTCTGGAACCGCTCCGCATGCGCAAAGACGAAGACGAAATCGAGACACTGTGGCGTGCGGGCGAAATCGCGGACGAAGTCTGCGTCGAAATCCGCGAACTCGGCGAGGACGCCATCGGGATGACCGAACACGAACTGGCCGCGGAAATCGAATCCCGACTCAACGACGCAGGCGGCGAGGAACCGGCCTTCGACACTATCGTCGGCTCCGGACCGAACGGGGCGAAACCGCACCACGGCCACGGCGACCGCGAAATCGGCTACGGCGACCCCGTCGTCCTCGACTTCGGCGCGTTCGTGGACGGTTATCCCGGCGACCAAACCCGAACCGTGGTGTTCGCTGGCACGCCGTCCGAGGAGTTCGACCACGTCCACCGCGTCGTCCGGGATGCGCAACAAGCGGGCGTTGAGGCCGTCGAACCCGGTGTCACCGCCGAGTCGGTGGACGCCGCCACGCGCGAGGTCATCGAATCCGCGGGCTACGGCGACCAGTTCATCCACCGAACCGGCCACGGCGTCGGGTTGGACGTTCACGAAGGTCCCTACATCGTCTCCGGAAACGACCGCGAACTCGAACCCGGAATGGTGTTCAGCCTCGAACCCGGCGTCTACATTCCCGGCGAGTTCGGCGTCCGAATCGAGGATTTGGTCGTCGTCACGGAGGACGGTTGCGAGCGACTGAACGACTCGCCCCGGACGTGGCAACCACTCTGACGAGGGCGGTTTTCGTTCGGTGTCGCTCGACGCTGTACCAACAACTTTCGAGAAAAATATACTGTTAGTGGCTTCCCGTCAGCAGTCGTCCGAGCCACCTTCGGAACCGTCGTCACCCGACTCGGAGTCGTTGCTCTCGTCCGAGTCGTCGGAGGTGTCTTCGTCGTTCGAATCATCGCTGTCCGAGTTGTCGTCACTCGAATCGTCGGAATCGTTGCTGTCGTCGGAGTTCGAATCGTTTTCGTTGGAGTCGTCGTTGTTCTCGTCCGCGCTCGATGCGACCACGCCGTCGCCATCGAGGAGTTCGACGGTGTCTGGATTCTCGTTGTTGAGGAGGTAGCCCTCGTATCCGGCGTCGTAGTCCGCGTCGATGGTGGTTTGGTCGCCAGTGCCGACCGTGATGCTCTCGCCCGCACCGAGCGTCACCCCGTCGTCGAAGGTGAACTCAGTTTGGCCGTCGTCGAAGGAAAGCGTCAGTCCCGAGAGGTCGTAGGCTTCGTCCCCCGTATTCTCGATGGTGACGTACTCGCCTTGCGCATTCACCTCGATATTCAGGCCGTTGCTTGTCTCTTGCGCGCTTACGAGGTGGAACCCCATCGCCGATACGACCAGTATCAATGCTACGCCGATTGTCGCTCCGCGTCCCTTTCGTCTCATATTTATTGATGGAATTGGTTCGGCTAGAATTTCTAGCCAACCAGTGAGAATATCGTCTGTGCTATTTGTTCTTATAAATTATTGGCCGTTCAACAAATTATTCAGAATGGAAATGTGTTCATCATTTTGCTGGTCGAAATGGAGATTCCACTTGTAGAAATACCGTCACTATTCCCTCTCTGACTCGGAGGATTTGAGCTTTCAGGCGTCTCTACGAGCGTAGAAAGTGCATTTTAATATCACTATATTTTCAGAAAATGATTTCAGATGTCGTTAGCAATTGCCGACTCCTAATTACCGCCACCGCAACCGTGCCACACGCCTCCCCAACCGATTCCTTCGTTCGCTAACGCTCACTCAGTCATCCCTCGCACGAGTCGCTTCGCTCCCGCGCGCCGAAGTGGTTCGTGATGATTCGAGAAACCGGAATTTATGCTGTGGCGCGCCGTAAAAAATCAGTCCGAAAAGGTGATGCCAGAAGCTCGAATTTACCAATCTGCGGGTGTCAGTAGTAGCCAGCAAAAAATATACTAACATTCTCCACATGCTGATTTCGAAGCACTTCAGACGTGCCTCGTCACCGTTTTGCCCACCAAATTCAGAGCGGTTGCCGTGGGTTGACGACGGGGCCTTCCGGCCCGATTCCGACCGTCGCCTCGACGCCGAACACGTCGGCGAGCAGTTCCTCGGTCACGACTTCGTCCGGCGGCCCCCAGTCGTAGGGTTTGCCGTCGCGCAGGGCCACGAGGTTGTCGGCGTAGCGCGCCGCCTGCGAGATATCGTGGAGGACGATGCCGATGGTCAGGTCTTTTTCCTGCGCGAGCGTCCGGACGACCTCCAGTACGTTCAGTTGGTGGCGCAGGTCGAGGTAGGTGGTCGGTTCGTCCAGCAGGAGCACGTCGGTGTCCTGCGCCAACACCATCGCAATCCACGCGAGTTGCCGCTGACCCCCGCTGAGACTGCCCATTGCTTCCTCCCGAAGGTGCTCGACTCCGGCGAGTTCGAGGGCACGCTCGACCGCCTCGTGATCTTCCTCGGTCTTCGACTCGAAGAAGCCGCGATGCGGGTAGCGCCCGTGGTACGCGAGGTCTTCGACCGTCAGGTTTCCGGGGGATTCGTTCTCCTGCGAGAGCAGACCGAGTTTCTGCGCCAGCGTCTTCGTTCCGAGCGAGTGAACGTCCTCGCCGTCGAGTCGCACGACCCCCGACTCGGGTTTGAGTTCTTGCGAGAGCGCCTTGAGGAGCGTGCTCTTTCCGCTCCCGTTCGGGCCGACCAGTGCCGTGATTTCGCCCGGCGGGACGACGATGGAATCGCACTCGACGATGATTCCCGAGTTGGGGTAGCCGACCGCCAAGTCGGTAGCGTGTAAGTCGCTGGCGTCGTCGGTTTCGTCCGAACTCTTCTCTCGATTCTCTTCGCCTTTCACGACCATTCCGCCGTCGGGTTTTCGCTCGCTCATGATTCGATTTCCTCCACGTGTTTTGTGACGAGTTCCCGTCCGCGCTGCGCTCGCTTCGCTCGTTCCGCGTCGTCCATCTCCAGCGCGCGATACTCCTGTTTGAGTCGCTCGCGCACTTTCTGCTTTTCCTCGGCAGTCGCGTCTTCCGGCGCGTGCTCGGCGACGAGATCGTCCAGCCACTCCCAGTCGGTTCCGCTGTAACGCCCGTCCTCGACCGTCCAATCGTAGTAGTGGTAGGCGACCGCTTCCCAGAGGTCTTCGTCCTCCCGGCGAACGTCGCGGACGAGCGCCAGCGCGGTTCGCGCGCCGTCCCCGGCGCTCACGATGGCTTGATGTTCGGCTTCGCCGAGCCATCCCGTGACGTAGAGTCCGGGGACGGGCGTTCGTCCGTCGGGTTCCACGTCTTCCAACTCCGCTTCGAAGGGTGCCAGATACTCGTCGTCGTACACCGATGCGGCGACGAGGCGGGTCGTCTCCACGTCTCGCCCGTTCTGCGTGCTGACGCGGAAGCCGTCGTCGGTTTCCGTGACCTCGACGACCATCTCCTCGACTATCTCGGTCCCCGCGAGTTCGGCCTGCTCCCGACTCATCGCGAGGAAGGTTTCGGGCGGGATTCCGCCGGGGAAGCCGAGATAGTTTTCCAGATGCACGCACTGGCGAATCGCGGCGGTTCCCCCGTCGAACACCAGCACGTCGAGACCGTACCGGGCGAGAAACACCGCCGCGGAGAGCCCCGACGCGCCGCCACCGACGACCACCACGTCCCGGTTCGTAGTCTCCGTACCTGCCATCAGAGCTCACCCAGTTTCTGTTGTTTCCGCATGAGATAGAGGAAGTACGGACCCCCGACCAGTCCGGTGACGATTCCGACCGGCACCTGAATCGGGTTAAGCGCGAGTCGCGCGCCAACGTCCGCCCCGACGACCAGTGCTGGCCCGGCAAACAGACAGCCGAGGACGAGTTTTCGGTAGTCGGTTCCGACGATGTTCCGGACGATGTGCGGCACGATGAGGCCGACGAAGCTGACGATTCCGGCGACCGAGATGGCCGCACTGGCGGCGAGAATCGCCAGCGCCGAGAGCGCGAACCGAACTCGTTCGACCGACATTCCGAGCGACCGCGCGGTTCGCTCGCCCAGCAGAAGGACGTTCAACTGACGCGAAACCAGGAGGGAAACCGGAGCGATAAACAGCGTCGGGATGAGGACGATTCGAACCTGTTTCCATCCGGTTCCGGTGAGTGACCCAGTCGTCCACGCGAGGGCGGTCTGAACGACGCCGATGTCCTGCGCGAAGAAGAATAGTCCGCGCTGGAACGAGTAGAAAATCGTCCCGACGATGAATCCGGCCAGCACGAGACGGACGGGACTCGTGCCGCCCTTCCACGCGATTGCGTAGACGATGAGAAACGCGACGATACCGCCCACCGCCGCGAACACGGGAACGAAGATGGACAGACCGCTAAAGACGACGAGAGTGAGGAGGACGGCGAAGCCAGCACCCTGGCTCACGCCGAGGATGTACGGACTCGCCAGCTCATTGCGCGTCACGGCCTGGAAGATGGCTCCCGAGACGGCGAGATTAGCCCCGACCAGAGCGCCGACCAGAACGCGAGGCAGTCGGAGGTTCCAGACGACCGTGGTTTCGTTGCTCAGTTCTACTGGTACCTCGTTCCCCAAGAGCAGTGCCAGCAGTACGTCCGGATTCGTTATCACCTTCGGGTCGAAAACTGCGCTCCACGCTTGTTCCAGCGACATCGTAAACGCGCCGAAACTCACCTGTACCAATCCGCCGATAACGACGATACCGATGCTAGCGAGGACGAGTGCTGTAAGCGCCCCACCGAATCGTTTTTGTACCTTCTTTTCGAGATTCCCTGTCATGCGTCCTCAGTTCCTTGACTCGGCCGACCTTGGTGTGCCAGTCCACCATCGTTCGCTTTCGAGTCTCTCTTCCGTTTTTAGGTCTGCCTAACATTTCATAAGGGCTTTGGTTTCCCCTACGGTATCGGGCTGTTTCGACCGTGAAAAAATGGAATCGTGATATGGGACAAACGCGAGCGCGATGCCCACCGTGCTCGCGTCGTTCGACGTGCGATACACCGACTCCACCGCAGTTTTACATCATCCGGTGATGATGCTCGAAACCTTCTCTCGATCGAACAACTTCCCGCTGAAGGTGTCCGGATAGAGCGAGGTTGCGGCGCGCTCGGTCGTGAAGAGGTTGATAATCGGCCCTTGGTAAATCGGGCCACCGCGAAGGACGCGATCGTTCTTCACGGCCTGTAGCTTGCTCGCCACGCTATGCTGTTTCATGAACGCGACGACCGTGTTTTCGAACTCCTTTCTGCTTTTGGTCTCGTGACCGCGCAGGAGGATGACCTCGGGGTCTACCTCCAGCAGACTCTCGTAATCGACTGTGCCACGTTCGGTCGTGCTAAGTCCCTCGATACCGGTTCCGGCGAGGGCGTCTTTCACACCGAGGTCGTGCCACTGCTTTTTGTTCGTCCCCTTGTCGCTCAGACGGTAGGGGTAGAACTGCTTGGGTTGATTTTTCCCCTGCCAAAGGAGCATGGCGTTCGGCCGCTCGCTCTTCGACGGGAGTTTCGACTGCAAGCCGGAGATGTACTCGTCGTGGAACGATTTGAACTGTTGGTATCGCTTCTCCTGCTGGAACACCTTCGCAACCTTGCCGAAGGCGTCGTACATCGAGTAGTACCGATAATCGTGCCACGAGTCTGTCCGACGGAAGATTGTGTTGCCGAAGAAGGGTGCCACATTGTTTCCAATCTGGTCAACGTCGGCCTGCTTCAGCCCGAATGAGGAGTTGTTGACTAACCAGTTCGGGTCGATGAGATGAACGTCGGCGTCGAGTTGGAAGAATATCTCGCGGTCTACCCCTTCGCTGTAGAGGGTTGTCAGCGAGGATTTGTCCACCGAGACGCCCGACAACTCGTCGTAGAACTGCGTGTGATACCGACCCGGCAGACCGATGGCTTTCAGCCCGTCGGTCATGCCGAGTGCGACACCCATGTCCGCGTACCCGGCTTCGTACGCGACCCACTCTTTCGGGACGGATTCGAACTCCACCTTGCCGACGGGTTCCATCGACACCGAGTACGGACCAGACTTCGTCGTGCCGTCACTGTTCGTGGTATCTGTTCCGTCGGTACTCGTCTCTGTTCCATCGGTATTCGTCTGCGTGCCGCCGCCGTCCGTACATCCGGCGAGCAGTGCCGCACCGGCGGCACCGCTCCCCGCGATAAATCGTCGTCGGGTGACGGTTTTCGACTCGTCTGCTACCATACTCATGTTTTAGGCTCGCCTAAAGATACGTAAACCTTGCCATCTTTCGGCGCGCCTAAAACCGCTGGAAACCCACCGATGATTTTATCTCTCATTTAACGAACTTGACGTTCCCCCTTCACGTAGTCCGCCGTCGTATCACCCCACGGAAGAGGAAAAACAAAGCGACGGCGGGAGAGGACTGTTTTTTTTGGCCGATACTATGAGTCTTCGAACTCATCGAGTCGGGCTTCAAGCCGTTCTACCGTCGATGCGAGACGTTCCATCGTACGGATAGCCCGCCATATCAAGAACAAGAAAAACGCTCCTACGGTCAACCAAACTACGAACAGCGGTTGCTGCGTGACGTAGAGCATGAGCAGGAGTGCCGACATGACGAGGGCGTACAGGATAATACGAAATGTTGATTGATGACGTTGGACTGACATTTTATATCCTATCTTTCTTTCGATGCATATCTGGGTGGGACGATGCTTTCTCTTCACCTGCAATCGCTCTTCACTCTATATAAAATGTTCGCCGGAGGGTATCTCTACCAGTAGACGTAGTTCGGGTCGCTGACCCACTTATTGCTCGAATTAGACCACTGAAGACCCCAGAGCTGGATGCCCGTAATCGACGTGCTGTCCCATGTGTGGTGATACTTCATCAAGAACTTCCCTTCGTTGGGATTCTGAGCTTTGATGTCGGCCCTGACCGTTCCGTTGTAGATTGCACCCGGTCCGACGCCACAATCGTCGAACTTCCAGACGACGTTCTGGTCGTGTTCGTAGGAGTGCGTGTAAATCCGGTTTTCGTTCCACCCGTCTACGACTTCCGTACCCATGAGGTCGAACTCACCTTGGCTCCAGTGGAACGAGATGACGTCGTCCGCCCCGCATCGGTCGCCACCTCTAACACCGCCACTGACGGCCCATTCGAAGTGGCCGTCAAGCCACCAATCCCTGGAGCCACCGGGAGGGCCGCGTTCTAAGAAGTTGAAGCTGACCGTAAGATCGTCCGAATCGTTGTACGACATCGTCCCGACTGACCCGTCGTCCGACGATTTGGTTGGTACGGCAAACTCTTGTTGACGCGTTTTAACCGAGAATCCCCTCTCTTCGAGATACTCGACAAACGCGTCGTTGTCACCCGTTTCAGTCCGAATTTGGGTTGCCACATCGAGTGCAGAAGGTGAGGAGCTGGCTGCTGCCGAAACTGTACTTCCAGTGACCCCTGCCAGGCCGACCGCAGTTGTTTTGAGAACGCTTCGACGACTTATTTTAAATGGTCTATCTCTCATTCCAATAATAACATTAGCATAATCATTTAAAAATTTTACCATCTAATAAATATTAAAATAATATAGAATTAAATATATAAAAATTTTTACCGTACTGTACATAGACAAATGAAAATGCTCTCCTCTCGTAAACCTTATCGATGAGACAGATACGTGGGTGACAACCGTTCTCACGTTTTTCGAAATTAAGTTGTGTACCGATCTATCTGATTCTGCTTTCCCCAAACAAGTACCACTTCGATTGAGATTCATCAAAATTTCCACTCTCTGACCGCTTCTTCCTCGGTTCGTTTGATTCTTACTCCAAGTGACCGAATTCAACGGTCGAGATTCAAGTATCCGGTTATCGTACAGGATGTCGGGAATGGGGAAACAAAACGACAGCGGGAGGCGATTAGCGAGACGCATCTCCTCCGACAGACGGCTCGGAACGATGGGTCGGCGGCGGTTCGTTTCGACGCTTCTGGGGGCCGGATTGGGTTCGATGGCGACGCTGCTCACGCCCGAGGACGTGGCGTCAGCGGGACGCAACGAGGTTCCGCTCGTCTACGCCCTCGGTTCCGACGCGCAACCCCGAACCAAGACGGTTCCGGCCGACTGGTTCGCAGACCTCCGGGCCGCGCTCGACGCGCACCGACAATCCGACTTGCTCTCGACGCCGGGGGTCGTCGGAAGCGCCGTCGTCCCCGGCGAGTTCGGCGGTCGAAACGCGGCACTCGCGCTCGACGTGACCGGCGACGAGGCGGGGGGCGTCGTCCCGGAACGTGTGGGGGACGTTCCGGTCGAAGTGAACCGCGTCGAATCGACCGCCGCGGAACCGCCCCACAACTCCGTGCCGAAGTCGTTCGAGGCGAACGAAGTTCCCGGCGGCATCAAGTGCGCGAATCGGAACGCCGCAGCGACGCTCGCTCCCGCGATGTACGACGGGGCGGAGCCGTTTTTCGCCACCTCGAACCACGTGTACGGCGGCGACGAGGAGCGATACCGCGGCGAACCGTTTTTCATCTTCGGACGGGACGGCCCGCGCAAAATCGGCAAAGTTCGTAGGGGGTACCAACTCGACGACTTCGTTCGCATCAACCCAGTGAACGGGTTTCGGCCGCTCAGCGAGGTTTTCGGCGCGTCGCCTTCGGCCGTCGTCGGACAGTTCACGCGTTCGGGTCTCGCGGAACTCAAAGCGCGCGGCGAGAAACTGGAGAAAATAGCACCGAACTCAGGCCACACGTCCGGAGCAGTGCAAGCCATCGACGGGATGACCTGCGCCTACGGAAAAGTCTGCAAGCGTGGTCAACTGAAGTGGGGATCTCAGACGGACTTCGCCGACGGCGACAGCGGAAGCGTCAATTACCATCCCGACCCGGAAAATCCGGATTCGGGGCTTCTCGTCGGTGGGTTCAACAACGCTCGGACGTGGTGGCCCGGCGAAGATTACATCTGGGGAACCGCCGCGTATCGCGTCACGAACGAGCACGGCTTCACGTTTTCACCACCGAGTTCTGACGCTCGGTGAACTGCACTTCGACGACCGTCTTTCCGCCGAGTCGTTTCGACACTGCTCTGGCGAGTTCCTTCGCCAACTTCGGATACGGTTGGTTCGTCGGGCGACTCACGAGCACGGTGACGTGCTGGTTTCCGTCGGCGATGCCCATGTCGTCGAACTCGACTTGCACTTTGACGAGTTCTAGTTTTGCGTACCGGTCTTGCTGGAGCGTCTTCTGAATTTCCTCGTTGACGGCGTTTTCCGTCTGCATCTGCTTGCCCATCACCACTCCTGCCCCGGTGAATGAGATGAGCAAGATGCCGATGGCGATCAGCGTCGGTGCCGCCTTTCGAACGGTCGTTCCTTCGAGCGGCCGATAGCCGAGTGCCCAGAGCACGCCACTCCCCGCGGCGTTGATGGAGACGGCGTTTACGACCAGCAGGACGAACGCACCGAATGCGACGACCGGCGGCCCCCACGCGAGTCCGATGCCGACCGCCGCCGCCGCCGGGATGAGCGCCGCCGCAATCATGACGCCGACCAGCGAGACGGGTAGGGCAGTTGCGAGACCGAGCGCCCCCGCCGCACCCGCACAGAGACCGACGATGAGCGAGAGGAATCCCGGCGATACGCGCTGACTAATCTGGTTTACCGTCACCACGTCCAAGGCTGGCGGAATGAACTGCGCCGACTTGAGTATCCAGCCGAAAATCGTCGCGGCGACGATGGCGACGCCGAGACCGAGCACCTGCGACCGCAGACCGTCGAGAATCATGTGGCGGTCGTTCAGGACGAGTCCGACGCTCGTCGTCATCGCCGACCCGACCTGCGGGGCGATGACCATCGACCCGACGACGATGGCGGGCGAGTCGAGCAGGAGTCCGGCGGTTGCGACGATTGCCGACAGAATCGTCATCGCGTAGTACGTCACCGGACTCGGGTTCATCCCGAGCGCCTTCGTCCGGATTTCCTCGGTGGCGATGCTGTCGTCCTCGTCCCTACCCTTGACGAACTTGTCCTCCAACTCCTCGATGTGCGGCGTCCGCGCCGTCTCCAAACTGCCGACGACCGTGTACTCGTCTTTCAGTCCTGCGTCTCGAAGGCTCGAAAGCACGCCGTCCACCGCCTGCGTCGGGAGCGGAAACTGGACGATGGCGGCGTCGTCGCCGTTGCTCTCCTCGCGCGTGAGCACGTAGTCGATGTGCTCGTCGTCCAAGACCGCGAGAACTTCGTCCCGACACGCCGCCGGGACGAGAATCTGGATGAGACGCATAGAAACTGCAACCGACCGGGGGATAAAAATCTCACTGGTCGAAGAACGTTCCCACCAGTTTCGACTGGGCACGTCGCAGATGTTGGTGGAACGTCGGCGAAGTCACGTCGAGCGACGCCGCGACCTCCTCGCCCGTGCTTGCCCGCGGCCATTCGAAAAACCCGGCGAGGTAGGCCGTCTTCAGCGCCGTCCACTGGCGGTCGGTCAGCGACTCGTCTAGCGTCGCCCGGAACCCCGTGATGGTCGGTTCGGGATTGTCGCGCTCGCGCTGGGCGACGACCTGAGCGTCGGAGAACACTTCTCGAACCGTCGCAACCATCCGTCGAACGTTCGCGTCGGTCGGCAGTTCCACGACCCCGTGGGCACCGTCTTCGTCGGCTTCCGCCCTCGAAATCGACCCGCCCCGTTCTGCAAGCGTCGTGACAAGATTCGGCTTCTCGTATCTGAATTCGACGACGCATTCGTCGTCGTTTTCGTGGACGACACGAACGTCGGCTATCGAGTCGACTCGTTCGAACCGTTCCGAAGCCGCTTCGCTCGAAACGCCAGAGACGGTGATGAAACAGAGTAGGGATCCGTCCGCCGAGAGCGTGGTTCCTGCCAGTCGAAGTTCGCACTCCATCTCCCGAGCCAGTTCGACGAAAAAGTGGTTTGCGTCCGTCGATTCCATCTCAACCTCGACCACGCTGTCGGAGACGAGTGCCTTCCTGCTCTCGATTCCCGCGATGGCCAACCCGACGGCTTCTCCCAGTTCGGCCAGCACTGCTCGCTCGCGCTCGTCGAACGCATTGGCTCGGTTCGCGTGGACGACGAGGACGCCGTAGCAGGTCTCGTCGTACAGAATCGGAATGGCGGCGAGCGACCGATATCCTCTGTCCAGCGACTCCTCTCGCCACGGTTCGAACGCGGGGTCGGTCGCGACGTTCTCCACGACGACGACGGTTTCGGTTTCGAGTGCTTTCGTCGCAGGCCCCTGAACCTCTCCGGTCGGTCTGACCGTCGATTCGAGGAACTCGTCGCCACAGTCGTCCCCGGAACTCGCAACCGGACTGACGCTCTCCCTGCCAGCGTTGTACTTCCCGACCCACGCCAACTGGTACGGTTCGGCCGACGCCAACCGCTCCGACACCGTCGTCTCGATTTCCTCGCGGGTCGTCGCTCGCACCAGCGCTCGGTCTACGTCGCGGATGACCGCGTTGATGCGATTGAGCTCTTCCAATTCCTCGCGATGCGTCGAAAGCGTCTCTTCGCGTTCGGCACGGTCGAGTGCCGACTGCACGTTCGCGGCCAGAATTTCGGCAAAGTCGAGCACGTAGTCTTCGAACTCGTCCGTAGCCGTCTTCCCGAGCAAAAAGACGCCGTGGTCGCCGAGTGGGAGCACGATTTCCCGACCGATTGGCGTCTCCTGATTGTGGGCATCTGGTTCGTTCTTCGGGTCGTGAAACACTTCTCTTTCACCCGATTCGAACACCGACCACGCCAGCGAGTTCCCCGCTTCGAACGTCGGTATCTCGTCCAGCGTCTTCTCGGTCGTCTCGGTTACTGCAGTCGGGTGGAGCGCCGTCCCCTCTGCGTTGGCGAGGTGAATGCCCGAGATAGGCAGTCCGAGTGTCTCTCCCACGACCGACGCGGCGATTTCACAAATCTCGGACTTCGTCTCGGCGGACATCAACTCGCGCGTCGCCGAGTGAAGCGAGTTGAGCGTTCGTTCCCGCTTCTTTCGCTCCGATACGTCCTTGAAAATCCCGTGGACGATTCGTCGCTCCCCGACTCGCGTCATGTTCGAACTGATTTCGACCGGCACCGTCTCGCCGTCGGGACGAACGATTTTGAGGTTTCGAATCTTCTTTTTGATTCCGCCCGTCTCGACGGTTCGGTCGAAGAGACGACGATAGAACTCCCGCTGTTCGGGCGGATGAAGCTCCGACTGGTGCATGTTCAGGATTTCGTCGTGCGAGCGACCGAACAGGGTTTCTGCCGCCGGATTCGCATCGACGATGGAACCCGTCTCGGCGTCGGCGACGAGAATCGCCTCGGGACTGGTTTCTATCAGTTTCTGGTAGCGCTCGCGAAGCGATTCGAGTTTCGTCTCGACCGTCTTTCGCGCCGAAATGTCGCGGACGATTCCGACGACTTCTCGGTCGCTGTCGGACTCGGCGAACGACAGCGATACCGGGATTTCGTGTCCGTCCCGGTGTTCGGCTACCGTTTCGATGTACTCGCAATCGATGTCTCGTTCGTCGCGTTCGAAGTATCGGGAGAGTTCGTTCCCGCGTTCGTCTCGGAGTCGTTCCGGAAGGAGCGTCGTCATCGCGGCACCGACGAGCGCGTCGGATTCGTATCCGAGCAGTTGCTCGATTTCGTCGCTTACCTGTTCGATGGTGCCGTTTTGGTTCGTCATGACCGTCGCGTTCGGTATCTCTTCGAGCAGGGATTCGGCCTGCGTCAGTGCTTGCTGATTTCGGTGGTAATTGACGACCATCCTGATTCGGTGAGTCAGCAGTTGCCGACTCTCGGGGCGAACGCAATCGGTCGCACCTGCGTCGAGCGTGTCGCGTATCACTTCCTCGTCGCCGGTCAAGACGAGAAACGGAAGGCTCGCGTCGTGTTCACGAACCGTATCGAGAAACGCGAGTGCGTCGTATCCTGATGTATGTTCACACGTAACGCAATCGACCATTCCGAGATTGTCGAGAAGTCCTTGTTCCCCCGTCACTCGTTCTACGTGGCCCGCCATTCCGTCTGGTTCGTCGTCGCCAATATGGAGAATTTGCGGCGTAACGCCATATTCTTCCGCAAGAGACATATTGGTATTAATTTCGGCGTTCGTCCTTTAGGTTTCGGTCGAAGGGAACCGTTAATACCAGCGCGTGTCAGCCGACAGGTATGAGGCTGGAGGATTACTGGGGCGTGGGGCCGAAAACGAGCGACCTGCTCGAAGCCGAACTGGGGGTTGAACGAGCGATTCAAGCCATCGAGGCGAGCGACGTCCGCGCTCTGACGGAGGCGGGACTGACTCGCGGGCGAGCGACTCGGATTCTCCGACAGGCGAACGGCGGTGAAGGGATGTCGGTGCTCGCGACCCGCGACACGCGCTCCGTCTACAAGTCCTTACTCGACCTCGCCAGCGACTACGCGGTGACGCCCGACGCTGGCGACCGGATTCGCGTCATGACGCCGGTTCGGTCGCCCGAGGAAGCGACCGACCGTCTCGATTCCGTGATGGCCGCCGTCACCTCGTGGGACGAACTCTCCGACGCCGAGCGCGACTCGGTGCTCTCGGCGTTCGAGGAGTACGACGGAAGCGAGAGCACTGCGGTCGAAACTGCCCTCGCTCTGCAAGCGACCGGAACGACCGAAGGCGCGTTCGCCCCCGTCGCGGACATCGACGCCGACGCGCTGGACGCGGCGGTCGGTGCGCTCGGCAAACTCGACGGAAATGGGGTCGCCGAGGGTGCGGACGACGAACTCGACCGACTTCGGGACGAACTGGCCGAAGTCGAGCGACTCGAAAGCGGTGCGCTGGACGTACTCGAAGCGGTGCAGTCCGGCGACGTGCGCAATCCGGACGAGTTCCGCGAGAGCTACGTCGAACACGTCGCCCGCGAAACCGACGTGGAATCACAGCGCATCCGCGACGCGACCGTCGGCGAAGCGACCGACGCGACCGATTTCGTCGGCGGGTCGCTCCGCGAACTCGTCGGCGAACTGCGCGGCGCGGTCGAGCAACGCGAATCGAAGGTCGCCGCGGAACTCGAAGCCAAAATCGAGGAGACGCGCGATGCCATCGACGCCGCCGTTTCCGCTGTCAACGACCTCGCGGTGTCGCTCTCGCTCGCTCGATTCGCCGACGAGTTCGACCTGACGCGGCCAGCGTTCGTGGACGAAGGCTTCGCGGTCGAAGACGCGCGAAACCTCTTTCTCTCCGGGACGCCGGTACAGCCCATCACCTACGGAATCGGCGACCACGCGATTGCCGGGCCGCCGAAAGGCGACCGCGTAACCGTCCTGACCGGCGCGAACAGCGGGGGGAAAACCACCCTGCTCGAAACGCTCTGTCAGGTCGCACTGCTCGCTCAGATGGGGCTCCCCGTCCCCGCCGAGCGCGCGCAGGTGTCGATGTCGGATACCATCGTCTTCCACCGCCGTCACGCCAGTTTCAACGCCGGGGTGTTGGAATCCACGCTCAGGAACATCGTCCCGCCGCTCACGAACGACGGGCGTACCCTGATGCTCGTGGACGAGTTCGAGGCGATTACCGAACCCGGAAGCGCGGCCAACCTCCTGCACGGTCTGGTCGGGCTAACGGTAGACCGCGGGGCGCTCGGCGTGTTCGTCACCCACCTCGCGGAGGATTTGAACCCGCTTCCCGATCAAGCCCGGAAAGACGGGATTTTCGCCGAAGGACTGGACGACGACCTCGAACTGCTGGTGGACTATCAGCCCAGATTCGAGACGGTCGGCAAATCGACTCCCGAGTTCATCGTCTCGCGCCTCATCGCTTCCTCCAACGACCGCGCCGAGCGCGCGGGGTACGACATTCTGGGGCGGGCGGTCGGCGAAGCGGCGGTTCAGCAGACGCTCGATTCGTGGGCCGAAGGGAACGACACGTAGTTTCGTTTTCAAAATCACCGTTGCTAGACGCGGTTACACTCTCAGGCGAACAAAGTGGTTTTTCGAGGTGCTGACTGCAACTGATAGGCACAAGCCACGCCCGAACTCGGGCAGTCGCCCGTGGTAGAGCCACTCGTTCCAGTAACGTTTCCGGAACGAGTTCCCACGAGACGTGCGCTACTCCCGCTCCCGAAGTCGCTCGCGCTCTCCTCTGCGGAACTCGTCTTCGACGTTCTCTATCGTGTCGGTCTCCATGAGTCGTTCCAGTTTTCGCTCAAACTGTTCGTCGGTGAGCTCGCCGCGCGCGTAGCGATTTCGGAGCGTTTCGAGGGCGTCCTTGTTGTTCGATGCGTCCGATCCCGGAGATTTGTCGCTTGGCGTTTTCTCCCCGAAGCCGCCGTATTGATTCCACCAATTGGGGTCGTTCCACGCCTCGTCCCACCAGCTATCGGCCTCCTCGTCGCCGAACAGCATGGCGACGACTGGAACCACGACGACGTAGCCAAAGAGCAGCGCCGCGAGCCACCATTCCTGTCCGGTAATGAGTGCCACGAGCCAAATTCCCGTAACCAGCGTTGACGCGATTTCCGTCGCGTTTTCGGCGAACCGCTGGCGAGGACCGTCGCTCATGCGTATTGTTTTCTCTCTCCCAGTTATAAAGTATCACTTTCTCAGTAGCGTTCCTCACATGGCTGTTGGAACTGATTTTGATGGCTTGTGCCTCGCAGTTGCAATCTGCCTTGTTCCACAAGATCAGTTCTCGTCTGCCTTGCTTCACAAAACCGGCTCTCGTCTGCCATGTTCGACACAACCAGCTCTCTCGCCCGAGACGACAAAATCCAACGACGGTACGTGACCGGAGCATAGATTTAATCCGCGAGAAATCCTTCTCAGTATCGTGTCTCTCAGGTCGTCGGTTTTCATCCTCCTCGTCGTCAGCGCGGTCGTCCTTGCAGGCTGTTCGTCCTCGCAACCGGGGACGAAGACCACGGATACCGCTGTCTCGACCGACAAAAAGGCAGAAGCGAGTTGGACGGTGACGATTACGCGAATCGTGGATGGCGACACGGTCGAGTTCGAATACGAAAACGGAACGCAGGACACTGCCCGACTGCTCGGCGTTGACACCCCCGAGGTGCACACCGCGAACGACCCCGAGGAGTTCGAGGGCGTCCCGAACGACGATTCGGGTGCGAACTGTCTGCGCGATTGGGGCCACAAAGCCAGCGAATTCGGGCGAACCGAACTCGCAGGCAAGCAAGTGACGGTTTTCCTCGACCCGAACGAGGGACCGCGCGATAGGTACGACCGACTGCTGGTGTACGTCCGCGACGACGGCAACCTGTTCAACTACCAGTTGGTGAAACAGGGATACGCGCGGGTGTACGACAGCGAGTTCTCGAAACGCGACAGATTCTACTCGGCCGAGTCGTCCGCCCAGCGCGGGAAAGTCGGCCTGTGGGAGTGCCGCGAGGGGTCGGGAGCAAGCACGACGACTTCCGATGCGACCGGTCTCACCGTCGCGCGGATACACGCCGACGCCGATGGCAATGACCACGACAACCTGAACGACGAGTACGTCGTCCTGCAAAACAGCGGAAACGACGCTCTCGACGTTTCGGGGTGGATCGTTTCGGACGACTCCGGCCACACCTATCGAATTCCTACCGGAACGTCGCTGAAACCCGGCGCCTCCGTCACGCTCTACACCGGGAGCGGGTCGGATTCAGCGACGAAATTGTACTGGGGATCGGACAGCGCGGTCTGGAACAACGGTGGCGATACGGTTCTCGTTCGGACTGCGGACGGAACTGTGGTCGTACGCGACAGGTACTCCGGTTGAACTGCATCTGAGTCTGTCCCCTCTATTGGTGGAAAATATCCCGAACATTGTATTATCATAAATTATTTAAAAATTCGATTCCATCCTCAGAATTATGCGCCGCCGCGAACTCCTCACTACGAGTGCCCTCTTGCTCGCTGGTTGTTCCAGCCGATTACGGAAGTCGAAGACGACGACACAGCCGACCCAGACTACCCGGACGACCACCGAACGGGAAGTCAGCACGACCCCACCAAAAGAAACAACGACCACCGAGCAGAGCCAAACGACCCAAGAGACGACGACCGAGACGCTCTCCGAGGCAGAAACCGAGGCGAAAGAACTGCTGTCGAGGGCCGACGAACATCTCGGCGAAGCGGCGGACGCCTACCGTGGGTTCGCTGACGCGTCGGACGCGACGCTCCTGTCGGTTCGCCCGACGACGCGCTTGTTCGATTGGCATCCGGTCAGCTACGCCGTCACAGACACGTGGAATGACTTGGACATCGTGCCGGATGCGGCGAACGACGACCAGCACCAGCGCGCCAAAGAACTGCGCGACGTCGGTGAATTCCTCAAATTCACTGCCCGGACGCAAGCCGCCATCGTTGCGGCGTACAGGCGACTCCGCAAGGCATTGACGAAGCCTACGCCGGGAATCCGGGTCGCTCCGACAGCGACTTGGACGAAATGCTCACGGAACTCGAAACCGCAGTGACGTATCTGGACGAAGTTGATGCGAAGACGAGCGTCAAGAGCGTCTGGGCGACCGAAAACGTCGCCGAAATAGAGTACAGCAAGAAGCTCCACCTGCTCCGTGGCGAACGCGAGACGATGCGCTCGCTCTACGAACCGGTGACTGCCCTCGTCTCCGGTTTCAAGACGTTCGACCAGGGTGCCTACTTCTATCGCGACCATCAGTTCGAATCCGCCGCCAACCAGTTTTACTCGGCGACCGCCGACTTTCGAGACGCACACGAAGCGTTTGAGAAGAGCGACCCGACCGACTCCCTCTCGTGGTTAGTTGACGAACTCGTCTGTGTCGCCCATGCGATGGCGGAAGGCACCGAACATCTACGGAAAAGTGCGGACGCCGGAGTAGACGAAAACGATTCGAGACGGCGCAACGCGAACGAACGAGCACACGAGGTCTTCGATTCATGCGAAACAGTGAAAGAACGAGTCGAAGTCGTTGACGAAGTGTAAGGTCGAACCGCCCGCAAATCGGTTCCTGTCGTACACGACGTGTACCTCAATTAACCGCTTTCCCGACTTTTACGACGCTTCCTGACGACGCCAACGTATGGAGTACAGAAACCTCGGTTCCACCGGCACGAAAGTCTCCGAACTCTGTTTCGGCACGTGGCGTTTTGCCAAAGAATCGAACGGCACGGTCGAAACCGACCGCGAGACGGCCCACGACTTGCTCGACACGGCGTGGGAGAACGGCATTAACTTCATCGACACGGCGAACGTCTACGGCGACCCGAACGGTACCAGCGAGGACTGGATCGGCGATTGGCTCTCCCAACACGACCGCGAAGACTTCGTCATCGCCTCGAAGGTGTACTTCCCGTTCGACAGCGACAACCCGAACGGACGCGGCCTCTCGCGCAAGCACATTCGAAAGCAGATTCGGGGAACGCTCGACCGACTCGGCACGGACTACCTCGACCTGTACTACATCCATCGCTGGGATGAGACGACGCCCATCGAAGAGACGCTCTCGACCCTGAACGAACTCGTGCGCGAGGGGAAAGTGAATTACCTCGGCGCGAGTTCGATGGCCGCGTGGCAGTTGACCAAGGCCCTCTGGAAGAGCGACGTGAACGACCTTGCGCGATTCGACGTGACTCAACCGAT
>CAYNQM010000004.1:39581-41449 GCA_964399275.1 uncultured Haladaptatus sp.
TCGCGCCCCATCGCGGCGAGGTGCAGGACTACCTTGACGTGTGCGCCGACCAAGACATCGCGGTGTGTCCCTACTCGCCGCTGGCGGGCGGATTCCTGACGGGAAAGTACGAGCGCGACGGGGGCGCTCCGGACGGCTCGCGCGGCGACATCACCGACCGCTTTGAGGAGTACTACATGTCCGAAGACGGCTGGCAGGTGTTGGACGAAATCCAGTCGATTGCAGACGACCTCGACGCGACTCCGGCGCAGGTCGCGCTTCGCTGGCTCATCCAACAGCGCGACTTTTCGTGCATCCCAATCGTCGGCGCGCGGACGACCGATCAACTGGAGGAGAACGTCGGTGCCGTGGACATCGAACTCTCCGACGAGCAGTACGACCGCATCGCGGACGCGACCTAGTCCGGTACGGCCGCTCGTTCTCTTCCTTTTGGCGAACGTACTTTAGTTTCGAACGCATCGCTTCGATATGAGTCGAACGACGCTGACGCTCCGGCAGGTCGGCGATGACCGCCTCTCGTACGTCCAGACGCTGTTGGAGCAAAACGAGTTACCGACACGAGACGTTCGGTCGAAGTCGGACTGCTTCTACGTCGCCTACGATGGGGACGACGCCGTCGGTATCGGTGGCGTCGAAGTTTACGGGGCGGACGGCCTTCTCCGGTCGGTCGTCGTCGAACATTCGGCACGCGGCGAGGGATTCGGAACGGCGCTGTGTAACGCGTTGGAAGGACGGGCGTCCGCCGACGGCGTGGAAACGCTCTATCTGCTGACGACGACGGCCGCCGATTTCTTCGCCGGGCGAGGCTACGCCGAAATCGAGCGCGCTGGCGCACCTCCCGCCATCCAGCAGACGACCGAGTTCGACGACCTCTGTCCCAGTACGGCGACTTGCATGCGGAAATTGCTGTAGACTCCGCTGTGGAAACTGGTGGGAAAACGTAATTATTCTTCGTACCGTCTGTGGTACGGGGTGCGACGGCCGAGGGAGGGGAAACCGACGCACCGCAGGGGGGGAACAATGACAGACACCTACGTCGGCGCGATAGACCAAGGAACGACCGGCACGCGATTCATGCTGTTCGACCACGACGGTCGGGTCGTTGCCAGTGCCTACGAAAAACACGAACAGATGTATCCGGAACCGGGGTGGGTCGAACACGACCCCCTCGAAATCTGGGAGAACACACAACACGTCGTCACGACCGCGCTCGACGACGCGGACGTTTCCGCCGACCAGTTGGAAGCTATCGGCATCACGAACCAGCGCGAGACGACTCTACTGTGGGACGAGGATTCGGGCAGACCGATTCACAACGCCATCGTTTGGCAAGACCGCCGAACCACCGACCGCATCGAGCAAGTCGAAGAGGAGGGCAAAGTCGAGATGGTTCGGTCGAAGACGGGGCTCGAACCGGACGCCTACTTCTCGGCGACGAAAGCCGAATGGTTGCTCGACAACGCCGACCCAATCAAACTCCAGCGCGCCCGACCGCAGGACGTTCGGGAACGTGCGGAGGAGGGCGAAATCCTCTTTGGCACTATCGACTCGTGGCTGATTTACAACCTGACCGGCGAGCACATCACGGACGTGACGAACGCCTCGCGGACGATGCTGTTCGACATCCACGAGATGGAGTGGGACGACGAGTTGTGCGAAGAGTTCGCGGTTCCGAGAGAGATGCTTCCGGAGGTCAGACCGTCGAGCGACGACGAGACCTACGGCTCGACCGACCCGGACGGTTTCCTCGGCGCGGCGGTTCCGGTCGCAGGAGCCTTCGGCGACCAGCAGGCCGCCCTGTTCGGGCAGACTTGTTTCGACGCGGGAGACGCGAAGAATACGTATGGAACGGGTAGCTTCTTCCTGCT
>CAYNQM010000004.1:41459-66515 GCA_964399275.1 uncultured Haladaptatus sp.
CGAGAGCGAGCACGGTCTGCTGACGACCGTCGGGTTTCAACGCTCCGGCGAACCCGTCCAGTACGCGCTCGAAGGCGCTATCTTTGTCACCGGCGCCGCAATCGAGTGGCTCGTGGATGTCGGGTTCATCGACGACGCGGCGGAGACGGAGTCGATGGCCAGAAACGTCGATTCGACGGACGGAGTGTACGTCGTTCCGGCGTTCACGGGGTTGGGCGCACCGCACTGGAACCAGCGCGCTCGCGGCACCATCGTCGGGATGACTCGCGGAACGCGGAAAGAGCACGTCGTGCACGCCACGCTCGAATCTATCGCATTCCAGACCCGCGACGTGGCCGAAGCGATGGAGGCCGACAGCGGCATCGAAGTCGAGTCGCTGAAAGTCGATGGCGGCGCGGTGAAGAACAACTTCCTCTGCCAGTTGCAGGCCGACATTCTCGATGCCGACATCGTTCGGCCGGTCGTGGACGAGACGACCGCGCTCGGGTCGGCCTACGCCGCCGGTCTCGCCGTCGGCTACTGGGAGACAGTGGACGAACTCCGAAACAACTGGCAGGTAGACCGCGAGTTCGAGACGGCCGCGGAGATGAACGACGCCGAGGCCGACGAGAAGTACGGTCGCTGGCAAGACGCCGTCGAGCGCTCGCTCGACTGGGCGCAGGAAGGGAGTGACTGAGATGGCGGACTTATCCCCGCTCTGGGCCGTCGAGATGCTCATCGCGGCGTTCGCGGGCGGCGCGTTCGGCGCGGCACTCGGCGCGCTCCCGGCGTTCATCTTTACCGGCTTCGTGGTCATCGCAGGCGAGTCGGCGAACATCATCGGAAAAGCCGTCGCCGGCACAGTCCAATCGGGACCGGTGGCCGAACTCACCGGTGTCGGCATCACTGCCTCCATCGCGTTCGGCGCGCCGTTCTCGCCCGCCATCAGTTTCGCGGGCGGGGCGGCCGCCGCCGCCTACGCCGCGAAACGCGGGTACATGGAGTCCGGATTCGACTATCACAACGCGAAAGACATCGCCTTCGCACAGGGAACCAAACCCGACGTGCTGGTCGTCGGCGGCGTGTTCGGGATTATCGGCTACTGGCTTACCGAGTTGTCCGCCGCCTTCGAAATGCCCTACGACCCGATTGCAATGGGGGTCGTCCTCTCCGCTATCATCCACAGGCTCGTCTTCGGCTACGACCTCATCGGCGATACTGGCAAAGGCATCCTCAACATGAAACCGTTCGAGGACGGCACCCGGCGTATCATCGGCGACGCCGCGGCCGAGACCGATGAGACGCCGCCCGACGAACCTGTCGCCGACGGCGGCGCGACCGCAGAGGGGCGGTTCGTCGTCGAACCGTGGCTTCCCCACCAGTACAAATGGGCGAACGTGGTGACCATCGGCCTCGTGGTCGGCATCCTCGCGGCGTATATCGCCTACGAGACGGGGAGTCCGTTCCTCGCATTCGGCATCAGCGCCGCGAGTCTCGTGTTCCTCAACTGCGGCGTCGAGAAGATTCCCGTCACGCACCACATGAGCCTTCCGGCGAGTACGGCGGCGCTCGCGCTCGCCCCGGCGGGGATGTCGATCTCGAAGGTTCCTCCGTCCGAAGTCGCGTCGGCGGTGCCGTTCCTCCCCGCACTAGTCGTCGGTGGAATCTTCGGCGTCATCTGCGCGCTGGCCGGAGAGGTTCTCCAGCGAGTGTTCTACTCGCACGCCGACACGCACTTCGATCCGCCCGCGGCGGCCATCGTCGTCGGTACGCTCCTCATCGCGATACTCGCTATCCTCGGCGTCTTCCCGCAGGCAGTCTGGGTGCCAACGCTCGGGTTGTGAGAACTCAATACCCAAATTTTCGAAACGTACATCACGCTCGGTGAGAATCGTCGCTCGATGACCGACGAACCTCGTCCTACTCCTCGAATCGCCTTCGTCTGCGTGCAGAACGCCGGACGAAGCCAGATGGCGACCGCGTTCGCGGAGCGAGAGCGCGCGGCGCGCGGATCCGACGTTGAAATCCTAACCGGCGGCACCGACCCCGCAGACGAGGTTCACGAAGAAGTAGTGTCGGCGATGGCCGAAATCGACATCGACATCGACATCGCGGAGCGCGAACCCCGCGAAATCACGTTCGAGGAGCTACAACAGTGCCAGTACGTGATTACGATGGGTTGTTCGGCGAGCGACGTCTGCCCGGCGACGTGGTCGGGCGAGAACCGCGACTGGAATCTCGACGACCCGGACGGGAAGACGCCGGACGAGGTGTGCGAAATTCGGGAGGAAATCCGCTGGCACGTCCGCAACCTGTTCGATGAAATCGAATCCGAACGCCGGAACGAAAGTAGCCCGAACACCGGGACTAAGTGACGGTACCGCGAAGTTCCAACATGGCTCCGCCGCTCGTCCTCGACATCGACGGTACGATGACCCGGCCAGACGACTCTATCGACCCGCGATTCTTCGACCTGCTCCCCGACTGGGACGCCCCCGTCGTAGTCGCCACCGGTAAAGCCTTCCCCTATCCCGTCGCACTCTGTCACTTTCTCCAAATACCGCAGTACGTCATCGCCGAAAACGGCGGCATCGTCCTCGCTGACGACGAGGTGACGCGAAACGGGGACGGCGAGGCAGCGTTCACCGTCGCCGAAGAGTACGAGATCGCGGGGCACGATTTGGGCTGGGGCGACACCGATCTGACCAACCGCTGGCGCGAGACGGAAATCGCAGTCCAGCGCGACCAGCCACTCGGCCCGCTCGCCGAACTCGCCAGCGAACACGGTCTGGAGGTCGTGGACACCGGCTTCGCCTACCACGTCAAATCCTCCGGTGTGAGCAAGGGGCAGGGGTTGAAAGCGGTCGCCGAACTGTTAGACCGCGACCCCGAGGAGTTCGTCGCCATCGGCGATTCGGAAAACGACGTTTCGACGTTCGGCGTCGTCCGCGAGAGCTACGCCGTGGCGAACGCCGACGAGAAAGCGAAACGCGCGGCCGAGACCGTGATAGAGGGGTCTTATTCTGCGGGCACGATTTCGGTACTTGAGGAACTCCGTGCAGGATACGACTAGGTTGGGTGTTTGGGAAAACTGGTTTCGGTCGGTGATACTCACTAGTAACTTCCGACTTCTATCGAAATCACAACGTAAAGGATGCCGGTTTATTTTCGCTAGCTACTGCCGACTCCAAATGACCGCACCTCGTCCTCCCCAGCCTCCTCGTTCGCTTCGGACGAGCGAACCTCGTCCGCGTTCGCGTTCGCGTGCGCTCACGCGAACACCGTGCACTCGTCCCTCGCGCGCCGGAGGTGGTTCGTGATAATTCGAGAAGTTGAAATTCGTGCGGTGGCGCGCGATGGCGACCAGCGGGAGCGAGCGAGATCCTCGAAAATCGAAGATTTTCGGGATGTGACGAACCGTGTTCGTAACCAACCCGGCCGAGGTTCGCTCGGCCGGGTTGCGGGAGGAGGTTGGGGAGGACGAGGTGCGGTCATTTGGAGTCGGCAACAGCTAGCTCAAATGAATCAACGTCCTCCACATTCCGATTTCGAGAGGAGTCGGCAACAGCTAGCGACGTGGAACGAAATTCAGAAACAATAGCTAACGAAACCTTACGAATCATCAGCCGTCTTGTCTCGATTCCGTCGCAGTTCCCGAATCAGTGCAACTGCTCCAACACCCAACACGCCGAGCGCCAGCACCCACGGGCCGGTCTGTCTCCCCGGTTCCTCATCCGACTCGTCGCTTGCCTGTGCCATCATCCCAACTCCTCGTGAATCCAGTCCGCAAACTCCTCAATCATCCCGTCCTCCTCGAATCGTTCGATGCAGGGCACCTCGTAGGGATGTTCCTCCTCGACTCGCGCGACAAGTTCGTCCCACGCCGAATCGGTCGTCTTCGCCAGCAGAATCACCTCGTCGTCGTGGACGACCTCGCCCTCCCAGCGATAGACCGAGGTGCAGGGAAAACGGTTGACGCAGGCGGCGAGTCGCTCCTCTACCAGCAATTCCGCGAGGTCGCCCGCGCTGTCGGTCGGGGCGGTGATGTAGGCCGTGGGCATCTCACTCCGTGATTGGATTGTAGGTGCCGTTGATGTCCCACTCGTGGAGACAGAAGGGTCGTCCCTCGCTCTCGGCGATCGTCCAGTTGTGGCTCGACTCGTTCCACTCGTCTTCGCGCCCGCACCGCGTGCACTGCCGTTGGTCGGGTCGGTTGAGTTTTGCCATTAACGAGAAACGACGTATCACACCCTGTAAACCGTTGTGGTCGAAAACGATTATCGCCGGAACCGAAGCGAGTTACGGCCGCCGGTCGAGCGTCACGTCGGTGTACTTGTGCTTGGAGAACCCGGCGGCCCCCGTCTTCGGCACGTCCGCCCACTGGTAGTAGAATCCCTCGCCGATGGGGTGGTACGTCGGAATCAGGGCGACGTCCTCCCAGTTGGCCTCTTCCATCTCCACGAACGCCTCGTGGCGCACCTGCCGGTCGGCGTCACTGGATGACCGATGATCGAGGACGCGGTTCCACGCTCGTTGCGCGCGCTTGGCGGCCGGAGTGCCGTCCCAGTACAGGAACGACTGTGATTCCTTCCCCGTCCCGAGCAGATGCAGGAACGTCTCCGGCGACGGGTAATCCATCGACCACCCGAGGGTGAACGCTTCGAGCGAACCGTTTTGGCCGCGTTCGATGAGCGTCGGCAGCGGCGCTTCCTGGATTTCGAGGTTGACGTGTATCGCCCGAAGTTTGTCCTGAAGCGTCTGGGCGGTCAATTGCCACGACGAACTCCGGTAGGTCGTCATGGTGATGCTCCCCGGATTGTCCGGGCCGTAGCCCGCGCGCTCGACGACCTTTTGGGCCGCGTCGAGGTTCGACTCGGCGCTCCCGTACGGATACGACTTCGCGTGTTTTTGCGCCGCCTGCCGACCGCCGGGGAAGATGCTCGGCGGCGTGAGATGCGTGGCCAGTTCGCCGCGACCCTTCCGCGTGTCGTTTAGCTCTCGGTGCTGGTTCACCAGGTACGCGATAGCTTTCCGGAGTGGTTTCGGGACGGCCTGCGCGTTGAAACCGACGTAGTAGGTCGTCACGAGCGGCACTTGGAGGTAGCGCACGGTTCGTCCGTTTTCGGGGAGTGGTCCGTAGGTGCCGATTTTTCGTCCCTGCTCGTCCGTCGTTTCGACGGTGACTTTTGCGCGGTCGAACTTCGAAGTCGGCACCCAGAAGGCGTCCGCGTTTTCGTTCGTGGCGTACGTGTATCCCGCGTTCGGGTTACTCATCACGTGCCAGTGGATTCCCGCGACGTTGGGGCCGTCTCCGTGGTAGTCGTCGCGCGCCGTCACCGCATATTCGGCGTCGGACGACCACCGGTCGAAGGTGAACGGTCCGGCACCGACCGGCGTTTCGGTGGCGAATTTCTCGTGCGACATCTCCCCGTCGTACCCTTGCACGTCGCCGAGGATTCCCTCGGGAACGATGCTCAATGCCGGGAGTGCGAGCACGTCCAGCGTCGCGTAGAACGGGGATTGAAGGCGGAATTCGACCGTCTTCTCCGCGACGGCTTCGACGCCCAGCGTTCCCGGAACGTACTCTCCGTCCTGTCGTTCGTGTTCCAGACCGAGGTGGTCGAACAGGAGGGAAGCGTGCGTCGAATTCGGCGAGGCCGCCACGCGCTCGAACGAGTACACCACGTCGCTCGCGGAAAGCGTCGAACCGTTGCTGAAGGTGACGCCGTCTTTCAGCGCGAAGGTGTACGTTCGACCGTCGTCAGAGACGGTGACGTCCTCGGCGAGGAGGAGTTCGGACTTCGGGTTCCCTTTCGGATAGTGGACGAGTCCGTCGAACAACTGCGTGATGACGCGGTAGGACGCCCCGTCGTTCGCTGCGGCCGGGTCGAGCGTCTGAATCGGACTCCCGACCATTCGGAACGTTTGGGCCGCGTCGTCTTCGACGCCTTGAGCACCGAGACACCCGGCGACTGCGCTACCGCCGACCACACCGACCGTTCCGAGAAACGCCCGTCGGCTAGACGACATATCGATCATCGTACTCTCCGGCTGAGACGTGATTGAACCGCTTTCGTTCCGTGAGCAAGGAGTGACAAGTTAGGCATAATCTTGTGTTGTCGGAAAGAGGTTAAATGCGTCACTAAGTGACCTCGGCATGTCAATTTTAGTCACGAGACGGGATACCACGAAACAGCAGAACGCGACCGACGTGGCAACAGAGCCTATCACCTCTGGCGACGAAGTTCGATGAGATGCTCGGAAGACGCGCACTGCTCCGGGCGATTGCTGGGGTCGGCGTCGGAACGTCGGTCGTTCGGGGGAAGCAGACAACGGGGGGAACCATGAGTATATTCAGCACGCCAGCGTTCGGGAACGGGAATCGGATTCCGAGGGAGTTCACCTGCGAGGGTCGGGACGTCTCGCCACCACTCGAAATCAACGTCGAGCGAGACGACGTGAACTCGCTCGCAATCGTCGTGGACGACCCCGACGCGCCGAGTGGAACCTTCACCCACTGGCTCATGTGGGACATTCCGCCGGACAGAGACCGAATTCCGAAGGACGTTCCGCAGATGGAAATCATCAGCGACCTCGGCGGGGCGAAACAGGGCGAGAACGATTTCGGCGACCTCGGCTATCGAGGCCCCTGCCCGCCACAGGGCGATGGACCGCACACCTACCGGTTTTCGCTGTACCTGCTCGAATCACAGCCGCGACTCGGAGCGGGCGCGACGAAAGACGCCCTGCTGGACGCGATGGGTGGGATTAGACTGGGGCGCAGTCGGTTCACGGGCGAGTTCGGGCGACGGTAGTCGATACACAAAAGTCGGCGGGGAACGCGGATTCAGGTGCATGATAAAGATGGTCGATTTGCTGGTTCGCAAGGACGGCATGACCCACGAGGAGTTCGAAGAGTACTGGCTGAACGAACACTCGGAACTCGCCAAGGAACTCCCTGGTCTCCGAAAGTACGTCACCTCCGTCTCGAAAGATCCCGAGAAGGCTGGTTACGACGGCGTCCTCGAACTGTACTTCGACTCGACCGCCGACATGAAAGCCGCCTTCGACTCCGAGCAGGGCGAGAAGGTGATGGCCGACGCCGCCGAGTTCCTCAACATGGAGCAGGGTCCGACGCTCGTCCTCGAAGAGACAGTGCAAGTTGACGACCTCGAATAGCCCAACAGAGTAGCCGAAAGAAAAAGCCGTTTTCGCGACGTACCGGCTTCCATGGACACAGCCCGTCGTTCTTCGTTTCCGTGGAGCAACCTGCCTGCGCTTCTGGTCAGCATCGTCGTCTGCCAACTGGCGGGCATCGTCCCATCGATTCTCACTGCGAATGACGTCGCAACGTGGTACACTACCCTGCAAAAACCGGCGTTCACGCCGCCGAGTTGGGTGTTCGGCCCGGTCTGGACGACGCTCTATCTACTGATGGGTATCGCCCTCTACCTCGTCTGGCGCGAGCGTAATCGCTTCGCACTCGCTATCTTCGCGGTGCAACTCGCGCTCAACGCGGCGTGGACGCTGGTCTTCTTCGGGATGCGCTGGCCCGCTGGCGGACTCGTCGTCATTCTCGCCCTGCTGGTCGCTATCGGCGCGACCATCGTCGTATTTGCGCGCGTTGATCGCCGGGCAGCGCTCTTGCTCGTTCCCTACGCGCTCTGGGTTGGATTCGCGACCGTCCTGAACTACGAACTCTGGCGACTGAACTGAGCACCCACACTTTTGAAACGCTGTGACGTTACCAGTATCATGAATCTGGGGGTGTTGGGAACTGCACAGATTGCGCGTCACTCGTTCGTTCCGGCGGTCGCTCAGACCGACCACGAAATCACGGCCATCGCGTCACGGAGCGAGGAACGTGCAGAACAGTTCGCCGAGACGCACGGAATCGCTCAGGCGTTCGGGTCGTACATTGAACTGCTCGAATCCGATGTAGACGCTGTGTACATTCCTCTTCCGAACTCGCTCCACGCCGAATGGACGAAACGCGCCGCAGACCACGGTGTCCACGTTCTGTGCGAGAAACCGCTGGCCGTAGACGCCGAGGAGGCCCGCGAGATGGGGCGCTACTGCGACGAGAGGGACGTGACGCTGATGGAAGCGATGATGTTCCGATACTACCCACGAACCGAGCGAATGGCCGACGTGGCAAACGAGTTCGGCGAGGTTCGGTCGGTCGATGCCGGTTTTCACTCCTCACTTCGGCGTTGGCCCGCGGGAACCCGATTCGACCCCGACCTCGGCGGCGGTTGTCTCCTCGACGTGGGCGTCTACGCCATCGAAGCCGCGAGGCTGTTTTTGGGCGAACCGGAGCGCGTCGTCGCCCGCGTCGCCGACCCCGAGGAGACGGGCGTCGAGACGCACGTATCTGGACTCCTCGTCTTTTCGGGCGGGCGAACCGCGCAAATCGATTGCTCGTTTCGCCTCGAAGACGCCCAGTACTGTCGGGTCGAAGGCACCGACGGGCGATTGCACGCAGACCGGGCGTTTTCGGTCGGGAGCGACCCGACCGAGTTCGAATGTCAGTTTTCGGGGCGTCACGTCACGGAATCGTTCGCGTCGGTAGACCCCTACGCGCTCGAAGCCGAGCGATTCGCGGAGTACGTCGAACGGGGTGAGCGTCCGCGAACCGACGCTCGGGAGGCGGCGCGGACGCTGGCCGTGGTGGATGCGCTTCGAGAAAGCGACGACGTCGGCGGGTGGGTAGAAGTGTAGATTACTCGTCCTGACAGCAACCGCCAGCCTGCTGGCCGAAATCGACCGCGAGCGGTTCGGAAATCGCGCGATTCAGGTCTTCTAGTCGGGTTTCGAGTTCGTTCTGCGCTTCGAGGTACTCCGCCATCACGGGAATCGAGTGGAGGTCTTCCTGCGCTTGCTGCACCTTCTGCACGTCTTCTTGGGTCGCCTCGCCGGTCTGACGCGCGAGCATGAACTCCTGTCGGAGATGCTCGAACTCCTTGATTTTCCCCTGTGCGTCCTCGTTCGCCTCGACTTCAGCCTTGGCTTCCTCGAACTGCTGGTACTCCGGCGTTTCGACGATTGCCTCGCCGAGTTCGGTCGCCATCTGTTCGACGCTGGTTCCCTCGTCGCTCACGTCGGCTTTCGTGTCTACGCTCATGGGCCAAGGTTCGGACTGGAAGGGTTTAGGCTTGCCGAATGGAGTAGTCCGGTGAATCTGTTGAAATCTTTCGATCTTGTTCGGTTTCGGTGTCCGTGCTGAATAGAGGGCGCGTATCTTTCATCCCTCCCCCACTGGCTGATGCGATTGTGGCACTAACTATTCGGAGTCAAGAAGCTCGAATTCGAGAGCCAAGTACGGCGACGAACCGAGAAGCAAGAATCGATACTGTCCAGGACGAAGTTCAGGAGAGTGTTCATTAGAGCCCCTTTCAAGTCCAGATTTGGAGAGCGTGATGCCCTCGACGAGAGAGTCACCCGGTGAAAGTTCCGTTGCACACATTTGGTAATAGCGATCCCCCGTCCACGTTACGTGCTGCCAGTCACCATCGGACTGTTTCTGAATGGCCCATGGATTGTTACATCCAAGGGTGATTTTCGAATCGCCCGTATTGGTGACTTCGAACTCTCCCGTGTCTCCGAGAGAGATTGGCTCTTGGCGGAGACGGAGGGACAGGTCATCGCGTTCGTACACAATATCTTTCCCTTGATACTCCACCTGTGATTCGTCCTGAAGTGTTCCGACTGCGGCAAACCCGGCGAGGGTGGCGACGGTTGCGCCGCCCGAGAGGAGATACGTCCGCCGATTCATATCAATTGGCTGTACCTATCCGGGTAAAACTCTTCTGTAAGGCCAAACCGGTATTTGACCAATTTATCCTCCACATTCAGTACGCCGTCTCTATCAACTCCTCAATATTTCAACAAGCCTTGACCAGCGAAAACCCGGAACACCGTGCTTAAAAGTTCTCAGACCAAACGGAGGACAATGAGTCAAGAGAGCGAGTACAGCGAGGGGGACTTGCGGAAGACCGGCATGTCCCTCAAACACGACCGGGAGTGGGATTACGAACTCGACCGCATCATCGAGGCGGTCGAAGAGCGCGACGCGGAGAAGGTCGGCTTGCAGTTCCCCGAAGGGCTCAAGCGCAGAGGGCCGAGCGTCGCCGACGACCTGCGGGAACTGCTCCCCGACGACGTGACGATTCTGCTCTCGGGCCAGCCTTGCTACGGAGCCTGCGACTTAGACACCTATCTGATGAAGCGAACCGACGTGTTCGTCCACTTCGGCCACTCGCCGATGAAGAACACGGACAAAGTCATCTACGTCCCCCTCTTTTCGAACGTCGATGTCTTCCCCATCATGGAGGAAGCCATGGACAAACTCGAAGTCGACGACGTCGGTCTCGTCACGACCGCCCAGCACATGAACCGCTTCGAGGAGATGAAATCGTGGTTAGACGACCGCGGGTTCGACGTGCACACCCGGAAAGGCGACGACCGACTCACCCACGAAGGGCAGGTCTTGGGTTGTAACTACGCCTCCGCCGACATTGACGCCGACCAAGTGCTGTACGTCGGCGGCGGGAAGTTCCACCCCCTCGGATTGGCGATGGAACACCCCGACAAGACCGTCGTCATCGCCGACCCCGTGAACAACGTCGTCACGGTTGCGGATACAGAAAAATTCCTGAAACAGCGATACGGTGCAGTCCACCGCGCGATGGACGCCGAAAAGTGGGGCGTCATCTTCTGCACGAAAATCGGGCAGGGTCGCTGGGAGATTGCACAGGACATCTTGGACGACAACGACGACGCCTACCTCATCACGATGGACGAGGTGACGCCCGACCGCCTGCGGAACTTCAACATGGACGCCTTCGTCAACACGGGGTGTCCCCGAATCACGACTGACGACGGTCCGCAGTTCCACAAACCGATGCTCACGCCCGGCGAGTACGAAATCGCGGTCGGGAACGAGCCACTCGATTCGCTGGAGTTCGACACCTTCCACGGAACGTGGTAGGAAAATATTTGTAGTCGTCTTTTCTCCCATGTTTCATGTCGCGCCCTCCGAGCGATCGTCCCGATAGCCCTCTCCCTCGCAGAAAATTCCTCGCTGGGTCTGCGCTCCTCGGTGGTTCCACCCTCGGACTCGGGTTGCTCGCGTTCGCCACCCCAAAACGCGATGGAGGCGGGAAGCACGCTCTCGAACCTCGAATCGGCCCGTCGAGATTGGGACGACGGACGACGGATCTACCGGCGATACCGGGACGGGTTGAACAATTCGACCTCGTTCGAAAGCGCACTGAACCGGAATCGAGCGCACGTTCGAAAGAAGGCCGAGACGCTTCACGAACAGCACGACCGAGGCGAGAGCGACCATCCCGACAACGCCTACGGACGGGTTCGGGGTCGTATCGCACACCACGGCTGGTTTTACGGACGGAATCGACTCAGAGATGCCACGCGATATTCGGACGAAGGGCTGGGGGTTCTCGCCGCAGTCACCACCGCCCAAGCAAACCAGCATTTCCTCGCGTGGCGTGACGCGAAAAATCGGGTCGCTGTCTCCGAAGATGCGAAGCAAATCGATGCGAACCTCGTGTTTCGGGCCAAGCGCGAGGCAGTTCAGAAACTCCGGGATGCAGTTGCCGAGACGAAAGACAAACCCTTCGCTCGCAAATTACTCGAAACGGCCAGAAACCGAATCGACTCCGGAGATAGCGCGCTTGGCTTTTCCGACTATCCTCGCGCCGAAGCCTACGGTCGCTACCTACTCGGTTGGGGACACGCGAAACACGCGAGAAAAACTGCCCGAAAGCTCACGAAGCGGTAGAGTCGCCGTCGCTTCGTCAGAACTGCGCGACGACTTCGGCCATACAGCCGTCGCCGGGTTCGTGGTAGGAAAAGTGGTCGGGGACGTAGTCCACGTTGTGGTCGGTGTAGTTCGCGGGCGGAGTTCCCTCACAGCCCTCTTCGCCCACGGCGGAATCGAACTCGCCGGTCGAGTAGGCCCAGTTGAGAACGTTGTCGCCGCTCTTCCAGAAGTTGTCCAGCGAACCGACGACGGTGGCGATGTCGTCGCCGTACTCGCCATCGACTGCGACCGCGTCGTTGTCCGCCGCCGCGCCGAGCAGAGTCGCCGATTCGACGTAGTCGCTGTAACCCCACGAGTTGAGCGCCTTGATGGTCGCGGGGACGACTCGGCCGCCGAGCGAGTGGCCGATGAGGCGCACGCGCGCTCCGGTTCGGGCGCGGTAGTCGGTGATGAAGTTGGCGAGTTTCGCGCCGTTTCGCTCCGCGATGTCGGTCGCGGGCCACCAGTTATCGAGACTCGTGTCCGAGTCGTAGCTGAACCCGATGACGGGGTGGTCGTAGCCGTTGTTCCGGAGCGAGGTCTTGACCGTCTGGAAGTGGTCTGGCGCGGCGTCTTTCTCGACCAGCCAGCCGTGAACCGAAATCATCACCTCCTCCGGGTTTGAGCTCCCGTAGCCCGGAATGTCGCCGACGGTGCTGTAGTCGGTGGCGGTGTGGCCGTCGGTCAACTGGTCGCCGTACCACCAGTGGATGTCGAAGTGCCCGCGCGTCGTCGCACGTGGGAAGTCCGCCGGGCCGGTGATGTTGCCGTCGTCGCCTTCGAACCCGGCGGCGGTTCCGGCCACCCCGGCAAGTCCGACCGCGGCGGTTGCGGTTCCTCGGAGGATGGTTCGACGGGAGAATCGACGATTCGAATCCGTGTCACTGTTGGTATCGTGTGACATGGATTCGATAAGTTACCTCACCGATTTAATCCTATCGGACAGAGTGTGATTTTATTCGGCGGTGAGTTGGATTCGGTAGGTCTCGCCGCCGTACTCGACGAAATTCGGGCTGTTACCGAGCGGGAAGTCCCGCCCGTCGAGTCGAACGCGGTCGATTCCGTCTTCGAACGAGGCGAGCATGTTGCGGAGCGGCGTGAGTCGAATCACCTGCTCGGGAATCATCCGAGTTGCGTCGGCCGCGCTCTCGACGCGCGTGGCGACGTAGGTTTGCTTCGATTGGTTCGTGCGAACGTGTTTTTCTCCTCCGTTCGTGCCGACCACCCGCAAATCGTTCGTCGGGACGAGTTCGAGGGGGTCGCCGACGAGTTCGAAGCGAGTCGCGACGCCGGTGCTCTCGTCGTAGTTTTCTCCCTCGAACCACCCGGAGATGCCAAAAGCGTAGGTACCGCCGCCGCCGAGTCCGTCGAGGGTGACGTTCTCGGTTCCCTCTGTTCTGTCGATCGCTCGTCCGAGGTCGGTGTTATCGACGGTGAGATTCCACGCGTGCGTCCCGCCCGATTCGAGCATCATGGCAGGTTCCGGAACGACTCGCGGGGCGATGTGTACCCACTCGCTATCGACTTGCTTCCACACGTTCCAGTTGTAGTAGTTCGTCGTGAAAGTCGCGCCCGTTTCGTTTCTCAGCGTAAACGAGAGATTGGCTTTCGGGAGATTCCATTGCTCCGTCGAAGGTTCCATCAGGAGGGTGGTGTCCGAACCCGCGTTCTGATAGCAGACGACTCGCTTCACGTCGTCGTCGAACTTCGGACAGTGATTTTCGCCTGGAATCCGTAGGTTCGGGTCGGACGGTTTAGATGTCGGTACTTCGGTCTGAGTCGATTTCGGGGTCGAACTGCGCTGGGACGATGGGGAGTCCGTTCCGCCCGGCGACGATTCGGTGAGGCACCCCGCGAGGATGGCGGTGCCGACCGACGCAAGCACTGTTCGGCGGTTCATACGCTTGCTTTCTTGTGATTTGGTAAATGCTTTCAGATGAGTGAAATAGCTCTTTCACCCATCAGATTACTACTGAGCATACACAAAGCTTTTTGTATGCTTAGTAGATATGGTATAGTACAATGAGCGCGACACGTCCCACCACCATCGAAACCGCTATTGAATGCTGCCGACCGACCGATAAAACGCCCGTGACGCTCGATGCGTCCGCTCTGCCGAGCGCACGCGACGACCTACGCGAACTCCAGCGCGAACTCGACGCCAATGACCTCGTGCCCGCGGGCGTGACGGTCGATGCCTGCTTCGACGCGGACTGCTCGTTCGCCACGCAGGACGAAGCCGACCGCATCCGAGAGTACGTCCGAACAGCGGCGTTCCTCGGCGCAGGCACCGTTACCGTCGAGTTCGACGCCGTCGCTGACGAATCGAAAGTTCGACCCTCTCTCGCCGCCTTGAACGAGCGCGCACGCCGCGAGGGCGTCACGCTCGAGCTCGACGGCCCACTCTCCCTCGACGCCTAACTTCGACCTCGGTGGCGGTTCGAGACGTTCGATTTGGTGACTAGACTGTTCTCTTCCGTTCTCGTCTCGCAGACCGCTGGAGTTCCGTCCCCGCGACTCGTTCGATTAGCATTCTCTCGGTGTTTCGTCCGCGTCCGACGAGAACTGCCGCCGAGCGAAGCCGCAAACTTACGTCTTCCCGTACCATTCGCTCAGCCATGGGGAAACGAGCGCTAGAACGTCGCCTCTCGGCAGTCACCGACTTCGCCGACCCGCAGGTCGAACTGGAGCAGTATCCGACGCCCGCAGACCTCTCTGCCCACCTCGTCCATCTTGCCGACGTTCACCACGACATCGTCGGGAAGACCGTTCTCGACCTCGGCACTGGAACCGGCATGCTCGCGCTCGGGGCCGCGACCCGCGACCCCGAGCGCGTCGTCGGACTCGACCGCGACGCATCCGCCATCGAGCAGGCCCGCGAAAACGAGCGTCGCGTCGAACCCGAAACCGGAGTCGAATGGATGGTGGCCGACGCGACGCGCGCACCGCTCTGTCGCTCGCCTGCAGGTCCAGCGACGACCGTGCTGATGAATCCGCCGTTCGGCGCGCAGGACGGCAATCGGCACGCTGACCGCGCGTTTCTCGAAACGACCGCCGACGTTGCGGACGTGTCCTATTCGATTCACAACGAAGGAAGTATGGCGTTCGTGGAGTCGTTCGTCGAGGATGGGGGCGGCGAAGTCACCCACGCATTCCGCGCGGAGTTACCGCTATCCCGGCGGTTCGAGTTTCAGCGTCGCGAGCGAAAAGTACTCGACGCGGAAGTGTTCAGAATCGAGTGGCGCTAACTACCGTAGGTTTCCTTTTTCGCCACTTGGACGCGCGTGTCGTTGGCGGCGGCGACGATTTTGTCGCCCGTTCGCGTGAATTCGATGCCGTCGAGGGTGACGGTGGCGTTAGCCGCGGGAAGCGGACTGGACGCGACCGTCGAGTTGTTCGCCGAGACTCTGATGACGAACTGTTCGTCGTGCGGGGCGATGGAAACCCGTTTCCCTGCGAGGACGGGACTGGCGGTGACGGCCCAGGATTCGAAGGCGTGTCGCCAGTTTCCGGACTCCGGGCGCAACCAAACCTGATACGCGGTTCCGCCGCCGCTGGCGCTCCACCCGGTTCGTTTCACCTGTACCGCTTTCGACCAGCCGACGCCGCCGATTCTGACCGTCGTCCAACCGGAGTGGGCAAGTTGTCCCTTCGACACCTCGCGCGACCAGATTTCTCGATTTTCGTTGACGACGATAACGCCGCTCGTGTTCACTTGGGTCGTCTCGCCACCGAGCGACACGTCGACAATCGAGACCTTCCGGTTCGGCACGTTCTCGGCGTACATCACGGTGTAGCCGTCCATCTCGACGGCGGAATCGACAGCGTTAGAACCCGAGTCGTCGATAGTCGTGAAATTGACCGGAACGGCGATGCCCGCCATCACGACGAGTGGAACCATCAGGAGGACTGTTCCGGCCTGTCGAGCGCTCGGACTGAACGAGTCGGCGTCGGTCGTTCGAACCGCGACCGTGACCAGAATCGCCAGCGTGAGGACGAAGAGGACGCCCAGTCCACGAAAGAGGACGTACTTCTCCAAGCCGCGATACCACCAGAGCGCCCACAGCGACAGCGACATCAGAAGAACGAAACTGCCGAACCACATCCGGAGCGCACTCACCCGAACGTTTCGCCGTCGGAGGAGGTAGACGCCCGCGACCGCACCGAGGAAGAATCCCAACGTGTGGCCCTGGACGGCGATGCCGAACCACCACGGGCGCGAGAAGGAACTCGACGCTTCGCCGATTATCTGTGGGTCGCGGAGCGCGAGATACAGCGTGTTGACCACGCCCTGCACCGAGAGTGCGACGACGGTGCCGAGCGGATACCGAACCAGCGCGAACCCGACGAAGGCGAAGACGACGCCGGAAAATCCGATGACTGGCCCCCACGCTAAGACACTCGTCCCGAGGCCGATAATCACGACGCCGAGCGGAAACAGCACGAACGCCCGGAACCACGGACTGGTTCGCCACGAAGACTCCGATATTTCGCCCCGGTCGGTCGGAAAGTGACTGAAGTAGTACTCCGCCAGCGGCGCGACTGCGAGCGTGCTCGTCATGTTTCCGATGAGGTGGCCCGGCCCGGCGTGGGAAAACGACCCGAGCAACATCCCCAGCGGGTAGAGATACGACCACGACGCGAACGGGACGGTGACGGGGTTGTGCCAGTGGTTCCACCCGCTCTGCACGAACAGGTAGACTGCGACGACGCCGCCGACCGAAACCAACGTCCCCCACGGAACGCCGAGGAGGAAGCGCTTTCGGAGCGCCGTCCCCCACGTCCCTCGCGGGCGGTCTAACGTCCAGACGACGAGAATCGAGAGCAACAAGCCGAGCGGGATTGCGACCTGCATCGGCCACCCGTCGAGCGGCGACACCATATCCGGTGTGTGTCACCACTGATGTATAAACCGTCCTGTTCCGAAAGCGGAGAGTGGGAACGATTGAAACCACAACCGATTACGAAATAGCTTTGATGAACCCAATTCTGGTTACGGCAAATGGAGCGTCGGCGATTTCTTCGGTACGCTGGCGGCTCACTCGCGGTCGGTGGCGGCGTAGCGACCGTCTCGTTCGCGGGAAACGGGGAGAACGTTTCTGCGCTCGTCGCCGGAAGCCTCCAGCGCCTCGCGTCGAAGGTCGGTGACGCGACCGTCGAAGCACACGGGAGCGTCGCGGCTCGCCGACTCGTCGTCTCGGGTGCGCGCGACCCGGACGCGATTGCACTCGCCGACCCGACGCTGCTGTCCGGACTCGCCGCCCACGCTACGCTGTTTGCGACGAACGCGCTCGTCATCGCGTACAACCCCGACTCGCCACACGCCGACGCCCTCGAACGCGATTGGCGGCGCGCGCTCGACCGGGAGGAAGTCGTCGTCGGCCGAACCGACCCCGACCGCGACCCGCTGGGCTACCGAACCGTGATGGCATTGGAACTCGCCGGAGAGCGAACTCTGCTCGAAAAGACGCGCATCGTTCCCGAGACGGGACTGCTCCGGAGTCTGGAAGGCGGCGCGTTCGACGCGGCGTTCGCCTACCGGAACATGGCGGTGGAACACGACGTTCCCTTCGTCGCCCTGCCGGACGAATTCGATTTCTCGACTCCCGCGTTCGCCGACCGCTACGCGACCGCCAGCGTCGAACTCCCCGATCGAACCGTTCGCGGTGCACCGATTCGGTACGCCGTCGCCGCGCCGACCGAGACGGGCGCGTCATGGGTCGAAAAGCTGGTTTCCGGGCGTGCACGGCTTCGCTCGTCCGGGTTCAGCGTTCCGGAATCGTATCCCGCTCGAACCCGAATAAAAGATTAATTCGGTCGGCATGAAAACACCGGCATGGTTGACGCTCCAGCAGAAGGCGACACGAAGACGTATTCTCGAACCTTCAGCGATGACGACGTCGAGCAGTTCGCCGACCTCTCGGGCGACCGGGGAAGCCACCACGAAGCGGGCGACGACAGGATGGTTCACGGACTGCTGACCGCGACCCTCCCGACCAAAATCGGCGGCGACATGGACTACGTCGCGCGAAGAATGAGCTTCGAATTCCGCAGACCGGTGTACGTCGGCGAGGAAATCACCTGCACCTCGACCGTCGAATCGGTCGAATCCGGCGAGGCGCGATACGAGATAGACGTTTCGTTCGTCTGCCGCAACGAGGACGGGGAAGTCGTCCTCGACGGCGACGTGGAGGGCGTCATCTTCCGGTAGCTACTCGAAGTCCGGCAAGTCGTCGGGCGCATCGAACTCCGCTTCCCAATCGACGTAGTCGGCTTCGAGCACGTCGCAGACGATTTGCCCGAGTTCGGTCAGGGAAGCGTTGATGGACGAGACGGCGTTCCACGAGTCGATATTTGGGTGGATTTCTCGCTCTTTCCAGTCCTCGGGAATTCCCGGCGCGTGGTAGCCGACGCGGTCGGCGAAGTCGTCCCAGAAGAAGTCGAACTCGTCGAAGAGATTCAAATCGAGGGCGGTTTCGAACTCGCGTTCTTCCAACTCGGTGTGTTCCGCCCACTGGTTGAACGACTCCTCCCACGCCCCTTCGTGGAGGAACGTCTCCAGTTCGTCCCGGCGGTAGTTCCGCTCGCCCTGAATCGACACGTCGTCGTACTCCTGTACATCTGCCTCGGCACGCAGAGTCGGTGCGTCCGGGGCAGGCACGTCGAGTCCCATGAACCGCGATACGGGAGGCCGTCGGATAAGGATTCTTACGAACCGCGAGCGTCGGGTTACGCGTCGATTTCGACGGGTAGGCGAGCAAAAATCCCCGCGAAACGACCGTTACCTGTCCCGATGCCTCTCGGTACGTCGCTGAACCGACTATTCCTTTTATACTGGCTCTCGGCGACCATACGCGAGGAATGAGGGGAACACAATCGACACGGATAGTCATCGTTGGATTAGTGACACTGATGCTGGCAGTGAGTGCCGGGTTCGCAGGTATGGGGGTGATGGCTGGCAGTAGCCAGACGACCACCACCGCGAACGAGACGACGGGAGCGACTGAGACGACCACTGCCGCGGTAAACGAAACGACGGTGGCGAACGAGACGACGGTAGCGAACGAAACCACGACTGCCGAGGAGACGACGGCCGCGGCAGAGACGACTGTCGAAGAGACGACCACCGCAGAGGAGACGACCACTGCGGAGGCCGGTGACGCGCGAGTTCGCGTCGCCCACATGTCGCCGGACGCACCGCCGGTGGACGTGCTCATCGACGGCGAGACGGCGGTTTCGAATCTCTCGTACGGTAACGTCACGGACTACGCGAACCTCTCGGCTGGCGAGCACAACGTGACGGTTACGGTCGCGGACGACCCGAGTACGGTCGTCTTCTCGGAAAACGTCACCTTCGATGCCGACACGAACTACACTGTCGTGGCGGAAGGTGAAATTTCGGAGGACGCCGCAGTTCCCTTCGAAGTGAACATCCTCGAAGACAACTTCAACGTGCCCGGTCCCGATAACGCTTCGCTGCGACTCGTCCACGTCTCGCCCGATGCGCCGCCGGTTGACGTGACGGTGGAAGGCACGAACGCGACGCTCTTCGACAACGTCTCGTTCGGCAACGCCACGGAGTACGTGGTGGTTCCGGCAGGCAACTACACGCTGGAAGTTCGTCCGGCCACCGAAGATAACGACGGCGAGGTCGTGGCGACGTTCGACGTGACGGTCAACGAGAGCACCGCCTACTCCGCGTTCGCGGCAGGCTACATCAACCCCTCCGAGGCTCCCGAGAGCGGGCAGAACAGCCCGTTCGAACTCATCCTCGTCGAGGACTTCGTCTTCGAACAACAGATGACGACGACCGCGGAAGAGACCACCGCGACGGAGACGACGGCGAATGAAACCACGACCACGGCGAGAGAGACCGCTGCGGAGGAAACGAAGACGACTGTAAAGGCAACCACCACGAAGGAGACGACGCCAAGAGAGACAACGACTGCCAAAGAGACGGCTCCGAAAGAAACCACGGTGAAAAACACCACTGCGAAGGAGACGACGCCGAAGGGCGGCAACTAACCCGCGAAATTTTTTGTTCTGCCGACACGAGTTGCGAGCGTGAGCAGTATCGCTGACATTCGCCGTCGGGAATCCGTTCGAGAAGGAGCGCGAACGTTCTCGCTTCCGGCAAAGAACTTCGCAACCGTCAGAGAGACCATCGAGTCGGGACGCGACCAGTGGGTCGGCGTCGTCGTCACCGACGACGTCGAGCGCGTCTTGCTGGTCGAAAACGGATGGAGCGACGGCTGGATTCTTCCCGGCGGCTCTGTGGAGACGGGCGAAACGCTGGGCGAGGCAGGCGTCAGGGAAGTCGCCGAGGAAACCGGTGTCGGCGTCGAACTCGACCGACCGCTTCTCGTGGAGCGCCAGACGTTTACGCACGACGGCGGGGCGGTTTCCGGCCAGTTCGTCCTCTTCGGGGGGACTGCGACCGACGCCGAAATTCGAGACGATCTCGGTCTCGAAGACGAGACGATTCACGCCGCGCGGTGGTTCGCCGACCTCCCCGAACTGGAAATCGATTATCGGGAAGAGATCGAGACGTTTCGAGGGTGATTAATCGATTCGCTCGGCCACGGCGCGGAGTTGTTCGATGCGCTCGGTTCGCGCCGAATTGCGGAGCGATTGCTGATTTTCGTCCGGACAGTCCAGTTCCGGCACCGGTGTCGGCTTGCCGGACTCGTCCAGCGCCACGAAGGTGAAAAACGAGGTGGTCGTCTCGCGCTCTTCGCCGCGTTTGGGGTCTTCCGCGCGGACGTTCACCTTCACGTCGATGCTGGTTCGGCCGGTGTCGAAGACGAAGGCTTCCACGACTGCGACCTCGCCGAGGTCGATTGGCGCGATAAAATCGACGTGATCCATCGACGCGGTGACGCACTGATTTCCGCAGAATCGCATCGCGGAAATGGCACCGCAGATGTCCATCCAGTGCAGAACTGCACCCCCGAGCGCCCGCCCGAGGTTGTTGGTGTCGTTCGGCAGGAGCAGTTCGGTCATCTCCGTGTACGAGTCCATCAGCGTCGCGGTGTCTGCCATGTCCGGAGGTTGTCGGTAGGGCTACTTAGTTCGTCACCGTTCGCCACGTCAGAGTTATCGTCGTCGCCAGCGAGATATTCACAATGAGTTGCGAGGCGCAGGACGAATTACTCGCGGACGAAGCCATCGTCTCGGCTGTCGGCGACGCCGTGTATCAACTCGACACCGACGGCAATTTCGTGGCTGTCAGCGACGCTGTCGTTCGTTCCACGGGATACGAACGCGAGGAACTGCTCGGGTCGCACGTCTCTCTGTTGGTCAACCACGAAGACGTCGTTCGACTTCAAGGAGAAATTCAGGAGTTGCTGGCCAACGACCCGGATGGCGTCCGAGCGACGGCACTCCCGGTTCGAACGGCGGACGGCAAGACGCTTTCGTGCGAACTCAGATTTACCGTGGTGCTGTCGGACGGCGAGTTCGTCGGAACGGTCGGCGTCGCCCGCGACACGTCGCCCAGAGACAGACGCGACGCGGAACTGAAAGCACAACGCGACGAACTGGAACGTCTGCGCCGTATCAACGCCGTCATTCGAAGTATCGACCGAGCGGTCGTCCGCGCCGAAACCACCGACGAAATCGAACAGGCGGTCTGCGACCGCCTCGCCGCGGCTGAGCCGTATCGATTCGCGCTCGTCGCTCGGTTCGACCCGCAGTTCGAGGACCTCACTCCCCGGACGTGGGGTGGTAGTGACGAAGAGTACGTTCGATTGCTACGAGAGACCGACATCGACGTTTCGGAAGGGCCGGGCGCGAAAGCGATTCGAACGAAGTCGGTGCAAGTCATACAGGACGTCGAACGCGGCGACTACGACTGGAGCGGGCCAGCAGTGGAGTGCGGATTTCGCTCGCTCGCGGCCATGCCACTGTCACACGAAGAGGGCACTTACGGCATACTCGCGGTCTACTCCGACCGACCGAACGCGTTCGACGAACCCGAGCAAGAACTGCTCTCCGAACTCGGGGAGATAGTCGGATACGCCTGCTCCGCGGTGAAGTCCCGGCAAGCACTGATTGCCGAACGAGTCGTGGAACTGGAGTTTCGACTCGCCGACGACGAGTACGTCTTTACCGCGCTGTCGGCGGCCGAAAACTGCTCGGTGCGATTCGAAGACGCCGTCATGCACCCCGACGGTTCCCTGCTGTTGTACGTCTCCGTACACGGTGCCGACCCGGAACGCGTCGTGGATTTCTGTCGGGACTCCGAAGACGTGTCGCACCTTCGCGTCGTCAGCGAACGCGCCGACGAATGTCTGCTGGAGGTTCGGTACGGCGAACCGATGGTGCTCAGGACGCTGGCCCAACACGGCGGCGTCATCAAGTCCGCTGTCACCGAGGACGGAATCTCACGCGTTCATATCGACCTCCCGGAGACGAGGGACGTTCGAAAGGTCGTCGAGGTGCTAGAGGGCGTCTTCGACACCGTGGAACTCGTCTCCAGACAGACGGTCGAACGCCGGGTAGAAACGCGCGGGAAGTTCCGGGATGCGCTCGACCAGCAGTTGACCGAGCGCCAGCGAACCGTCCTCGTCGCCGCCTATCGCGCCGGATACTTCGACTGGCCGCGGGAAAGCACGGGCGAGGAACTCGCAGAATCGCTGGACATCGCGGCCCCGACGCTTCACAAACATCTCCGTCTCGCCGAGCGGAAAATCCTATCGACGGTGTTCGACGCGGACACAAACTAACTGTTTAGCCCTGTTTTTCAATGCCGTCCGATGGGTACCTCGGTGCATGACATCCGAGACAGTGTCCGAAAACGACGCCGATGCAAATTCGTGGGAGATGCTTCCGACGCTTTCGCTGAATCGCCTATTCGACGCACTCTCGAATTCGACACGGCGCGAAACCCTGACGCTCCTGCGACGGAGAGACAAACCGATGTCGCTGGATAAACTCGTCGCCGAACTCGACGGAGACGACGAGGAACTCCGACTTTCGCTCGTCCACGCTCATCTCCCCATGCTGCACGCGATAGAGTTGGTCGATTGGGACCGAAAGCGACAGTCGGTCGAACTGAACGTGATTCTCCGACAGTATCGTCGACTGTTCGAGGTCATCGAGTACGATCCCGACTAAATTCCATCTCTGATATCGGTGTCTATGTAAAGACTCAACTATTGAACGGATAGGCCAATGGGTGGTCGCGTCCTTTTTGCGGTATCAGTGAGCCAACCCGTGTTACGAAATAGACCCGAACCAGTCGCTTCCGCCCAGTACTCGTGGGGTGGCGAGATGACGCTCGTCCACACCATCGTCGAGACGCTCGCGTCGGCGACCGAAAAGTCGCCCGACGAGATCCCGCCTCTCCACCACGTCGTTGACGTGGACGCCCTCGAATCGATTTTCGGCCCTCGCGGAAACGGCGAACTGCGCCCCGTCACGGGAGAAGTAACGTTCGAAGTCTGCGACCACGAGGTCGAAGTGCAGAGCCACGGCCGCGTCCTCGTCCGCCCGGCGGTCTAGTTCTATCCGGCTATCTCTGACACACCATTCAGACCTGGCAAGCGAGCGTGGTACGCTCGCTTGCCCTGCTGTTCCCGCGACCCGACCGTCCCGAACTTGGCTGGGTACGGATGAACGAGGGCGGGAGCGGGTGGCTCTGCCACGAGCGACTGTCCGAGTTCGGGCGTAGCCTGCGCCTAGCAGTTGGAGTCTACCTCCCTTCACCAAAATCAGGTATCGTGCGAGAGCGGGGCGTTTCCACCGTTACAGCCAGCAAACGATGCCGCATTCCGTGTTTCCCGGTTACGCAATCAAAATATCAGGTCTCGCTCCTCACGTGAAAAAATTGCTACGTCACCGATAACGGTAAAAACGGAGGGTGAGTAGCCAGAGTGATGACCGAACAGGACCCACCGCCGTCGAGGGACGGCGAGGGGAGCGTGCGAGTCGTTGGGACTGCCCACGTCTCGGAGAGGAGTGTCGAGCGCGTTGAGGAGGCCGTCGAGGAGGAACGACCGGACACGGTGGCGGTCGAACTCGACGAAGGCCGGTACAGGCAGATGCAGGGCGAGATGGCCGACGACCTCGAACCCTCGGACTTGCTTCACGGCAACACCGTCTTTCAATTTCTCGCGTACTGGATGCTCTCTTACGTGCAGGCCCGGATGGGCGAACAGTTCGACATCCAACCCGGCGCGGACATGAAAGCCGCAATCGAAGTTGCGGAGCGAACCGGGAGCGACGTCGCGCTGGTTGACCGCGACATTCAGATGACCATCCAGCGCTTCTGGGCGCGGATGACGTTCCGCGAAAAGATGCGGATGGTCGGCAGTCTCGCCCTTGGCGTCACCGACCCGCTCACCATCGGACTGCTCGGTGGAGCGATGCTGGGCGTCTTCTTCGCCATGATTTTCGGCCTCTTCGTCGCGCCACTACTCGGACTGAGCGAGGCGTTGACGCTCGGCGCGGGTGCGGCGACGTTCCAACTCGTCGGCGGTCTCGTCGGGGGTGCGCTCGCGGGAATCGCGCTCGGTTCCCTCGCGCTCTCGTTCGGGATGCGACGCTACGACGTTGCCCTCGGGGGTGGCCTCCTCCTCGGCGTCGTCGCCGGAATCGCGGTCGGAACGGGCGTCGTTGCCGTGAGTGCGGTTCCGATGCTCGACGTCGCGACGCTGGAAGCGATTGGCTCGGTTTCGATTCGGATGCTCTCGGCCCTCGCAGTCGGCGTCGGAACCGGACTCGTGCTCGGCCTCCTCGGGGGGTTCGCCCTCGGGAGCGGCGAGATAGAAGACGAAGAGCTGGACGAGGAGTTCGACATCGAAGATCTCACCGACGGCGACGTGATTACCGCGATGATGGAGGAGTTCCGGCGGTTCTCTCCCGGCGGCGCGGAGGCCCTCATCGACGAGCGTGACGCGTTCATCGCGCATCGACTGGTCGAACTTCGGGATGCCGGGCATCACGTCGTGGCGGTCGTCGGCGCTGGCCACCAAGCCGGAATCGAGAACTATCTCCGTCATCCGAACAGTTTGCCACCGATGGAATCGCTGATCGGAACCGAGACAGGTCGCAGGTTCTCGCTGTTCAAGGCGTTCGGCTACTTCGTCACGGTGGCGTTTCTGGCCTTCTTCATCCTGCTGTTCATGGCCGGTGTCAGACAAACCTTCCTCATCGAGGTGTTCGCGGCGTGGTTCCTGTTCAACGGCATCTTCGCCTTCTCGATGGCGAAACTCGCCGGGGCACACTGGACGAGCGCGCTCGTCGGCGGC
>CAYNQM010000005.1:0-56511 GCA_964399275.1 uncultured Haladaptatus sp.
TAAAATGACAATGAAACCTACTATCTGTCGGCGAAAATGGTTTCCCCCGGGCCGTCGTCACGGAGTAGGGGGGAGCGATGACAGACGTCTACTACTTCGTCAGCGATCTTCATGTCGGGGGAGACGATCAGTTACAGGAGTGCGCGTTCGAGGACGAGTTCATCGAATTCCTTCGAACACTCGAAGAAGCGGACGAGGACGCCGAGTTGATAATCCTCGGCGACGCGTTCGGCCTCTGGGAGTTCACCGAGACAGATGGTCTGGCGAAGTTCGAGGAACTCGTTGAGTACCATCCGAAGCTGTTCGAACAGCTTCGCACGACAGGTGAGGAGATCAGCATCACGCTCATTCCCGGCAACCACGACGCCGAACTCGCAGGGTATTCGGAGTACGTCGAGCGCCTCCGGGAGTACAACGTCGACCTCGACCCGAAACTCTCGCTGGTCAGATCGGTCGCCGGACAGACGATCTGGATCGAACACGGGATGCAGCGAGATCCGAACAACAGAATGCCCGAGTTCGGGAATCCACGGGCCAATCCGCTGGGTTACTTCGTGAATCGCCACATTACAGGAAAGGCCGGCCAACTATCGGGACATGGAAAGTACAACTGGCTCAAAGACATCCAGTCGGTGACGCCGCTTGAAGAGATACCGCAGTGGATCGCCTCGAACTACTTCTACCGCGAGATGAGTCCGTTCCTTCGATACGCCGCGCTTCCGTTCCTGTTGTTGTTCCAGGTAAGTCTCGTCTATCTAGTCGTCCTTCTCGTCGGGGATAGTGGCCTGTTCGGAGCGAATGCCGCGACGAGAATCACCAGCGCACTGCTTCAACAGCTAGGACTGGTCGGTAGTCTCATCGAGTTTGTCTTCGTCGTCAACTTCACCATTGTCTCCCTCTTGTTCGTCCTCTCGATTCCGCTCTACTTTTTCGCCCGCGACGTCCGGAAAACGCTCCAACGGTTCGATCTCGTCCGGTCGAAAACGGACACCGAAAACCCCGACGCCCCCTACGTCGAAGCCGCACTGGACGTCTTCGATTCGAATCCCGACGTCACGGCGTTCATCTACGGACACACCCACCGGGTGTCGCTCACGAACATCGGCGAGCGCGTTATCATCAACACCGGAACGTGGCTCAAGCGCCTTCACCGCACGCCGACATGGATCGGTCTCCTGCCACCCGTTTACTACCCCTCGTTTCAACTGAACTACTTCCGAATCGGCGAGGAAGAGGGAGACGTTTTTATCGAGTACCACACTCTCGAGAAGGACGCACCGAAAGAACTCTCGCTCCTCGAACGATTGTTAAGCAGACGACCGAAACTCGACCCGGAAATACCGGAACGAACAGTCATCGAGACGATCGACGAGAGAGTCGAAACACCGTCACAAGTCGACGGGGAGTAATACAGCGTACTGAGCAGTACAACGAACTCGACCACATCAAGGCCACCCTCGATCGCTACGGACGTACTCCGAATGGTGGTATAACTGGCTGCGCACCGGTACGCATGTCGAGAGTATTATCAACCCGAAAGCAGGTGAAAAGGTGTGACGACCAACGCTCAACCGTCTCCACGCCGTTGAATCCACGCGACGCCGAGATACTTCCCAGCAGCAGAAATCGACGATCTCACCGACTCGGAAAAGAAGTAATGCTCACGTGCGGGCGTCGGTGTTCCGGCTAATCAATCTCGTGCGGGACTACGAGACCGAAGAGAGTGTAGACGACAGCTCACCGAACCTCGCTGCGGAAGCCTCGAATGCAGGCCGCCAGCTCTTCGAAACGGTTCAGCGTTCGGAACAGAACACTGAGCTCGTGAACTTCCGCGAGAAGCGTGCCGAGAGCCAATAAGTCGAGGACAAGTATCTCGACGTCCTCGAGCACGCGAAGAACGTCGCCAAGACGAACGACGTGATGGTCGCACGATTGGGTTATCGAGAGGCGGCTACGCATTACGGCTGTGCGTACAAGAAGGACGGGTATCGCGTTATGGAAGAGATGGCCGAACGTGTGCCCGGCGTGACCTACAAGGAGTCACGCACGCTGTTGGTCGATGACGCAATGGGTGTCGGTGGCCACCACATCGAGATCACGTGATGCATATCGTGATCGTCACCCCCCAACCTAGTTTCTCAGGACGGTTGCTAGGCTCGTCCATGACGATACCTGGACTGTATGAGTGGTTTTAGGCGATGTCCACATTCATCAGCGTCTATCCCCTACAGACACCTATGCGTGAATTCGTCTTCGCTCTCGAGTACGAGCCGGAAAGCAACCCGGTTGCCGATATCCTCGCGGAGTTTCCGGAGACACAACTCCGCTCCCTCTCATGTCACGTCACCACCGACACACTGTGGCGGGTAGACCATATTGGCGGCGCTGAAGAAGCTCTTGACGCAGTCGCCGATGTGGTTGCCACAGCCGACTATTATGCTGACTGCCTCGTTCGGCGTGACTGCCAAGGCGAGTGGGAGACTCGTGTTCTCGATCGGGCCGCAGATACACTTATCCTCTACTCGTACTGGAAGCGCACCGTCGCCTGTACGTCGATTCCGCATCTCGCACTCGAGCACTTCGGTGATGGGCTGATCTTCGAGACGACCTGGCGCGGTCGCCGGTATCAATGGCGCTTGATTCTTCCCGGTGATGCGAAGCTCACACCCTTCTATGATACCCTCGAAGCTGAAATAGCCGAGACTGCGGGTGTCGATATTGTCCGTGTAAAGGATACAGATGCGTCAGATCTTGATATAGCAGAGGGTGAGAACGACCAGTTTCTCTCACCAGAGCAGGAGAGTGCAGTACGAGCCGCCGTCGAGCATGGCTACTATGAAACCCCGCGAGCGATCGAAACGTACGAACTGGCTGAACTCCTCGGCATTCCGGGTTCAACGCTTTCGTATCGTCTCCGCCGAGCAGAAGCACACCTGGCCGGGTCGTACGTGAAGAATATGCCGTTTGCCCAACTCCCCGAGTCCGATCAGTAACGCTGGTTCTCGCTCGTCCATTTGGTGTGTACCAAACAAACCCGTAAGCCACAACGAGAACTACTAGCGAGTAATGAGTAGAGAGTCGGATCGACGGACTCCATCCGAGACAAACGGAGTGGAGAGTACGGTCGTCGCAGTCCCTGAGATGGATTGTCCGTCCTGTGCAGCAAAAATCACCAAGAGTGTCGAGTCACTCACAGGGGTCGAGACGATCGATCCGGAGGTGATGATTGGAACGGTGACAACTACCTATCACCCGGATCAGGTCGACCAGAGCGCTATTATCGAGCGAATCGAGGCCGCGGGATATTCTGTCCAGTCCATTCCGAAACCCAAATCAACGTCATTCAGTGTCCCGGAGATGGATTGTCCCTCCTGTGCGAGTAAGATCACCACCAGCGTCGAGCAGCTTTCCGGTATCAAAGCAATCGACCCAGAAGTGACGACGGGAACAGTCCATGTCGAGTACAATTCGTCACAGACTGATACCGAGACAATCGGCGAACGAATCGAGGCAGCGGGCTACACAATCGAGACAGAACATGCAGAACGCACAGACACGTTCGACGTGCCCAACATGGACTGTCCGTCCTGTGCTGGCAAGATTGAGAATGCACTCGACAATCTAGAGGGGATTCTCTCGTACGATACTCAACCGACGACTGGAACGGTTACTGTAACGTACGATCCAGACACTGCCGCCCAGAACGACCTCACCGATGCTATTGAAGGAGCAGGCTATGCCGTCGAAAACACTCGAACCGAGGGATCGACGAGTCAAGAGACACGCTCCCGTGAGAACCCCAGTGCTGTCTGGCACAGCACACGTGCCCTCAAAATCTACACAGGTGCGGCGTTCCTCGCGCTCGGACTCGCCGTCGAATATCTCCTTCCCTCGCTGAACGTCGTGCTTGCAAATGGGTTCGGCCAAGCAATCACACTCACGGAAGTGTTCTACATCCTCGGCATCATTGCAGGCGGCGAGCGGATCATCCGAAACGGGTACTACTCCGCCCGAAATCTGAGTCTCGATATTGATTTGCTGATGAGTCTTGGCATTCTTGGAGCGGTCGCTGCGAGTCTTATCTTTGGTGAAGCACTCTACTTCGAGGGCGGCACCCTCGCAGTGTTGTTCAGCTTCGCTCAACTAATGGAGCGATACTCGATGGGACGGGCACGAAGCTCGCTTGACGAACTCATGGAACTCGCTCCCGAGACGGCGACCGTTCGTCGCAATGGCGATGAACAGACGCTCCATATTGATGACGTCCGAGTCGGCGATGTTGTTATTGTTCGCCCTGGAGATAAGATTCCGATGGACGGCGAGGTCATCGAGGGTGAAAGCGCGGTTAACCAGGCACCAATCACGGGTGAAAGCGTGCCCGTCGAGAAGACCGAAGGTGAGGAAGTGTACGCTGGGACGATCAACGAGGAGGGGTATCTCGAAGTTCGGGTCACCTCGATAGCTGCCGAAAACACCATCGCACGGATCATCGAGATGGTTGAGGACGCCCAGCGCGAGAAAACGGACCATGAGCAGTTCGTCGACCGCTTTGCCAGCTACTACACACCAGTCATCGTGAGTCTCGCGGTGGCTCTCGTATTCGTCCAACCACTCGTGCTCGATGCCACGTGGCGAACTGGCTTTGTTCACGGTCTCACGCTGCTCGTCCTCGCGTGTCCATGTGCAATGGTCATCAGTACCCCCGTAAGCGTCGTCTCGGGGATTACGAGCGCTGCCAAAAACGGCGTCCTCATCAAAAGTGGGCCAGACTTGGAAGCGATGGGGGATGTCGATACCGTTGCGTTCGATAAAACGGGAACACTCACGAAAGGCGAATTGACCGTCACGGATGTCGTCCCGCTCGAAGGAACGTCTCGCAAAGAAGTATTGCGAACCGCACAAAGTCTGGAAGCACGGAGTGAACACCCGATTGCAGGTGCAATTAGTGATGCGGGTACTGGCGAAGGTAGCACCGAACGCTCGATCACGAATTTCGAGAGTCTCACTGGTAAGGGCGTGACCGGTACCATCGACGATAAACAGTACTACATCGGCAAACCAGACCTATTCGAGAGCCTTGGTTTCGATCTTGGTCACGTCCATATCGCAACAGATGGCGGAGTCGCGATGACGACGACGGATTGTGACCACGGTCAGTATCTCGATTTGATGGCTGAAACAGTACCAGGCCTCCAAAACGACGGAAAGACGGTCGTATTCGTCGGAGCGGACGATCGGTTGCTCGGTCTCATCGCCGTGGCTGATGAGGTTCGACCGGGTGCACGCGAAACAGTCGAACAACTCCACAACCACGGCATCGGACGTGTCGTCATGCTCACCGGCGATAATGAGGGCACGGCCCAAGCAATTGCCGAGCAGATCGGCGTCGATGACTACCGAGCCGAACTCCTGCCGGGCGAGAAAGTGCAGGCCGTCGAAGAGATTCTCGAACAGTCCAGTGGCGTCGCCATGGTTGGAGATGGCGTCAACGATGCACCGGCACTCGCGACGGCGACTGTTGGGATTGCGATGGGTGCGGCGGGGACGGACACCGCTCTTGAGACAGCGGACATTGCCCTGTTAAGCGACGATCTTACCAAACTGCCGTATCTGGTGGGATTGTCCCGAACTGCGGCGTCGGTGATTCGCCAGAACATCTGGGCGAGTCTTGGTATCAAAACGCTGCTGGCGATTGGAGTACCGTTTGGCCTCGTGAACGTCATCGTGGCTGTCGTTGTTGGCGACATGGGGATGAGCATCGGTGTCACGGCGAATGCGATGCGACTTTCACGGCTTAAACCCAGCCGGTTCTTCTGAGGGTATTAAGTCGGGTCACAAATCTCACCCAAACGACGCCAAACTGGACTCAGTATACTGGTCCAACTCCCACCCAATATCCGATTCACGCCATCCCAGCGGTGACAACACACTCGTTGCCGCACGAACCAACAACATCCGATAGAACCCAGCATCATATTCGTCCAACTCCTCACTCACCAACTTCACCCGCTCTCGCGACTGCTTTGCATCATCGACTACTGCATACGACACGCTCTGTCCGGGTGCACGCGTCAGTCTCAAATCAGCCGCTCGCTCCAATGCCGCCGCACTCCGTGTCGATTGCGTGTAGTCCTCCCGTTTTTTCGAAACCCGATTCGTGATCACCAACTCATTCGAATCGACCGTCCCACGCTCAAGGCGATCAACCCACGACCGCAGTTCCTCAGACACCGCCTCTGGATCCCGATACTCATCGACCGCTTGAATCAACGCTCTCTGCGCATCATCGATATACGACGGAGTACTCCGTTGCCGACACTCGATGCCCCGATATTTGTATTCATCTTCACCAGCAACCTTCCCGAAGTACTTCGTCAATGCACCAGCATCCGAATCGCGCAACGGCATGAACGCTATCCAGTCGTAGTAGGCTTCGTGTTCGATCAGCAGGTTCTATGTACCAAACTGCTTGGTTTTTCGGTTACCACAAAGCATTTAAAAATGACAGACATTGTCTAGCATGCGGCGAGGCCGCTCTGATCATCACTGGATCTGGCGCCATCACTCCTGATCCATCTTTGCCCCGCCACATCCCTCTTTACAAAGAATGGGTACCGATTCGTGAGCACTCAGTAGTGGAACGCCTGTTACTGCGTAGATTCGTAATCAGTCAGTCGAAGTTTTCCCTCAACTTCGTAGAGATGACCTCGCATGTAGAGCCGTTCGATGATATCCTCGGCAGCAGGCTGCTGCAAATTTTCCTCCTGTGCCAAGACATCATAGGCGTCCTCGTACGTGATTTCACCATCGTTTGGAACGGCACTCGCCAGTGCATCGAGCGCGTTTTGCGCAAGTGGCGTGAGTGGCGACCTCCGATTCGAGATCATAGATATAATCAGATACACGCCTGGTAACCTAAATCCTCGGGACAGAACACACGCTAGTCGTTGTGTTGAGTATGATGCAAGGGGAGAAACGACGTGGGTGGATGGGAACGAGATCCACGTCGTCTGCTGGATTACGCTGATTGCATTTTACGCTTGGCACCAGACGGATAAGGACGTCAGCCAACCAGAGCGGAAGTGAAACTGAATACACGGGAAGATTCACGGCCCCAACGCTTCTCACCAACAACGCTGAGCCGAGAGCGCATCCGCCAAGGAGAATATTCATGGGTTGGCATATTATACTAACTACCAATGCCCAACAAGATCAAACGGTCTGGCGATGGCCTTGCACTCCAGGTCACAAAATCAGCCCGAGCTACTGGACTCGTTGAAGAGACTGACGAGGAGACCACCCATCTTGCCAATGTCCGCGTATTTGCGTTCGACGGCCTCCTTCTTGTCGTCGACATCGACCGCATCATCGACGAGAATATCGTCGAACTTGCAACCTCAGCCGCCCTCGACACCGTCTCGATCCACCGAGTTGCAAATGCCTCACTCCAAACCGCAGGGAATGGCTACCAAGTCCAACTGCCGGGTGCTACAGATGCAGGATTCCACGTCGGTGATCGAGCGCCCTGCACACCAGCGCCGAATCTACTCGTGATTGCGGCAGAGGGATCCAAACGAGTGGCGGCAGATATTGTGACGATTCGGAAAGAGCAGGTTCGCAGTTCTGGGACTTTTTCTTAGCATACTGTTCTAATATCTTTCCCATTTATTATTGGCTGTTATCAACGGAAGGTTCGTTCAAAGCCCGAGAAACCTTAGTCGGTGTAAAGCCGCGATAGTTATGTGATGACTGCACCGATCCATACGTCCAGCTCCTGCTGTAGCCACTCTTTGGTTTCTGCGAGTGGTTGAGCTACGTGTCGGTATTTAACGCCCAGCACGCGCTTCGGAATATCGGGAATTAAAACCCAGTTTAATCGGACAGTATTATCCAGGATACAAGGCCGATGAAAATGCCTATACCGGCTCCCATCGAACCGATAAGAGAATTTCCGGTGATGAATCCGGTTGAAAAACCGAGCATCATTCCGATAATAATACCGAAGGCTAGGCAATAGGCAAGTAGTTCATCGTCGCTTAATCCTTCGGCAAATTTGACCATACCTCTGAATGGAAAACAAGCAGGATATCTCTTCCTATGAGTGAGCTCTGTTGAAACCCTCTTCACCTATAGAGGTGGTATCGTTGTATTCATCGTCGTTTCGCTGGTCACCTCAACCGCGACCTACGAGGAGCTGAAACCCGAAGTAAAGGCTGTCTCGATACTGGACGGCTGAAGGGCGGTCGCCTTCTCAGAGTGTCGCCGGCGGCGGCGAAGAACTGATCGACGAGTAATCCACTGGTTCGCCCAATCACCCACCAAGTTCGATGACGAACGACACAAACGATTTCGCAATCCTACACGACGACCCGAACGAGTACCAATACGAGCACCTGTTCGAACCGACGAGCATCGGGTACGTTGATGTACGGAATCGTCTGACAATGACCGGGCACACCACGAACTACACCCGAGGTAGGCCCCGCAAAGCACCCGGGAGAAAGGCTGTTGTGAACAAGGTGGAGAAGTAGAATGGTACGCCGAGAGCAGGTTGCGAGTATCGCACTCCCAGTCGGGTTTGAATTCTGTAGAGAGAGAAAGAGGCCGTGAAACACGGCCATAGTGAGTGATAAATCTCCCACATTTGCGAAAATCGCTACGATAGCATGGACGATACCCGGTGACAGTGACGGACGAAGCTCTACAGAATTGTCAGACGAATGCACATTCCGGTATATAACCGGTTCATATGAGCGTGGGGTTGCACCCGCGAAACCCGTCCATCGATATCCCGTAGTGGGATATTACGCCGTTTCCGGCGTGGAGGGATCATAACTCCTCGTCTCAACGGGCCACGAAGCCGTGCTTCTCCACTCTCGACCCGCAATATCTGCCAGACGCGCAGAGATTATATACATCTGGGCCTCACATTTGAGTGGATATCATGACCAGTGGTCGATTTATTCGGGGGACTCCCCGAACCAAGCACCCTTTCTGATTCTGACGTACAGTTCCTCGATACCACGCTCCGCGATGGTGAACAAGCACCCGGAATCTCACTTACACCGACGGACAAAGCTGAGATTGCCCACAAGCTCGATGCGACTGGCGTCAGTGTCATCGAGGCAGGCAGCGCGTGTACAGGAGCAGGCGAACGAGAGACAATTACAACCGTCACCGACTGTGATCTCGACGCGACAGTAACGAGTTTCGCCCGTGGTATCAAACACGACATCGACCTCGCGCTCGACTGTAGGGTCGACGGTGTCAATCTCGTGGTTCCAGCGAGTGACCGCCACATCAAACAGAAGGTTGGAACGACGCGAGACGACGTAATCGAAACCACCATCAGTCTCACCGAATACGCCAAGGAACACGGACTCTGGCTGGAAGTTCTCGGCGAAGATGGATCACGCGCAGACCTCGACTTCCTCGAACGACTCATGCAGGCAGCCATCGACGCCGGTGCTGACCGCATCTGCTACTGTGATACGGTCGGACACGCCACGCCAGACCGTACAGCGGATGCTGTCTCCCGACTCGCCCCGATCGGTTCAACGAGCACCCACACCCACGATGACCTCGGGCTGGCCGTAACGAACGCACTTGTGAGTATCGCGGCCGGGGCAGATCTCGTCCATGCAACCGTGAACGGAATCGGCGAACGCGCAGGCAACGTCGCATTAGAGGAGGTCGCAGTCGCACTCGAGCAAGGGTACAATCTCGAAACAGTCGCCACCGAACGACTGTACGATCTTGCGCAGACGGTTGCGACAGCGACTGACATTCCACTCGCACCAAACAAAGCCGTCGTCGGCGAAAACGCCTTCACACACGAGTCTGGCATTCACACTGATGGGACGCTCAAAGACGATGCCATGTACGAGCCATACTCTCCGGATGCAGTCGGCCGTGAGCGACGACTCGTTATCGGAAAGCATGCCGGGAGGGCTGGTGTCCGTGCTGCACTCGACGAACACGACGTGGATGTGACCCCAACCGAGCTAAGCGCGATCCTCGAACAGGTAAAGGCAATCGGCGAACGAGGAAAACGAATTACTGATACCGATCTACTCGCGATTGCCGACGAAGTTCAGGGTCGTGAACGCGACCAACGTGTTGAACTGCTGGATCTGACCGCTACAAGTGGCGGTGCGACACCGACCGCGAGTGTTCGCTTAGCCATCGACGACGAGGAGTATGTTGCCAGTGGTGTCGGAAGTGGTCCGGTTGACGCCGCTGTCATTGCTACTAGAAAAGCGCTTGATATCGACGCGACACTCGAATCGTACCATGTCGATGCGATTACTGGTGGGACTGACGCGCTCGTCACCGTAGAAGTCGAGGTATCCCACGGTGATCAGTCAGTGACAGTGAACGCAAGCGATGCGGACATCACTCGTGCGAGTGTCACAGCAATGCTCGACGCCTTTAATCGGCTTCTCGAAACCGATCTGAAACGCGCTACTGCCGGTGATGAAAATATGTAATTACTTTACAAATTCATTAGAACCGGTGCGCTTTTCCATAGGTCAAAACTGACCAAAAAATTGCTGGCAGTATCGAATCGTGAGACGCGGTGCTAAAATCCGTGATAACAACCGCGAGCGCATCCCCCGTCTTCAGGCGCGGGAGGAAGTCGAGCGGAAGTGTCGTTGTCGCTGTCAGAACTCCCGAAACTCGCGAACTGTATACGGTTACTCGGTTCACACACAAGTTGAGTGGTGCTGAGGTCAGAGAAAGCTCGCTTCCAATCGCGATAGTAAGTCGGGAACTCGTCATGGACGTAGTTCACTTCAGCCGCTACTCGGCCACGCTGCGGGCTGTTTCCCTCGTTCTCAGCAGCCACAAGGAGATCGCTCATATCACGAGCAATCTAAACCGTTCGACGTTCATCTAGTTCGTGACGCTCTGACGTATCCGATCGGCGATTTCAGCTCTGGATATCCTGTGGTCATCCTGTTTCCACACCCGTGTGAGGACAAGATCTAACAAATTCAGACGCTTTAGTAATTTGTGAGCCTCAACTCGTTCGATATTCAGTTCCCGCTTGACCTCATGTACCGTTATCGAAGACTCGACTGCGTCGGCAAGTTGCTCGATCGTCACCCCGTCCGGAAGCCCGATTCCATCCGCAACGAGCTGCTGGTTTTTTACACCTTCTACAGGATCATCTATGTCTGGGTTCATCCTACCAGTCGTTTCATCCAGCTGTCGGTCGATGGTAGTCGCCTCAGAATCGTTCTCTGGGGTCTCTGCGGGGTTTTTGTCTGCTGTTGACGAACTATCACCCCGTTCCGACGTCGATGCATTCGCGGCGTCGGAACTCGATACGGTATTGTAAGAGGACGGTTCATGTATGCCCGCCTCGGTCATGTAGCGGCGGACGGTTTCTGTCGAGACGTCCATATCGATCACTTCAGCCATTTCGATAAACGTCTCGCATAATTCGTAGATTTGTTCTAGGTACTCGGTGTCTTCATAAGGGGGGAGATTCTCGTTCCGCGCTAAGCTAATCTCACTCTCACAATCTGTTCGCTCCTTGCCTGCGGAAGCTTGCACGGACGCCGGGCGAGGTTCGTCTGTTAATTCATCTTCAGAATCTTCGATTGTGTTCGTTCGCTGGTTCGGTTTTATTGTGTTGCCTTTCGTTTGTTGCGTTGTATTTTTCTTTATCGAAATTTGCGGTTGTTCCAATAGATCGTCTGACGCCATCGTAACGACGGATGTTAGTAAAATTTCCCCGTCTTCAACGCGTGCATTTGTATTGGTTTCGACCGATGCACGCTCGTCGGTATCCCAATTTGGTGTTGGAAGTGCAGACGGCGAAAAATCTACCTGTAGTCCACCGTCCTCCCGCATCGTCGCGGCCGTTGGCGAGACCCCGTCAACTGCTTCACCTGCGATTGTCGCACACAGTGGAACGGCAATATCGATTGTAACGTGTAGATTCTCATCTGAATTGGACTTGTCTGGTCGGGTCGCCTCTACACGCTTTATTTCCGCCCGTTCGGACTCGTAGTGTTTGAGCACTTGGGAGAGCCACCCAAATGTGTTACTCATTCCCATGGAACCGTCTGCTTCGATAGACCTCCCATGAGCGGATATAACTGCATCATGAATAATACACATATATAAATAGCCCCTTGAGATTGGTACTTACAGTGGTGAACTCCGCATTCCACTCTTGGTAGCTGGTAGTGCACAGACCAATACCAAGCGGGGAAATTATGACAAATCTAAATAATTCTGCGTCGGCGTTGCAAAAGAACTGGGAACAGAGAATCGAATTAACAACTTCAAGGTACAATTAATATATTTAATTTAATAATAAAATCTATATGATCACATCCGGAATATATGCTAACAGGTATATTATTGGAATCATAAAACAAAATATGAACAAACAGTTTAAGAAATGGGTTCGCCTCATCTTTTACTTTCTGTGAAAGGAATTCCACAATATCTGCTAAGGTTATTGTGCTTCGGTAGTATACCTTCGAGAAGGACAATATGCCTGGTCGAATTACAACGATGACGCGACCAAATCCGAACGTGGCGACGAGCAGTTGTAGAGTAGTTATAACATAGCTATGTCAATAATAGTCAAATCTTACATCCAGCACGAACGACTAGCGCTCGTTCCTACATTGCAAAAACTCGATGGTACCGAAATCAAAGTTGTCACTCAAGTAAACACAAATCCCGGCACGACTGTTTTCCCATTTCTTATCAAATACCACGATCGTACAGAATTAGAGGATATGCTCGAAGATGATTTGACAGTCAAAAAATATGATCTCGTAGATTGGACCGACGGAAGGGGGATTTACTATATCCAGCACACACCCGAGACGAAGCTCATTAGCGCTATAGTAACCGATGTAAATGGATTCTTAGTACACACTGAGACGAAGGGAGAGGGCTGGCTCGTCCGACTTCTCTTACCCGACAGAGAGGCTCTCAATACAATCTGGAAGTTCTCAAATGAGAATGACATCACGTTCGACATCCTCGAGATATACAGAAATGATAACGGAGGAACGGAAATGACCTACGGGCTGACTGACGAACAAAAGGCCTCGCTAAAAATCGCATACGAAAAGGGATACTTTTCGGAACCACGCGACGGTTCACTGAGCGAGATTGCTGATGAGCTTGAGGTGTCGACGACAGCGATGAGTGGCCGACTGCGCCGGGGAATGCGAAACCTCATCGCAGCGACGATCGCGGAAGACAACGACGAGAAATGACCATCGACCGCACAGACAGGGTTAGCAAGTTCACCTATATTATCGTCCCGAGGTGCTGATGCGCATCGGATAGGAATAATTCACAAATGATCGGCGTACAAGCTGTCAATCAGTATAGTACCATGCACAATAATATTTATTACAGAATGGGGAAAAGGTGTCTACGCTGGAAGATACATTCCAATGGGGGATTTGTGGAAATGAATCTACTGTCGAAAGAAAATTCAGTCGATGCTTTCGGCGTCGGCACCCCCCTTGCCGTCTGCTATTGGATCACGACTGATACCGACATCTACCTCCGTAGGTTGATCCTGTATGCGTTCAACGAATTGTTCCGATGTCAAAATTTCGTACTCGTTGCCGAGCCCCTTGTAGACCGTATAGCACATCACGACGAGGACGAGCGCTAACGGGAAGCCGGTCGCAATCGCCGCAGTCTGGAGTGCATCGAGACCGCCTCCCCATAGCAGGAGTGCCGCGACGACGCCTTCGGTGATCGCCCAAAAGATACGCTGTGTCCTGGGCACATCGTGTTTACCGCCGGAGGTCAGGTGGTCGACGACCAGCGACCCCGAGTCAGACGATGTGACGAAGAACGTAACAACCAATAATGTAGCGAGACCGCCGGAGATGGCGCCCAACGGGAACTGTTCCAGGAGGGCGAACATCGCGACGGTTTGGCCGACCTCGTTATAGGTACTGAGGGCTTGACCGTTACCATTTAAAGAGTTGAACAGTGCGCTGCCACCGAACGTCGATAGCCAGAGGGTCGAAAATATCGTCGGGATGAACAGCACGCCGATGACGAACTCCCGAACCGTTCGGCCTTTAGAGATACGGGCGATGAACATTCCGACGAACGGCGACCACGCGATCCACCAAGCCCAGTAGAACACTGTCCAGTCGGAAACGGTAGCGCCGCCTCCGCCCTGTGTTCCGGTGAAGAATGATAGCGATAATATATTCCCGAAATAGGTGCCAAGGCCTTGCACCCACGTGCCGAAAATGTACACGGTGGGGCCGACGAGAATCATAAACGCCAACAGAGTGAACATCAGATAAAGGTTCACCGTGCTCAGGCGTTTGATACCGGCCTCAAGCCCTGCTGCAACCGAGGCTGTCGCGATGGCCGTAATCCCGACGATGAGGATTATTTGTGGAACTGTCCCCGTCGGAATGTTTACGATACCGAGCATGTTACCGCCAACGTACGAGAGTCCAGTGTTAATTTGAGCAACCCCGAGACCGAGCGAGGTTGAGAGTCCAAATAGGGTTGCGAACACTGTCACTAAGTCGATGACGTGACCTGGCCACCCGTAAATCCGCTCGCCAAGCAAAGGCCAGAAGATCGACCGGAATGTCAGCGGCAGGCCGCGGTTAAACGAGAAGAAGGCGAGGCCAAGGCCGACCAATCCGTAGATTGCCCACGGGTGGAGTCCCCAGTGGAAGAACGTCTGTGTTATCGCGGCCGACCCTGCGTCGCCGGTCTGGGCCTGGTAACCAAAGAATCCCGGAACGTTCCCGAAGTAGTACAGCGGCTCCGAGACGCTGAAGAACATGAGACCGATCCCCATCCCGGCACTGAACAGCATGGCCATCCACGAAAAATCGCTGAACTCCTTCTCGGCTTCGACGCCACCGATTCGAATTGACCCGTACTTCCCGAGTGCGAAGTAAAGAATCGTCACCAAGAAGAGGTTCACAGCCAAGAGGTAGAACCATCCGAAGTTCCCTTCGAAAAAGCTACGAGCCGACGAGTAAACTGCTGCCGCTTCAGATCCGAGAAGAAAGGTTGCTGCGATGAACAACCCGATTAACCCGAGTGCAACCGGAAATATGACCGGGTGGATGTCGAATCCGAACTTCTTAATATTTCTATCGCCGGGCTCCCGGTCGGAGTTGGGGTGGAACAGCTCTACCTGCAAACTATCTGACGTCGATCCCGTGGTTTCATCACTCTCTGCCATACATTGTCTCCCTTACGCGGAGTCGCTGTTTATTGTTCGACATCGTATTTCTTACCCTGTAATTTAATGCATTTGTCGCTTTCCACTTTTGTAACGTATTGATGCGGAGTACACTCGTTTGCTTCTGCCCAGGCGTTCGTATTACGAGAGTGGGTCACTTCCCCACGTTCTATTAGTCCGTGCCGTATCGGGTTGCGGTGTGTTACACACCCTCACTACCGTTATCCTATCGAAAAGTAATAAAACTTCGGCACAATCCAAATAGTAGCATTATTATACAGAATACTAATCGGAGAAAATAAACCGCCTCCGTCGGTATATGCGTAACAGTCGTCACGGGTTCAAAAGCGGGATGTGGATCTGTAGCCGGGCAAAACATGTATTGTCCGATAATTTATACGCCGTGTTTGCTGCCTCACACCGATATCCGTAGTAGTTAACAGTTCACTCCGAACTGGCACTATGAGCGACAAATCGATCATATTGACTGACGATAGTCACAACCATCGATCGTTGGAATCCGAACAGCGCTTCTGGGACTGGTATCGGAAAAAAACCTAGCGGCAGTATTTTCTTTCCTGGCCGGGTTTTCACCGATATGGCAAACGTGCTCGCGACGGCCGCCGCCGGTCTCGTTATCCTTCTGTTCGGTATTGCACTACTGACGATGTCGTCCGGGAACTTTCAAGTAGCCGGACTTTGCTTCCTGAGCGCGATGATTGCGATTTACCTCAGAGAAACCCGTCTGGTCAACTCGTAACGAGGTCGGGTATCCAGGCCGGCACGTAGTCGCAGCGCTTCTGTTTCAACTCTCCGACTGTCGAAACCACCGAAGAATCGAACACCCCCCCTCGGACGGTGAACGGTGGTTAAATCGTCTTCGTAATATTCTCGACCGAATAACCGGCTCCTTCTACGGCGTTGATTATCGAACTCGCGTGTTCCGCACCGCTGGCTTCAACCCTGAACACTAAGTAGGCTTCACCGATTTCTAGATCCGCGACGGATCGGTCGTGTCTAACGTCGTGGATGTTCGCACCCTTGTCTGCGATGATTCCTGATATCTCTTCCATCTTTCCAGGGCGGTCGTTGATCCGGACGCGAAGCCGGAGAAGTTGTTGACGATCCGTCAACGCGTGAACAAGCACCGTCTGGAGTCTAGTCATATCGAGATTTCCGCCACAGAGGAGCGGCATCACCGTTTCGTCAGCGACGTCGAGATCGTCGCTCAAGATGGCGGCTACGGACGCTGCTCCCGCGCCTTCGACGACTTGCTTCGCTCGCTCCAGCAACAGGAGGATCGCCCGAGCGATTTCGGTGTCCGTGACAGTCACCACGTCGTCTACGTTTTCTTGGATGAGACGTAGCGTCGTCTCCGAGATTCCTCCGGTTGCGATGCCGTCCGCGATAGTATCCACCTCGTCGAGCGTCACTGGCACGCCTTTATCCAAACTCTTGTGAACAGTCTCGGCTCCGGTTGCCTGAACCCCGACAACTCGGGTCTCCGGAGAAAGATGCTTGATTGCTGTCGAGACGCCGCTGATGAGTCCACCACCACCGATCGGCACGACGACTGTGTCGATATCGGGATTGTCGTGGTACATCTCGATGCCGAGCGTTCCCTGGCCAGCGATGATTTCCGTATCGTCATATGCATGCACGAACTCGGCGTCAGTATCCTCGACGATCGATTTAGCGTGGTTCATGGTCTCCTGAAAATCCTCGCCGACGAGTTCGACGGTCGATCCATATTCCCGTGTTGCATCCACCTTCGCTTGTGGGGCGTTCTCCGGCATGTAGATGGTAGAATTCGCTCCACACTTCGTAGCAGCGAGTGCCACCCCCTGGGCGTGGTTCCCCGCGCTTGCGGCGATAAACTCGTTGACACCGCGCTCGACATCTTGTCGTATCTTATTGTACGCACCTCTAGTCTTGAACGACCCGGTCCACTGGAGATGCTCCATTTTCAAATATACTTCTCCACCAACGAAATCGTCCAAGGACGAACTTCGTTCGATCGGGGTCTTCTTGACGACGCTGTCATCGTCGAGACGTTCGCGAGCACGCTCGATGTCTGTATACTGCACGGGAAGTTCGTCGGATTCAGTCGATGTCATTGGTTCGTGGTGGATCGATGGATATCACCGAAACTGTCATTGTGTGATACTAGCACTGGGGTCGCTTACCTGAATATCTTTTCACGGTCGGGATCAAACAGCGGTTCGTCCCGAACTGTTGCGTCGTAGAGGGCACCCTCACACCGTATCTGAACCGATGTCCCGGCCTTGGCGTATTCACTCGGGACGTATGTGTAGGCTATTGACTCGCCGATGGAGTACCCGTAATCGCTCGCTTGAACGTAGCCGATACTCTCACTATCTTTGAGGACGGGTCGGCCGCTTAGCATGATGTCCGTCGAGTCATCGAGCGTAAGAGGGGTGATACGTGTGTCGATGTCGTCCTCTTTGGCCCCTTCCAATGCCTCCTTTCCGATGAAATCAGTATCCATGTCGACGGCGAATGGGAGGCCCGCCTCGAACGGATTCGCGTCGGTGTCGATATCGGTACCCCAGAGCCGGAAGCCTTTCTCTAAGCGCATCGACTCAAGGGTGCCGCCACCCATCGGCCGCACATGTAGATCCTGTCCAGCCTCCCACAGTGTCTCCCAGAGTCGCTGGCCGTACTCGCTTGGGGCCCACAGCTCCCAGCCAAGTTCACCGACATAGGAGACACGGAGTGCGATGACAGGCACCTCGCCGACGTAGATTTGCTTGGCGCTGAAGTATGGGAAACCATTGTTGGTGACGTCGGCGTCGGTGCACCGTTGAAGCAGGAGTCGGGAATCCGGCCCCCACAACCCGATGGTGGACTTCGCCCCCTCTTCGATGGTAACCGAAACGGTCGCCGGGGCGTGATCCTTGAGCCAGTTACCATGGATGTGCGGCGAGTTACCGCCACCGGTGGTGACCATATATCGGTTCTCGTCGAGGCGCACGACGGTAACGTCCGCGAGAATGCCACCACCCTCGTTCAACAGTAGCGAGTAGCGAACCTGGCCGATGTCGATATCCACGTCGTTACTGCAGACCTGCTGGAGGAACTCCCCGCTGGCTTTCCCTTCGACCATGAGCGAACTGAACGTGGTCATGTCGAACATTGACACTTTCTCACGGGTGTGTAGGTGTTCTGCACCCTCGATCGCCGAGCGGTTTTTCGACTGCCAGCCATCCTGTGAAGGGATTTGATCCCCGTATCGCTTCACCAGATCCGCGTTATATTCGTACCATTGCGGCGTTTCCCAGCCGCCGGATTGGTAGAACTCTGCGCCCAGTTCTTTTTGCTGATGGTAGAAGGGACTGGTGCGAAGGCCACGATGGTCGTCCGGTTGCCAGCGTGGCTCGACGATGCTGTAAACCTGCTCGTATCGCTTTGCCCCACGGTCGACGAAGTAGTCTTTCTGACCTGTGTGAGGTGCGAATCGGCGGACGTGGATGCCACCGGTGTCAACCGGCCCTGACGGGAGCCGCGGGACGCCATTCTCCATCCACTCGGCGAGGATGCGACCGTAGCCGCCTGAATGAGTCCACCAGATGGCGAGCGCAGTCCAGAGTCCATCGACCGCTGCCGTCTCGCCGACAGCCGGCATTCCGTCTGGTGTGAAGACGAAGATGCCATTTTCGGTGACGGCGTACTCTTGATCCTTGGTTGCTGGGAGGAGTTCGTCGAACGCCTGCTTCGCGGATTTGTCGCGGTTGGGATGAGTCGGGCGCTCCCAATGTTTCCTCGAAAAGCCCCTAACCGACGCTTGGCGGGTTTCGCTATTTTTCCCCATCGCCTCGGGATCGACAGACAGCGATTCGTGGTTATACGATCCCATGCCGAGGGCATTACCGTGGGTTCGGAAGTACAGCGAGTGATCCTGGTCGCGACCGACCGGGCGATGTGGCTTCTCGCTCATGTATTCCTGGATGTCACGGTTACCAGGCACCTCGAGGCCGGTTGTGGTCTCACCGCTGGAAGTTCCGGCATCGGCCAGATCGTCCATCGATTCGGTGACGACGTACTGATGTTCGACAGGCGCAATCGGGAGATCGATCCCGGCCATTTGTCCGGTCTGGTACCCCCAGTTGTTCGTCGCGATGACACAGCGGTCGCATTCAATACGACCCTGGTCAGTGATGACGGCTCGTATCTCGCCATCCGTCACCGCTAAATCCGTCACCTCGGTACCACCGAAGAAATCTGCCTGCGTGTTCTCGATGTACCACTGAAGAGCTGCAATACCATCGACACGGCCGTCGGTTGGTGAGTAGTAGCCCCCAAGGATCTCGTCCTCGTTCACCAGCGGGAGGTGGTCGGTGACTTCCGCAGGTGACAGTAATTGCGGATCCGGTAGTCCGTAGGAGGTCGCCCACTCGACGCGGCGTCGAAGGAAGTCCATCCGTTCTTCGCTCCGCGCTAGCTCGATGCCACCGACTTCGTCGTACACTCCGGCGTCGGAGAACAACCGACTTGTGTAGTGAGCTGCCTTCGTCTGGATCTTCGACGGTGATGTCTGAAACATGATTCCCGGTGCGTGAACTGACGAACCGCCGGTGACCGGCAGCGGGCCTTGATCGATGACGGTGATATCGTCGGTGCCGAGTTCCGATAGGTGGTATGCGACGCTACACCCGACGGCACCGGCTCCGATGATGACGGTCGCCGATCGTGAGGGAAGATCCGTGGCACTCATATCTTTCATGCTGGAGTGTAACTGTCACTATCTTAAATACACCGGTGAAGATTTGTTATGTGTATCATTAACTGGTGTTAGAACGCTTCTATCCCGGAATTTCGTCCGTTTCAGGATTCATCGAGTTGAGCGACAAAAGCCGTGAGAACTTGTTGATTCGAACCACAACTTAACAGATGGGGAATACGAATTGATTCGGTCTCCGAAGTCGGTAACCGCCGGGTGCGAACGTCAGGACATCAACGGTTCTTCACGAACGGTTGCGCCGTACCGATCTCCCTCATAGAGTATCTCTACCTCATTTCCGGGTTCAACGTACTCGGGAGGGAGATACGTGTACGCGACACAGGCACCAACGGTGTATCCGTACTCGGCACTGTGGACGTACCCGATGGTCTCATCCCCGTCGAGCACCGGCCGATCGGTCAGTACTACCGCGTCCTCGTCATCCACGGTCAAGCAGGCGACTTTGTGGTCGATATTGTCGCCTTCGGCAGCCGCGGCGACGGCCTCCTTGCCGATGAATTCGGTATCGAGGTCGACCGCCCAGCCGAGACCAGCCTCGAAGGGGTTGTGCTCGATGTGGAGATCCTCCCCCCACAACCGGAACCCCTTCTCGATGCGCAGAGCGTTCAGCGCACCGTTTCCATACGGTCGGATGTCGTACTCTTCGCCGGCTTCTAGGATGTGGTTCCAGAGCGTCTCGCCGTATTCGGTGGGCGTATACAGCTCCCAGCCGAGTTCCCCGGCGTAGGAGACACGCAATGCAGTAACAGGTACGTTCTTCACGAAGAACTGCTGGCTCGTGAAAAACGGGAAAGCGTCGTCCGAGAGGTCGACGGTGGCGATCTTGGAGAGCACCTTCCGGGCGCTCGGCCCGGTGCAGACCATCGCGGCCAAACTGGAGGTGACATCGTTAACGACGACGTTCTCCGGAGCCTGGTCGCGAACCCACGCGACGTGGTTGTTTCCGACCTCGCGACCCGTCGTGAGGAGGAGATAGCGATTTTCGTCCGTCCGCGTGACGGTGATGTCCGCTCGTACGCCGCCGCCTTCGTTGCACATCAAGGTATACTTGACTTCGCCGATCTCAATTTTCATGTTATTCGTACAAAGATGCTGGATGAACTCTCCAGCATCACTCCCGACGACCTCCATTTTGTTGAACGAGGTCATGTCGTGGAGACCGACCTCGTTGCGGACGTGCAACGTTTCTGCTCCCTCGACGGGCGACCAGTATTTGCCCCCCCAACCGTCGCGCTCGGGGATTTGGTCACCGTATTGAGTCAGCAAATCAGCGTTCGACTCGAACCACTGCGGTTCCTCCCAGCCGGCCTCGGCCCACAGTTCGGCATCGTACTCCTTGTGAGTGTGGTACATCGGCGTCCGTCGAATATTCCGCTGTTTGTCAGTCCACACCCACTTGGGATGCATAATGTTGTAGACGATGCGATACTCCTCGCCGCCGATATCGTGAGTATAGTCCCAGCTTCCCTCGTGGGCATCAAACCGGTTGACGTCGGCATGTGCGAGGTCGATGGAACCGTCGGGCAGGCGCGGGACATCGTTCTCCATCCACTCCGCGAGGGCTTTTCCGGCACCGCCAGCGTGAGTGACCCAGATGGCCGCCGCAGTCCAGAGTCCATCGTACTCTTGAACCGGCCCCATTACGGGCAGGCCGTTCGGCGATTCGGCGAACATCCCGTTGTACTTGAATTCGAAATCCTTGCCGGCCGTGGCTGGGATGAATTCGTCACTGGCCTGTCGCGGAGGTTTGTCCGGGCGATCCGGATGCGTCGCGTTGTTCATGTGGTAGTCGGTAAAATCGTGAACCGACCCCTGTTCGCCATCTGGGTCGTTGCCTCCAAGTTCCTGGGGGTTCGGAACGATCGGTTCGTGATTGTACGAGCCGATGCCGTAGGCATCCCCGTGTGTCCGATAGTACATCGCATTATCCTGATCCCGTAGGATAGGCCTGTCAGGCCCAATGAGTAGGCGCTTTGCTTTCTCGCCGGAGACGTTGTGATAATTTTCGAACAGCGGATGGTTGCTGATGTCGACTGCACTGGTTCTCATTTCATCGAGCGGTTCGGTTATCGTGTACTGATGTTCGACGGGAGCGACAGGCAAGTGGACGCCGAGTTTCTCACCAAGCTGTCGAGCCCAGATGTTCGTTGCGATGACCACCTCGTTGCACTCGATAGTGCCGTTATCCGTAACAACTGCCTGCACCGAGTCGTTCTCGACTTTGACGTCCGTAGTACGTGTGTGTGGGACGAACTTAGCGCCCCGATCCATTGCTTCCCGAGCCAGCGCGTCACAGGCGATGACACCGGAGACCTGGCCGTCAGTCGGCGAGTAGTAGCCCCCAAGGATCTCGTCCTCGTTCACCAGCGGGAGGTGGTCGGTGACTTCCGCAGGTGAGAGTAACTGCGGATCCTCTATACCCCATGCTTTCCCCCACTCGACGCGACGTCGAAGGAAGTCCATTCGTTCTTCGCTTCGCGCCACTTCGATGCCCCCGACCTCGTTGTAGGCCTGCTCACCGTCTTGACCCTCGAGTGTAGAGTACAGTTTTCGGCTGTAATTTGCGAATTTTGTGAGGATCTTTGAATCGGCGGTCTGGAACATTATTCCAGGCGCGTGGGACGAGGAGCCACCGGTAGTGGGCATCGGTCCTTGGTCGACGACGACAACATCCTCTCTGCCAAGCTCTGTCAGCTGATACGCGATGTTGCAGCCGACGATGCCGGCACCGACGATGACGGTGTCGGCTTGGGTCGGCAAGCTGTCTGTCGTATCCATAAATCTGGTTCAAAAGTGATCGAGGTTTGCAATATAGTTACCGCCTCGGATGGTCACGTTCCTCCAATTGTACGAGGTGTTTCAGTTTGAGTTTGCAGAAATAGAGATGGGTTTGGTGAGAGCCGTCATCTAAACAACTAAAAACATCTGCAAATCACCTTCGCGGGTCGGTGAAAACAGTTAAAATTGGATTTGCAGCGATTGGATCGATGGCACGACTTCTGCTATCCACTTAAATGTGTTTTCAGAGACACCCATAGACAAAAGTACCTCCATAAGCATCATATCTGCGTAAGATATGTCCTTAGGATTGCGTTCCGATACGGAACAAAAGGATGTCGAAATACTCCTCACCGGCGCACGGTATGAATTGATGCCGTTCGACAGTTTTGATGACGAGATAACACACTTGCCCGACGATGCGACCATTGCCATCACCACATCACCGCAACTCGGCATCGAACGGACGGTCGAACGCGCTGAACAAGCGGCTGAACAGGGGTATGAGGTCGTACCTCACATCGCTGCACGCTACGTCACCGACCGAGAGCATCTCGAAGCCATTGCGCATCGGCTAACCGTCGCTGGTGTCACAGATATTTTCGTTCCAGGTGGGGATCGTGAGGAGCCAGCCGGGGAATTTGAGTCAGCCCACGAATTGCTTAGGTCACTCGAAGAGACCGAATATTCATTCGACGAGGTCGGTATCACTGGATATCCGGAGGGTCATTCCTTCCTTGACGAAAAGACACTGACGGATTCGATGGCCAAAAAAGAGCCATACGCAACCTATATTGTTACCCAACTCTGCTACGACCCGGAGGCCGTTCTTGAGTGGATCGAAAACATCCGTGACCGAGGCGTTGATCTCCCCGTCGAAATTGGTATTCCGGGCGTGATGAAGTACCAGCGACTGATGGACATCTCTCAGAAAGTCGGCGTCGGCGACTCGATTAAATTCCTTAGAAAAACTACTGGCATTCTTGGATTCGTGCGCCAAGTCATTAGCTCGCGCGGAAAATACAGACCAAACGAACTCGTCGACGTTCTCGCACCGTATATTGACGATCCGACGTTCAACATCCGTGGTATCCACATCTACACATTCAACCAAACGGCAGACACGGAATCGTGGCGTCGCGATCGAATCCAAAAGTAGCCTCGGACAGGTACACGAAGTTATGGAGTGCTAGTTCTGTGCTGCTATTCCATCGACCGTATTCACGAACAGTGATAGACCTGTCATACTGTGGTAGCCTCAAACACAGTTAGTCGACAATCTATCATCTTCTGTCGAAGATAAATTATTCTATATCCGGGTCGGTATGCTACTCATGAAGTACGACACCATCCGCGAGACTGATCCAACCGTCGCTGAGTACCTCACGGCCGAACGCGTTCGTCAAGACGATACGCTGGCGATGATCGCGAGCGAAAACCACGTCTCAGAATCGGTCATGGAGGCCCAGAGCTCGGAACTCACCAACAACTACGCCGAAGGGTATCCGGGGGAGCGATACTACGGTGGCTGTGAATATGCTGACGAAATCGAGCAATTGGCCATCGACCGAGCCAAAGAACTGTGGGACGCAGACCACGTCAACGTCCAGCCGCACTCGGGCTCACAAGCGAACATGGGCGTGTATCTAGCGATGCTAGAACCTGGTGACAAGATCCTCTCCCTGGATCTGACCCACGGTGGTCACCTCTCACACGGCCACCCTGCCAACTTCGCCGGTCAGATCTACGATGTCGAGCAATACGAGATTGATCCTGAGACGGGATACCTCGACTACGAGGGACTGCACGAAACGGCCGAAAAATTCGAACCGGATATCATCGTCTCCGGGTACTCAGCGTATCCCCGAGAGGTCGACTTCGAGCGCATTCAGGCGACCGCGGATGTCGTCGATGCTTATCACGTAGCCGATATCGCACATATCACTGGATTAGTCGCCGCGGGCGTTCACGAATCGCCCGTCGGTGTGGCGGATTTCGTTACCGGCTCGACGCACAAGACCATTCGCGCCGGTCGCGGCGGTGTTATCATGTGCGGCGAAGAACACATCGACGATGTCGATAGCGCGGTGTTCCCTGGTACACAGGGCGGACCAGCGATGCACAACATCGCAGGGAAAGCGGTCGGGTTCGGCGAGGCCCTCGACCCCTCGTTTGACGAGTACGCCGAACAGACCGTCGCTAATGCGAAGGCGCTCGGTGACCGTCTGCAAGAGCACGGTCTTAATCTCGTTTCGAGCGGCACGGACACCCACCTCGTCTTGGTGGATCTTAGGCCGTCCCATCCTGACACTACGGGGAAAGAGGTCGAAACGACACTTGAGGACGCTGGCATCGTCTTGAATGCAAACACTGTGCCGGGCGAGACGCGATCCCCCTTCAATCCTTCGGGTATCCGTATCGGCACGCCGGCGCTCACGACTCGTGGCTTCGATGAGGAAGCCTGCCGCGAGGTCGCCGATCTTATCTACGACGTCATCGACGCCCCCGAGTACGAAGCCGTCATGGCCGACGTTAGCGCCCGCGTCGACGAACTCACGGACGAGTACCCACTCTACGACTGACGGGGTCGTCCGAGATTAGTTCTGTTGTCAGCTCCCCACGACTGAAGTGTGGACCCCCCGTGCTGTTTTTATGTGAACCGCCACGCCTTTTAGAGCGTGGAGGAGATCAATGCCCGACACTTGGATCAGCAAGAAGCCGAAGGTGAATCTGCAGAATGTACTGCCCATCAACCCATGCTAAGTAGAAAATATAATGCAGTTGTTCGGCTCGGGTGCCTACGGTCGATCAGTCGTCGCTGCTTTCAGCTTCTGCTTCCTTCTTTGCGTTCAGTTTGGCCTGTTCGCGCGCGCTCGGATTGACCGATTCTTTAAACGGAACCCGTGCCACAGTAGCGTACACTGGCTCGTCCTCATCTTCAGCGTACTCGTCCGGTAGGTGTACCTCGAACTCGATATCGAGATCTTCCTCGTAAATTTCATCGTTGAGCGGCACGCTGGTCTCCGACCGGAGTTTGTCTGCCGGGACGAACCCGAGTCCGATGTTCGTCTCCAGGTCGGGGTTCCACCACGGTGACGTCATGTAGCCGCACTCCTCACCCGACTCGGGATCGGAGATGAGCCAGAAGTCGGGTGCGTAGTCCCGGATAGGTTCGCCGGCCATTTTCAGACCCACTAGCTTGTGGTTGAACGGGAACTCACCGTCATCTACCAGCTCTTTCTGCCGTTCGAGTTCCTCTTTGCCGATGTAGTCTGCCTCCTTGTTGTTCGGCACCTGATACCCGAGGTTAACTTGGAACGGAGAGGTTTCGTGATCCATGTCCTGCCCCCACGAGAGGATACCCGCCGCAATGCGACGATGATGCCCGGGTGCGATCTGCATTCCGCCATGGTCTTTGACCGATTCCATGACCGGATCCCAGACGCGCTCGGCGTTTTCCATTGCGTCTTTCACGTAAATCTCGAACCCCTTCTCGCCCGAGAACCCGGTCTGGCTCACCAGCACCGGACAACCATTAATCTCAGCATCCATAAGTCCGTAGTACGGGATTTCGCTGACTTCCTCACCGACAACGTCGATCAGCACATCTTCGGACAGCGGACCCTGTATCTGCATCGGTGCAACGTCGATTTCGTCGATCTCAACGTCGAAGTCCTTGCCGACGTTGACACCCTGCAACCACTGCATGAGTGTGGAGTCGGAGAGAGAGAACCAGAACTCGTCCTCCGAAATGCGTAGTAATACCGGATCGTTCAGGATACCACCATCCTCGTTACAGAGGATGACGTACTTACCGCGCATCGGCTCGATTTCGGTCGCATCCCGAGTGATAACGTAGTTAGTGAGCGCTTCGGCGTCCGATCCCTTCACGCGAATCTGCCGTTCAACGGCGACATCCCACAACGTTACCTTCTCGGTTAGCGCCTCATATTCGGCCATCGCACCGCCGTCCTCCGGCTCGACGAGACCACGAGGGTGGTAGATTCGGTTATAGACCGTACACCGCCAGGCTCCCTCCTCGTTGAAGGATTTATCGAAGAAAGGAGATTTTCGAACGCGCGTGGAGACCAGCATCTCGATGCCGGGGTCACCAGTCTGACGCAGATTTCTCGGTAATACACGATCCGACTGATCGACACTCGGATGATTGGGGTGGTCGTTGCTCTCTGGCATACCTGTGGATTTGGTTTGGAGAAAGTAATAAAAGACAGTGTTAATAATTCCTCCTATTTATATAGGTCACGTTCGAGCCGTAGAAATCGGTGTGGTTATGATTATGAAAATGCCGACATCCACCGAAGCTGAACAAATTTGTTTAAATACATGACGTGTTTGATGGATAAAACAGTCTCGGTGATCAAAAGGACGAGAACTATAATTAATTGTCCAGAGTCCGAGATACCCGGATCACACGTTTTTCGTGGCAGCGACTGTCCGAATCACGGCCACGTTTTCCGGGATATCGTGAACTCTAACTACGTCGGCCCCTCGTTCGGCTGCCATCGCTGTCACTGCTAACGTCGGGGGAAGTCTCTTTCCGCTCTGATAGCCGACTTGGTCGAACATGGATTTCCGAGAGTGACCGATCATTACCGGACAGCCGAGTGCGCGGAACTCCAGTAGGCGGTTGACCAGGTCGAACGACTCGGCCGCGTCTTTACCGAACCCACAGCCTGGGTCGACGATAATCTGTTCCCGGTCGATTCCCGCTCGTTCCGCCAACAATATTTGTTCGGCGAGTTCGTGAAGGACATCCTCGACCACGTCATCGTAGATTGCGGTTCGGGTCGGGTCGACGGGCGTTGACAGGCTGTGCATGAGAATCAATCGCGCATCGTGGTCGGCAACGACGAACCGCATCTCCGGATCAGCGAGGCCGGACACATCATTGACGATGTCAGCCCCGGCGTCGAGTGCGGCTTCCGCGACGGCGGCTTTCCGCGTGTCGACAGAGATGGAGACATCGAGCGACGAGATCGATTCGATGACGGGTACGACGCGGTTGATCTCCTCACTGACGGAAACTGAATCAGCACCTGGTCGAGTACTCTCCCCGCCGACATCCACGATATCCGCACCTGAGGCGACCATCTGTTCGGCACGCTCGACCGCTTTGTCGAGCCTGTCGTATTCCCCACCGTCGTAGAAACTGTCCGGGGTGACGTTCAAGATCCCCATCACGGCCGTCCTATCAGTGTCCAATGGGTCGTCCGGTGTTGGCCCATCGAGGGTCGTCTTGAGTTGTCGTGCGAGATGTCGTAACCCCAGACCATCAGTTTCGATGGTGTCGGCCAGTTCACGAAGCTGGGTTACTGTCCCTGAGAGACCCGTCGCAACGAGCTTCTCAGGTGCACCTGTCTCAGAGCGCACGCACGTACCGCCGATGGCCGTAAGGCGCTGATCAACTTGCTTGGCCTGGTCGCGTCGTAGAGAGGTCGTGAGAATCCGATGAGCGAGATGGTTGGCCGTTACCGCAGGGAATTTAGTCCCCGAAAACACCGTCCGCTCGTTTGCCCGCCGTCCGCAATCTTTCGGGACGACTAATCGTGTCCACCGATCTCGCGCCTCTGCGACAGCGTACAGTGAGCCAGCGACGAGTACGAAGTCCGTATCGTTAGCCACGGTGAGCGCTCGCTCTGTGGCTTCCAGAACGGACTCGACCTGATAGACCGTGTTCGCCTGACCGTCGAAGGCGTCGGCCAGTACGGCGACGTCCTCAGCGCGATCGACGTCAGGGCGTGTGGCGAAGGCGGTATCGACAGTCGGAAGTTCCGAAACCATCCGCTCGTAATTCTTGTCCGCCATCGCGGCGAAGACGACGTGCAGATCGTCGTAGTCGTAACGTCCGAGCAGGCCGCTCAGCTTTGCGGTCGCTCCCGGGTTATGGGATCCGTCGAGGACGACCATCGGTTCGGTAGCGACTATCTCGAACCGTCCCGGCCATGTTGCCTTACGGAGTCCTTTGGCTATCGTCGATGCGTCGACCGTAGCGACCTGTCGGGCGAGGGCCGCGGCGACGCCGGCGTTCGTCGCTTGATGCTGGCCAAGCAGTGAAGGGTTGGCTTCCAGTGTCCAATCGGCCCCCGTAATGGATACGTCGCTCTCGACGTCAGACTGCATCCCGTTCTCGACCGCGATAACGTCCGCGTCAGTTGTACCAACCGTGATAATGTCGGTCTCCGACTGAATGGCCTCCAACGCTGCCCCGTCTGCCCCTGTGACGAGTGGTGTCCCGGTCGGTGCAACCTGAGCTTTGTCGCGTGCAATCTCCTCCACCGTCTCTCCGAGCAAATCGGTGTGTTCTAGGCTAACGCTTGTAACCGCACTCGCAATCGGATCGATCGCGCTGGTCGCATCGTAGCGGCCACCGATACCGACCTCAAGGACTGCGATGTCGACGTCTTCGACACCGAAGTGGTGGATAGCGAGTGCGGTGAGAACTTCAAAGTGTGTCGGCATATCATCATCTATCCGAAGTTGCTCGAGACAGGGATTGATGCGCTCAACGTATTCCGCGATCTGCTCTTTCGGTATGGGTCTCCCATTGACGCGGATCTGTTCACAAAAGTCGTTCAGACACGGGGAAGTAAATAGTCCCACATCCAGACCAGCAGTTCGAAGCACGCTTTCCAGCATACACGTTGTACTCCCTTTGCCGTTGGAACCGGCGACTTGCACGAAGTCGACATTCGCTTGTGGATTTCCAAAGTGAGAGAGCATTCTGGCCGTCGTCTCCGTCCCGAATTCGGGACGACGCCGTTGTAGGGACGTCAAAACATCAGCCGCTTCATGATACTCCATGATACATATCCACATCGGTGACCTGATTAACTTAACGACGAACTCACCGCCGAGTTCGGCACTCGTAGCACTAGAACCTTGCACTGAAGCCGGTTCTACTGACGATTCAGCAGTCGTTGATCACTTTTGAGGGACTGTAACGGCTGATTCTATTTTCCAGCCAATTGGACACGACTAAAACATCGAACCTCTATACATCATTTAGGATATATGATGAGCGACGTTCCCCGTTCTCCTGACGACCGCAAACACATCCTATCCCAACCTTAACAAATATGACAATACTCTTACCGTGATGCGATAAATCTCTGAGCACGATGCCTGTATCGGATTCGAGCCAAGATCCAATCCCAACGGACTACAAGATAGCACAGTCGACCGATATGGAACCGATCTGGGAGTTAGTCGAACCGTGGGGCCTCGGTCTCGACGATCTCCAGTATTTCGGCGAATACACGGCAAAGGTCAAACATCACGCTATCGACCGTCTTCGCCAGCAAGCTGAGAACAAGGAACGCAACCTCGTGCTCGTGACGGGGATGACGCCGACTCCAAAGGGCGAAGGAAAGACCGTAACGACCGTCGGTCTCGGACAGACACTCAACCACATCGGCGAGGACGCGATGATCGCCATTCGCGAACCGTCGCTTGGACCGGTATTCGGCGTCAAGGGTGGCGCAGCTGGCGGTGGCCGCTCGCAGGTTCTTCCGATGGAGGATATCAACCTCCATTTCACTGGCGACCTACACGCGCTCACCTCGGCACACAATCTCATCGCGGCGATGCTCGATGCCAAGATTTCACAGGGCGATGAGTTGGACATCAACGTCAACGACGTCTCTTGGAATCGTGCACTCGACATGAACGACCGCGTGCTTCGAGAGACGGTGATTGGACTCGGCGGCGAAACCGGTGGGACACCGCGCGAAGATGGGTTCCTCCTCACCGCGGCGTCTGAGCTGATGGCCGTCCTCTGTTTGGCCACCGACCTTGCCGATCTCAAAGAGCGCATTGCTCGCATCATCGTCGCATACAACGAGGATGGCGAACCGATCACGGTAGACGACATCGACGCGACCGGCGCCGTCACGATGCTACTCCGGGACGCGATCAAGCCCAACATCGTCCAGACCATCGAGGGGACGCCCGCATTCGTCCACGGCGGGCCATTCGCGAACATCGCCCATGGGACGAATTCGCTCATCGCCGATAAGACCGCCTTCGGGATGGGCGACTACCTCGTAACTGAGGCTGGGTTCGGCTCTGACCTTGGCGCGGAGAAGTTCATGGATGTCGTCTGCCGAATGGGGGATATGACCCCGAACGCGGTCGTGCTCGTCGCTTCCATCCGTGCGCTCAAGTACCACGGACTGGATCAGTGGCCGGTGGACTACGACGAAATCGGCGAAGCTGGCGTCGACGCCGTCGAGGCGGGCTTCGAAAATCTCGACAAGCACGCCCGGAACCTCCAGAAATTCGGCGTTCCGGTCGTCGTCTCGGTCAACCGCTTCCCCGATGATACCGACGAGGAGGTTCAGGCAGTTTTGGATCACTGCCGGAACGACCTGGACGTCAGAGCCGCAGAGTCGACCGTCTTCGCCGAGGGTAGCGAAGGCGGCGTCGATCTCGCTGAGAACGTCGTCGATGCAGTCGAGGTCAGCGACGAGGACGACTTCGAGATGCTGTACGATGACGATGACTCGATCGAGGAAAAAATACACACGGTCGCGACGGAGGTGTACGGTGCGGACGACGTGAAATACACTGGGAGTGCATTAGACGACATTGAGCGGATGAAAGAACTCGGCTTTAACGACTATCCCGTCGTCATGTCAAAGACGTTCCACTCGCTGAGCGACGACTCAAGTCAGAAGGGTGCGCCGGAGGACTGGGAACTCGAAATCAGCGAGATATACCCCTCAGCAGGTGCTGGGTTTCTCGTCGCGCTCACGGCCGACGCGCTGACCATGCCGGGACTCCCGGCCGACCCCGCCGCTGCCGATATGGACATCGACGAAGACGGCAACATCACCGGACTGTTCTGAGAACCGAACAACACAGCCCTACCCGCTATATCTCCAACACCTCCTCATACTTGATCAGTGGCCCCGTTTCGTGATGCTTGTGCGTTCTTTACAGTCGCTTGTCTATGGGGCTTCGGTGTGGCCGCAGCGATCCAACTCGGCATGTTGTCGCGTGTGCTCGCCGACCGCTCCGCCAGCGACATCGGGGAGATCACCGACCTCGCTGTCGAGCGAGCCGAACAGATGGAATTGCGGTGATCCACTGCGGCGAGAATGGACGGTTCAGTCGCTATTCGGCCGTTGCGACGGCCTCGATCTCCACCGCTGCGCCCTTCGGTACCGCACCGACACCGACGGCGCTCCGTGCCGGGGGATCGTTCCGGAAGAACTCGCTGTAAGCCTCGTTGAACTCGTCGAAGTCATTGATGTCGTTGAGAAAGACAGTCGTCTTTAGAACGTCATCGAGCGCGAGCCCCTCCGATTCGAGAATCGCTTCGACGTTTCTAAGACACTGCCGCGTCTGCTCGCCGACGGGTTCGTCGGCCAGCAGTTCCCCGTCGGTCGTCAGTGGTAATTGTCCGGCCGTAATGAGGATGTCGTCGTTCGTCGTCGCCTGACTATACGCGCCAACCGCGGCTGGAGCATCATCAGTGCTGATGGTGCGCTTCATGTCCACCACTTTTTGCCCACGTTTCTTAAATCCCGGCCGTCTCGATGCTTCTTCCACGCTATGGCAGATTTATTACTGGTTGAGGGCCAAATCTGTACTCGTTCTCGTGAGGGCCACCCACGACTTAAGTCGCGGGTTTTCTCATCCGAACTATATAACCCTGGAAAGAACAGTCCACTGAGACTCCATTCACCGGAGGAGACGCGAGTGGTGGTCGGTTGCCGGGTTTGCGTCGTAATTCAGTCGCTGGCGATGGACGTGCAAAAGTTCTTCACGATACGCTTTCCGGCATCGGTGAGGATGCTTTCGGGGTGAAATTGGACGCCAACGTGGGGGCGGTCAGCGTGCCGGACACCCATTACGACGCCCTGCTCGTCGTTGGTGTGAGCCGTCTGTGTGAGTTCTGCTGGCAAATCGTCGTCGTCGATGGCGAGCGAGTGGTAGCGGCCTACTTCGAACGGGTCGTCGACACCATCATACAAACCAATTCCGTCGTGGCGAATCTCGGATGGCTTGCCGTGAACCACCTCGGGAGCGTGCACGACCGATGCTCCGTGCGCTTCACACAGCGCTTGGTGACCGAGACAGACGCCGAGAGCTGGATACTCCGTTTCGGCGAAGACCTCGACCGAGACGCCGGCGTCTTCCGGCGTCCCCGGTCCGGGAGAGACCACGATACCGGCGGGATTCAGATCCTGAATCCCTGCCACATCGATCTCGTCGTTGCGTCGCACAATGACATCGTCGAACTCCCCGACGTACTGGACGAGGTTGTACGCAAACGAGTCGTAATTGTCGATGATGAGTATCATCGGACTCCCTCCATCGCGTCGGTGCTATGTTCGACGGCAAACGATCCCTGCTCGCCGAGCGCCTCGTCGACGGCTGTTACGAGCGCTCGTGCCTTGTCCAGCGTCTCCTGATACTCTTTCTCAGGCACTGAATCGTGAACCACACCGCTTCCGACGCGGAGCCGATACTCGCCTTCGTGATGAACCAGCGTCCGGATAGTGATGTTCAATGTTGCTCGGTCATCGAAGCCGAACACGCCGATGCTCCCCGTATAGGGTCCACGACGGGTCGTCTCGGCTTCGTCGATTATCTCCATCGTTCGGGGCTTCGGTGCGCCGGTTATCGTCCCTCCCGGAAACATCGCGGCGACTGCGTCGGCCACACCCATACCGTCTCGCAATCGTCCTTCTACTAGCGAGACGAGGTGCATCACCTCCGAGTAGCGGTCGACGCGGCGATACTTCGCGACGTCGACGCTCCCGTACTTGCTTACCTTTCCGAGGTCGTTGCGCTCTAAATCGACGAGCATCGCGTGTTCTGCGCGTTCTCTCTCGTCGGTGGTGAGATCACGTTCCAACTCTGCATCTTCATCGGGTGTGTCTCCACGGGGGCGGGTTCCGGCGATTGGTTCGGTGAGCAGCCGATCTCCCTCGACATCGAGTAGCAGCTCCGGACTGGCACTGACGAGGTCGATGTCTGGGAACTCTAGTAGTCCGGAATACGGCGCAGGATTCACTCGTCGTACCGCATCGAAGGTTTCGACCGGATTGACCGCCGCAGGCGCTACCAACCTATGCGAGACGTTCGTCTGAAACGTGTCACCGTCCCGGATGTACCGCTTGATCGTCCGAGCGCGGTCTGCGAACGCCGACTCACCGCACTCGCTCTCGAACGTTGCCTCCCGGTTCGGGGTCGGAGATGACTGAACGTGCCGCTCCCCGTGAAGCGCTGCCTCGGCGAGTGCTGTTGCTTTCTTGCGGCCTTCTTCGTAGGCCGCAACTGGTGACTTTCCGACGATGGGACACGCAGTGACGTGGATCTGGGCGTCGCCGTCGTGTGGTTCCTCCCAGGCAGCAACGCAGTCGAACACTCCGAGCTGGAGTCGCGGGAGTCCATCACGAACCGTCGACGCTGGCAGATCTTCCAGTTCTCGCGCGACATCGTAGGACAACCACCCGAACGCGCCACAGGGGTACGGAACGTCACAATCCCCGCGAACGAGCTGTTCTCGCTCGAGCAACGAGTCGATGGCTTCAATGCTGGAACTAGTATCGTCGAGGGATGTTGCGTTCGCATTCACTTGCAGGCGTTCGACCGGCGCGACGCCAAAGTAACCCCATCCTGACTGCCCGCCGGTGGTTTCGAGATAGAACCCGTCGGTGTCGGGGTCGCGGGCGCGGCGATACGCATCGAACGGATCCGAGACGGTGAGGCGAACTTCAACCGGTGTTCGAACATTGGGTGGTGCAGACACTGCAGTCTCCACGAACGATTCTTCTTTCGTAATGATGCTGATCTCATTCATGTACTGGTTCTTGAGAGAACCGAAGTTCGGCCCTCGATACCGTTGTCTACACCTCGTAGTAGTTCCGACAAAAATCTTGCGAGGGTCACCGATTCGGATGCAGTCGTGATGGGGTAACCCACGAATAAACGACCACCTGGTGATGGCCATTCGTTCCACTTCAATAGGTTAACTATTCCGCGCCCTGAACTATATCATTCGAATCCGAGATTGAAATCGAGAGTGCGATTGGCAGTTTACTGCCAAAAAAGGACGTTAGCGCCTGACCTCACTCGAACAATGTCGAGGACGAACCCGGATAGCGACACTCACGACAGCAACCACACTACCAATGACTACGATAATCCATGGTAACGAGATCGCAGATCAAATCAGAGCCGACGTGAGGGAATGTACACACCGGTTGGACGACGAGGGTGTGACGCCAGGACTGGCGACAGTGCTGATGAGTGACGATGGGGGAAGCGAGACGTACGTCTCGATGAAACAGCAGGCCTGCAAGGAGATCGGTATCGAGGGTATTCATCACGAGATTGATCCAGACGAGCCAGCGGACGTTCTGTTCGACCGAATCGACCAATTGAACGAGGATCCAGCAGTCCACGGTATTCTCGTCCAGATGCCCGTTCCCGACCACGTCGATAAACGAACCGTTCTAGAGCGCATCGATCCGATGAAGGACGTCGACGGGTTTCATCCAGAGAATGTCGGGCGACTAGTTGCAGGAAATGCCCGGTATAAACCCTGTACCCCACACGGTATACTGAAGATACTGGCCGCCTGCGATATCGATACGGAGGGTAAGAACGCCGTCGTCGTCGGCCGGTCTGACATTGTTGGCAAACCCATGGCGAATCTCTTCATTCAGCGAGATGAGGGTGGCAATGCGACGACGACAATCTGTCACTCCCGGACGGCCGATCTCGCTGCAAAGACTCGAAGTGCTGACATCGTTGTCGCCGCCGCCGGCGTTCCAGAGATGATAGATGGCGAGATGCTCTCGGAAGACGTAACCGTGATCGACGTTGGCATCACTCGCGTCGACGCCGACACGGAGAAAGGCTACGAACTCGTCGGCGACGTTGACTTCGAGAGCGCCAGAGAGAAAGCCAGTGCCATCACACCCGTCCCAGGCGGGGTGGGGCCCCTCACCATCGCAATGCTCATGTACAACACCGTCAAAGCGGCGAGTCTACAATCGGGGGTTCCCGTCAATCTCCCCTAAAAACCGTAGTCATATCTCGGTGACGGGTCAGAGCCGCGGTAGAACGGTTTGCGATGCTAACGACGAAACGCTTCACAATCGCTTCGCTCGATCAGCCGTACTCCTCCATTGGGAAAACTCGGCTCCATTTCCGGGCGATGATCACTGGCGTGTTTCGACAGCCCCACATTCCGGACAAGTAATCTCGACGGCCACAATCGAGCCCGTCCGTTCCTCGATGACATCGTGACTCTTCCCGCACTGTTTGTGCATGTACACGGAGTGATCCGCGTGATCATCCAACAGGATGTCGTCGGCCTCGTTTGCGAGCACTATCCCCCGACAATAGTAACATTCGGTCTTCACGGGTTTGGTATCGCAGTTCTCCGTGAAATATGTATCCCCCGTTGAAAGCGAATCTTTGGAGTCACCAATCAAAGGTGACTCACGTCGTCTAGGAGGCGGTCTCCGACATTTCCGTCGTACCAACTCAGAACTTCGATTGTCACATCACTCGTTACATTTACTGACGACATTCCGGATCACACGAAGGTGTATGTCAGTGACCACCCGACCCAAGAGCGAAGAACACAAACTAATCCAGTTGCTGACGTAAATCGGCTACGGATTTTCATCGGTTAGGCTTTCGCCCTACGAAGGATATTTTCCTCCCCTCTACGTAGGACGAACACGATACGCGTGACAACCACGACGTTACTGCGGGGGCGACCACTCGCGGAGGACTTGCGTGCTGGAGTCCGTGAGGATCTCGCCACTCTCCGAAGCCATGGCATCACACCGATGCTGGGAACAGTCCTAATGAGCGATAACGACGCGGACAAGGCGTTCATGAACCGAAAGCACGAACTCTGCGAGGCGGCCGGAATTCCGACCAAGCGAGTTGACATCCCACCGGACAAGCCAGCAGAGGAACTCTACCGGGCGGTCGAACGGTTAGGCGCCGACGACGACGTAACATCACTTTTCGTGCAGGTACCGTTCCCTGACCACGTCAACACTAACGCGATCAGAGACCGTGTGCCACCGACGAAGGACATCGACTGCTTCGCTCCTGAGAATCTTGGGCGCCTCGTCATCGGCGACCCAAGGGTGACGCCCGCCACACCTACTGCCGTCCTGCAGCTTCTTGCAGCCTACGATATCAAGACAAGAGGGCAGGACGTGGTTGTGATCGGCCGAAACACCGCTATTTGCAAGCCGCTGACGAACCTGTTGCTCGCCCATGGCCCAAGCGGGGATGCGACAGTTACGGTATGTCACACAGCGACGACGGATCTTGCAGCGAAAACTCATAGTGCCGACATTCTCGTGACAGCTGCTGGTGTCCCGCGACTGGTCGACGGGTCGATGGTCTCAGGTGGTGTCTCGATAATTGACATCAGCGTTAATCGCGTGGATTCCGACACGAAGAAAGGCTACGAACTCGTCGGCGACGTCGACTTTGAGAGCGCCAAAGAAAAGGCAAGTGCCATCACACCCGTCCCAGGCGGGGTGGGGCCGCTTACACTCACACTAATTCTTCGCAACATCGTCGATGTTACAGCAAGACAGGCGGGTGTCAAAGCGTCCTTCTTGGAAAATGATATATAGAAGTCTAATTGAGCTCGGAGCCAGTGAAGATATTTAAAAACAGTGCTATTTCCGCACATGGTATTAAGTTAATCTAGCGTCATCTGAGAGCTGGGTTCCGTGTCTGTTTGGGCTCGTAGCTCATGTCCCACATTACACAACGGAGCCCATTCCGGGCAGTAGTGACCGTGCATAGTAACCAAACGAGCGCGACAGCCTTGCTAATCATATTAATGGGCTCTGCACAGACGATATGGATCTCACTAACCGAATGATGCCAGCTCTGCAAGTAGTCCGGGTGACGCCAAACCAAGCGACCATCCAATAGAGGTGCAAAACCTACGCCGAGGACTACATTCAAGATTTCACCGCCGACCTCGATCAAGTGGCGGTTGATGAGAAGCGGAACAGCTTGGGGAGAAGCTCTGCCAGACGTCTGCCATACGACTCGAACGATGTCACGAAATTTAAAACGGCAGTAAGTCGGCGCAGAACTGGCTTACTACCTACACCGCCTCCTACAACCACCATCAGAATTGCCAAATTCTGGAGAACTAGTCTCCAATCGAAGCGCCTAGACGATGAGGTTTGTTTAAATAGCGCCTACTCATTCAAATCATTATCTATCCTACATTATGTGGGAACCACTGTCGGCGTTGATCGACTAAAACTCTTTTTGTCTGCTTTCTTTTACATTGTGTTCTCGCATTGGGTGGTAGATACGATGAGGGTGGTCGCTCATGGCGAGAGAAATGAACTGGCATGGCTGTGATGGAATCTCTATCTTTACACTACTATTCCTGTAACGCATTTCGACCGCCTCACACTTCACGCTTATTTTTGATTGCAACTCTAGATGAGACCTTTCATTATGAATGGCCGTCTCAGCTATACCAAGCTGACCGACCTTGCTATCGAATGACTTGTGCTTTCTCTATTGTTCAAATTTCACAACTGATTCGGGTAGCCATTTTGAAAACTCATCGAGTATAACTTTCTCCCACAATTAGCAAGGTATTTTATATAATGGGTTTCAAAGTTACAATCGAAGAAAACAGGAAAGGGAAGGATTACGTATAATATGAGTTTAATTTTTAACTATACTATAGTCGATAATATAAGGGGGATTTCTCACCCTTCGTGAGATGGACGACCCGATTTCAGCGACTGGTCTTGTCGCGGCTATTGAAGCGTCTGGCAAAGTCTTGACCCCTCCCGGATCTGAAGGACAGGAACCGATGTCAGATGGAACTCCTTAGAGGTGCTCCGGAGTGAAGATAACGGTATTGTCGATATATTCTGCCACTATCCGGAAGAAATAGAGGGGGAAATTGAAGACCACATCTGCGAATTCGCGCCGCGGGGGCTGAAGGCGACAATCTGCGTTGATGAACCTCCGAGTATTCAAATAGTGGGGCAGACATGCTCGTCGCGAACTCGGTTTGGGACGATTTTTGTCACGGTGACGTCTCACTCTACCCTAGACTGAATCATGAATTGACCACTGAAGTCGTAAGCTCTTCATTGGATCCTTGTGAGGCGCTCGACTCGCTGTTTATTCACCCCTTTGAATTGATAAGAGTCACAATCTGTCCGTTCAGATAGGTATGAGTCAGCTAGTATCGTCTGACGTAGTTTTATGCTATCTTAGAAATCATAACTAGACCAGAGCAGTATGACAACTAAGATTGCAGTGAGTAATCAAAAAGGTGGTGCTGGGAAGACAACGACGTCGATTAACGTGGCAGGAGCGCTCAACCAACTTGGCCACGACAACGCGAACTAAGCCCCGGTCTTCCAACCGATCGGTGATGGTGTACACTGCTTGCTGTGTGACGTTAGCGTCATCCGAAATGGTACCCGTGGTCGCTTCGCCTTGGGAGAGGAGAGTGAGATAGACGTCGATCTCTTTGTCCGAGAATCCGAACTCGCCTAGCTCTTCTCTAAGCATTCCGTCGGTTGGCTCACCGTTCCGAGACATTATACTGGTAGTTGAGACTCAGCGATAATTTGGCTGTTCATTCGTGTGACGTCGTCAGTCGTTTTCTCTGCAAATTGACCACTAGTATCGCGCCTCTCGTCTGTCATTAGAGTGCGGATACGGCATCCGGCGCGACTACCGTGAGCGCAGTACCAATTAACCGGTTTCACTCCACGACAGCAAAGTGAGGTCGATTAGTCTTTGGTCTCGTAGTCGTTCGATTTGCGCTCCTGGTCGGGATGGTTAGAGACGTATACCGTGGTGTTCGCAGGGATATCCTCGGTAATCCAGGAATTTGCGCCAATACTGACGTGATTGCCGACAATGATGGCGCCGAGGATGTTTGTCCCAGCACCGATGACGACGTGGTCGCCAATATCCGGGTGGCGCTTATATCCTTTCTTGAGTGCGTGGTCGGTATCCTCCTCTTCTTCAAAATGGAGGGCTCCGAGGGTGACGTTCTGGTAAAGTCGGCACCAGTCACCGATAGTGGCTGTCTCGCCGATGACGACGCCGGTGCCGTGGTCAACGAAGAAGTGGTCTCCGATCTCGGCACCAGGATGGATGTCGATGCCTGTATCGCTTTTCGCGGCTTCGGTAAGTTCGCGGGCGTACTCCTGCCTGCCCTCCTTATACAATTCATGAGCGACACGTTGGGCGACGATAGCGTGGAATCCTGGATACGCTCGGATAACCTCAAGGTAGGATTTCGCAGCAGGGTCGCCTTTATACGCGGCTTCGACGTCGCGTTTCAGGCGTTCTCTGATATTGGGAAGATCGTCGATGACAGCACTAATGCAGTCCTGAGAATGAGTGTGAGGAGCATACAACCGGCAGCCGCGCATGAGCTGCTCGCCGAGTTTGGAGAGGGCCTCTTGAACGTCATCGGGGTCGGCGTGATCTGCGTAGGCGTTCCAGCAGCTGGGGAAGAGGAGGCGGTGAAGGAGAGAAAGTTCAGTGCGCGCATGCGAATTTTCAGGGGCGGCCCGTTGCTCGTGAACTGGAAAGGGAGGTTCGTCGGCCTCGTAGGCGGCGACTAAGCTGTGGTGAGCGTTGCCGGTGTATCGGTACTCCATTACTCGTTTTGTACGGAGTTGACTGGGAAGAAGCTGTGGGAGAGGTGGAGTTACTGACGTTGGTCACCGTGGTCGCGAACAGAACGAGCATCTCGCCAAAAAACAATTCACAGTGATGTGACTGCTTTGGTGGCATCCTGCGCTGGGAGTTTGTGAGAAGGTGTGTCGGTTCTCGCTTCCCCTTCTCACCGTCTTTTGCTGCTATGATATTTGTCAACATAGCTCTTATTACGTCTTCTGTTTTTCACTGTATAAACGATAAAATCCTAAAAATGGTACGTTCACAGATATCATCTGTAACGACGTGACCGGAGATAGAAATGGCGAAAACCCCATTGACCCCAGCGAATCCAGCAGAGGGTGTTCATAGACGGCTCGACAAAGGTTGAAAGTTGAAGATGATCTGGTTCCCACTCGCTTCAGTCTCCGTTTCGGCAGATAGGTAGGAAGAACGGTGCCCTTGAGGGTGTGGAAACGCGACAGATGGTGGTACACCCGGCATCGGTCTCCCAACTGTAACTCCGAAGACCACGAGTACAAAACAGTCCGTGCCCTCGAAGCTGCCGAGACGGTACAGAGCGGGCTCGTTACCGTGATAGTTGACGGGTGCCCACCGCTACAAAAATGAGCACTACTGAGACGCTCTCGCACCGCGTGTCGGATTGTTCGCCACGGCGATCACTGGCACTCAGCGTCCCGGCGGTCGAGGCTATCGACGGTTGTTTTGCCATCCTTCTCCACGAAGAAGTGGTACTCGCCGCAAAGAGCCGAAACACGTTTTCTGTGAGACTCAATCGCCGACTCGCTTCTCGTAACGGGTACCATGATCGAAGCCGTCGACGATGATGGTGGAGTTCTAACGATCGATGAGAATGTCAACTTCGAACCAGTGGTCAAAAAAATGAGAACCCTCCTCGAAACAAGACTGGAGGTTTAATACATAAGCACCTGTTTGTCTAAGCAATAACTTCTATGTATCCGCGTCGCACGTGTCTCAGATCGGCTGCAGCGAGCGTGGTCGGTATCGCTAGTCTCGCCGGTTGCTCTTCGAATCAAAGCGAGGTCGATAAAACGACAACGGAGCGAAAAATCCGGGATGAATCGACGTCGCTCGAAATCCAACATTCTTGGACCCAGGCCACTGAAAAAGACGCGATTACGTCGCTCTTCGAAGGGTTTCAAGATTCCCATGCCGAGATAGAAATCAACGAACAGACGGTCGCCGGTCGGGGAGGCGGCAATCTACAAACGACAGTGAAAAAACGAATTATCGACAACGATCCCCCTGACTCGTGGCAATCTTGGTCGGGGCAAAACCTCCGAACATACGTGGACGCAGGGGCACTCCAACGGCTCCAAAGTGGGATGGAGTTACAAAAGATGGGGTGGAACGCATTTTCACCGATTTCGAAACAACTCACGAAAATCGACGGATCGTTCGTTGCGGTTCCACTGAGTATCCACCGTTTAAACAATCTGTTCTATAATGTCGAAATTATGGACGAGGTAGGTATCGATCCACACACCATTCAGACACCGCGGGCGCTGATGGACTCCATAAAATTGGTCGAAGAGACGACCGATAGTAGCGGTGTCGTACACGCCACGAAAAACGTCTGGCCGACGCTGGAACTATGGGAATCGGTGCTGCTGGGTGAATACGGCTTCGAAACGCATCAAGACATTGTCAACGGAAAGATGCGCTCGAACGAACGAGCGGTGAGGGAGTCGCTCGGTCTCGTCGATGAATTTCATGAACAGTCCCCCGACGGTATCGTTTCGTCTAACTGGCTCGAAGCAGCAAGACAGTTCCAAAACGGGGACGTCGCCTTCCTCCACCAAGGAGATTGGGCTCCAGCAGTATTTCGGAGCGACGATTTCGAATTCGAAATCGACTGGAACTGTACCGCATTTCCCGGGACGAACGATCAGTACCTGCTGAGTATGGATTCGTTCCCATTTTCGAAGCACAGTTCCGCCAAAACGGCACTTCTCAAATTCCTGCAATACGTTAGTTCGGTCGAAGCACAACAGCGATTTACGCAAAATCGAGGTTCGGTTCCACCGAGAAAAGATGTGCCTGCATCGGAATACGACCCCTTCTATCGTCGCCAGATTAACCGTTTTCGAAAATCGAACACTCAACTTCCGTCGATAGCGCATGGACTGGCGATCCCACCTGCATCACGGGCTGATCTGACTAGTGCGATGCAAGAATTCACCTCCACCTGGGATGTCGAGCGGACGACGCGGAAGATTCTGGCGATGTTCGACTGAGAAGCAGAAGCGTAATTTTAGTCGTTGTTCGAGATGGATATGTTCGACTTACGTTCGTATATAACGACCCCCTGATTTTGGTACACTTGTCGATACTCGTCCGAGCGATTTAGTTCCGTAATGAATGCTCGTTGCTGTTGGTACTTGCGTCCATACACCGTGTACGTGCCTTTTGGCACGTAGATGTAGTCCGGATTCGTCTCGGTAAGCGCGATATTTTCATTTAAATCGTCGACACTCGTGACTGTCGAAATTCGCTGATATGCCGTGTGTTGCCACTGGTATGCGACCGAACTTCGTTCCCATTCGACACCCCACGGACCGACGACGTTTGTCCGATTCGCCAAATACGGAAACCATTCTGCGGTATCGCCGATGACCATAAATTCGGCAGACGAATCGATGTTTCGTTGCACCCACTGCATCGCGATGTAATCCTGTTCATCGATAAACGAGGGCATCGAATTGCTCCCCTCATACTCATTCACCGACCCGGAGACGTACAACGTCGTGATGTTTGCTCCGAGGAGCGAAAGCACAAGGAGAATCGCAGTGAGCGTGTGTTGTCGAGATAAGACCGGCTCTATCCGCTGTGCAATCCACGGCACGGCACCGTCGAGAACGAACACGGCCGTCACCAGTGACCCGATTACGGCGATGAATCGGGTTTCACCGGTCGTCCCACCGACGAGGAGCAGCCAGAACGGAAGAAAGAAGCGACGGTCGGCGAGTAAATACACGACCCCAACAGCCGGAATCGCATACCACAGCGAAAGGAGGACGATGCCGTAGAGATTCGGAGACGGTGAAATCCCCGCAGACAGTTGCTGCGGTGTGAATATCGCGTCCACAACGACACCGAGGCCGCCCCCCACACCGCCGTGCGTACTCGATGCCGAAACGAGGTTCTCGACGCTGTAGATGGAGATGATCCGCCCCCACCACGGGACAGTTAGAATGACGCCACAGATACCGACGAGGATTGCGTCCGTGAGTCCTCGTATCGATGGAGCGTACCGAACGGTAAACACGCCGATACCGATGGTAAGAAAGACGGTGTATTCCGGATGCGTGAGTGCGGTCAGCGTAAACCAGACGATCGTCGGAACGATCCAACGACGGGATCCAGTTTTACAGAGCCGCAAGGCTGTGTACAATCCGGCCAGCGAAAAGAAGAAAGCCGGTGCTCGAACGATACCACCCGCGGAAAAGTGCCATCGAACGAACGCAGGCGTCACCGCGAGAACGAAACTTGCCAACCCCGCTCGTTTTGGCGTCTGGAACAACGATTTGGAAAGCAAATAAAACGGCACTAAACTCGCGATGGTGACCACTCCCGGGAGATAGCGAGAGAGCACGAACAAATCGACACCTAGGACGCCATGGAGCGCCGAAAGGGTGTAAAAAATCAGCGGCGGATACGCAAACGGAACTCCGCTCGCCGTGTACTGGGGGACGACGCGAGGGAATTGATATCCGTTGTTCGCTATCTGTTCGGAAATCGAGAGGAAAAGCCCACCTCCGTAGGCCGGAAACTGGTGCGTAGCGAGATAGCTACTGTATACGAGAACAGAAATGAAAAGAGCGGGTGTAAGCCAGAGGTACTCCAGCAACCATTTATTTATATTTTCGTATTCGCCATCGAGGGTAGATAAATCAATTTGCATATCGATGATTGGTCTATTGGGGCAAATGTTGGGTAATCATGGCACCGTCTTTTATGTTTTGAACTTCCCGGCAGTGGGCAGTCCGGTCGGCTACTTTATATTCGCACCACGTATCGGTTGACTAATGACTGGTGGCCACAACCCCTATTACAATTAGGGAATCCTCTAGAAATCACTGACGAGTATTCATAATGAGTAATACAAGAGCGGATACTGACAAATATGGTGAACGATTGGAGGCTATTTTTAGCAGACTCTACGAGGGTTTCTTATCCACCCTTTTTAGTGGCCACCGGAGGGTCGTCTTCATCTTCGCGACCGCCCTTCTCGTGAGCGGCGTCTATCTCCTTACCCATCCGTATCCTGCGTACGGTGCCGGTCTCTTTCTCAAAATGGCCGAGACCGTCGTGACCCAGAACTACTCCCTTCCAACACAGGTGGCTGGATATACGCACGGCGGTGTTCCCTTCGCGTATCCTCCGCTCGCGTTCTACGCGACCGCACTCCTCCTCGACGTCGGTGTCCATCCGTTCGTAATTACGCGTGCAGTTCCAACTGTCGTCACCTCTGTCGCTTTTATTGCATACTATTTTCTCGCTCGCGAATTTCTCCCATCGTCGCGGCGTGCGGGGGTTGCGGCGCTTATCGCTGCCGTCACTCCCCCGTTACTTCAGTGGCATCTCTCGGCTGGTGGAATCGTTCGTGCACCTGCTTTCTTGGTTCTCCTCACGGGATTGTACGTTGGAATTCGATTATTCCGCTACGGACAGCGGTTTACCCTCGCTGCAGCATCAGTTCTTTTCGGCGCGATGATTTTAACACATCCAACATATTCGGTCTTTTTCGGTGTGAGTTATCTCCTCTTTTTCCTCGTCGAAGATCGGTCGTTCAGGGGATTTCTCAGGGGAATTATCGTCGCCGGAAGTGGCCTGACGATTGCAAGCCCCTGGATTGTACAGGTTGCTACCTTTCACGGTGTTTCTGTTTTCACATCGGCGGCGGGCACCCATGGCGGATTGGGTGCAGGTGCGACGATGTTTCTCGAACGGCTTTCAGATCCATTCGTCAGCTTTCCTGCCGTTGTTTTGTGGTATATACTCCTCTGTTTGGGACTCTACTACTTTGTTACTAGACGGCAGTTTTTTCTCCCCACCTGGTTCGGTATCTCGATCTTTTTGATGGACGAGATACGGTTTGCGTTCATTCCTGGTGTTATGATTCTCACTGTCGGGTTGACCGATATCGTGCCAACGATTCACGCCCGACTGCGGAACTCACGCCGGACGGTCACATCACTCGTTGCTGTTCCGGCGCTCGTCCTCGGATTGCTCGCGTGTCTCGGTATCCTGTTCGTCGGCGGTCACTCGGTAGCAAGCCAACCATCGATGCCAGCGTTCATCGATCACGAAGACACCGAAGCAATGGAATGGGTGCGATCGGAGACACCAGCCGATGCGGAGTTCGTGGTTCTCGGCGATGCCGCAGAATGGTTCCCACAGCAGACCGACCGGATGATTCTCGTCGGTCCGTGGGGCGTCGAATGGAAGACACCGCAAGCATACCAGCACCAGAAGGATTCCTACATTACCCTCTCCGAGTGTAATACTGCCCGGTGTTTGACGGATAATCTTCAGTTACAACCCAGACAACCGGACTACCTCTATATCCCGAAAGGTGAGTATTCGGTTCGCGGACAAACGATTACCCAGACCGACGAAATGCGTCTTTCGCTCGAACGAAGTGACCGATATCGAATCGCACACGAAAACGACGGCGTACTCATCGTTCGAGTTGTCGTTATGAATTGAGCGCTGAGGAGACACTCGTCCACTGTTTTTCTCGGCAACAGCCTTTATAAACTGAGTATACTATCCCCCCATACGAATGGATGATTGGCTTAGCCGCCGTCGGTTTCTCGAACTCAGCGCAACGACTTACACAACCGGCTCTGCTGTAAGTGCAGTTCGTCAAGTGTCGGAAGATGGCGATTCGAAATACGCACCTCCACGACTGCACTCTGCCGGTTCAACGCGACCTCACGTTCAGGCCGAAGACACCGCACCTGTCGATATCCGTGGTGCCGTCTACGTTCCAACGCGTGCGTTCAATCGCTATCAGATGTGGCGAGAGTATGATTCCGATGTCATCGAGCGTGACCTCGGTTACGCAGCACGTCTGAATTTAAATTCGATCCGAACCTGGCTTAGCTACGAGTACTGGCTCGAAGATCGCGAGGCACACGGCGAAAAATTGGAGCACTTTTTGGAGACTGCGGATCGGTACGGAATCCGTGTTCTCCTCGGGCTTTTCGACAGTATCGGCGAGGAACCGACGCTCGATAATCTCACTGGCTCAGATCTACACTCTGCTGTGCAGACGTTTTCCCCATCAACTCGGACAATGCGGAATCCAGCCCTCTGGGACAACCCCCGCGATTTTATCCTCTGGTTTATGAGACGATACAGTAACGATTCCCGACTGCTCGCGATCGAACTCTCGAACGAACCAGGCTGGAGACCCGAACGCAGACGCTTTGTCAAAGCAATGTCCGAGCTATTTACCCTCCATCGTGGTTCCGTTCCGTTGACGATCGGATCGACGAGTCTCACGAACAATACCAACTATCTGGAGTGGGAAATGGACGTATTACAATTTCATTACAACTTTGCACAATCGCCGTCCCACTTTCGCCGAGTACTTCGGCAGGCGGAACATATTCGATCCGAATACGACACACCCGTGTGGCTATCCGAGTGGCAACGAATTCGACCGGGTGGGTCGTTCTTTGCAGATCTTGACGGCGAAACACGGTTTCCGGACTATTCATCTATGGCTCGGTTACTCCAGACCACGAATATCGGTAACTTCTTCTGGTCGCTTATGCTCCGACCGGCCTCCGAGTTACACTTTCGTCACCAAGGGATGGTAAACGGACTCTTTCATGAAGATGGAGCCGTTTGGAGTCTGGATGACGCTCGAGCGATCACAGCGATGTCCGGCGACTCCTCGTTCGGGGGAACCGAACGGCGAGCGTATCCAGACTGGATGGCCGAATTGGAGCCCCCGGAATACCCGCGATCCGAACCGTATCCGCGGTGAATGGGTTCGATTTTAGTGTGAACTCGTCACGTGTGATGTAAAGCTGAATCGTAATTCCCCACGGCGGTGCCCCTGGTGGGAGCGAAAGTGGCGGTAATGAGAAACTCGTCAAGGAAGTCCGCAACTCCGCGACGAGGTACGCGACGTTACTCGACAACTCCAGCGTATCGCCGATGCAGTCGAAGATAGCTAGAACGAGACTACCTTCAATTGAAACGACTGCGTTTGCACTGCACACCGAGGAGTGACCACTGATTCTGGCGGGAGAAGTCCGTTATCGAGGAAGTCACTACAATCGATTGGGATTCCTTCCCATCTCTTTTCTGCGGTCTTTCAGTCTGTTGGATGGCATTTCGGAGGGAATGTCGCCTGTTGTAGATAATAGAATCCAACTATGAAGAAACTCTGTCCCAAGAATAAGAAAATGAGCACCTCGATTGGAACGTAGTATTTTCCGACGAGTCGAGCGGTAACTAGACCGACGAACACACTCCCGATTACGAACCACGAGGCTGTTTTCACAATTTGTTCAGAGAGAAGGAATTCGGCGAGACGGACGCTATTTTTGCGGAGAACTGATACCCCAACCACCGAATCAGTACCCTGAATGGACATCGTCATTCTGATGAACGATGGTAAACAACATTAAGACCCCTGATTGTACAGCAACAATTATCACCGAACAACGACCGCTTATGACCGAATACTCAATTTTCTCTCTGAACGCAGGCAACGCGAAATGAGTAGGGATATACGAGCGTTTCGTATATTCACAAACCTCGTATAAGCGTCACAGACGATACCCCTACCCCACGGAAACGCCTTCAAACCGTATTTGAGCAGTTGGCAAACGACCGAAAACTCGACGTCCTCAGCTACGCGGCCGATCACGAGTGGTTTACCGTAACAGCCCTCAAAGAAGACCTCGGAATTCCACATACGACTACTGTCGTGAATTGCATCAAGCGGTCTCCTGATCGCGATCAAATGAAGCCTGCAACCTACAGTGCTGTTGAGTTCGACATTCAACTATCACTGGATGCCATAGCAGCAGTTGTCGAGACCGAGTCTGAAACAATCGATTATCTGCTTGCGAGGTATGGAGACGGTATCATCGATGAACTTCTTATTGAGGCGCTTCGAAAGTACCTCAAGGAAATCGAATCAGAAGAGAGCTTTCAAGAAGCAGTCGGCGATGTTCTCGATGACGTGCTAACCGAATACGACGTCGTGACGACGACACTCGTCAAACGTGGCATCCTTACTGATTCCGAAGCTCAATCTGCACTCGGATTCATCCAAGTCGCCAACGAGCGCAACGAGAACCTTTCGCATTGATACGGGAGAGTCGCTGACCTCAATTTGTATGCGGACAACGTCTGTCTGATGCGCCAATTAGGCATCATTCCCGAGGGTTGAACAGCGATAAAATCGCTTGTACTTCACCCTCGGGGAGCAGATTCACAAACGTGTTCTTCATCTTGGTCAGGTGAATCAGGAACCCCGCGTCGTCTTCGGATCTCGTCTCGAAGATTTTGCCGTTCGATCAGAGCAAAGCCAATAACGATGACTGCAAAGCCAAAGACAGTTCGAACAGGAATTACCTCATTAAGAACGATCGCGCCCGCCCCCGTTGCTACCAGTGGAACTGTATAGCTAATAAGATTCGCTCGAACCGGTCCGGCGCGATCGATGAGGCCGTAATAGGCAGGAAAAGCAACCGCCGTTGCAGGTACCCCAACCCAAAAGATTGCGGCGAGGGTTCCAAACGTTAGCGTGACGTCTTCCGGTGATTCGCCCATCAATAGACTGAGACCATGAACGACTCCAGCAGCTAGCACCAGTGCCCACGCTGTCATACTAATTCCCGAAATCGAGCGGTCTATTTTGCTCAGAAGCACACTTCCGAATGCTACTGCGACTGCAGCGCCCCCAACCAAAATGACCCCAAGAAGAGTCGCGTTTCCTGTTGTGGATATCGAATTCAGCCCAACAATGATTGCCACTCCGCCTAATCCGAGTAGAATACCAATCATTCCGAGGAAGTCGAATTTTTCACCGGGTAACAACACGATTGCAAACAGTGGTGCCAAAACAGGAACAAGGCTGAATATGACTGCAGCAGTTCCAGTAGTGAGATATTGCTGTCCCGTGAAGAGGAGCGCGGCGTTAAATCCTGAGAGGAACAATCCAGCAATAACGATTGCCATCAGATCACCGCGGGTACGTGGTCGCCAATAGCCACCACGCCGATACACGTATGCGAGAAGGATTGCTGCCCCGACGTCGTAGCGCAATCCGGCAAACAGTATTGGTGGGAGAGCGATCAGACCTGCCTTGATACCGACGAATGCAGTGCCGAAAGTCAAGGAAGTGATGATAAATAGTAGTAGGGTATGTCGACCTGACCCCTCATCGGTTTCACGCTCGTTTGGGTTCCGACTTCTCGACCTACTCATATTCTTTATACGTGATGTACGCGCTTAACGATGGCTGAACGGAACATTGGTTAGGTTAGGAAGCCAACATTTAATCATACTGATACTTATCTACTCAATTCGCAACCCTTGAAGCTGACGAGAGGGCACAGCAACGAGAACAGGCCGAACAGTTCTCCTTCGACGTCGAACCACGGAATGGTCGACGTGGTTGACGAGAGTCACGATAACCCTACTGAGCACCAATACGTGGTCACACTGGACGACGTGACCGAGGAACCGGTGGCTACACCTGCCCACAGCACGTCCACCGGAACGCCTACTGCAAACACATGGCCGCTGTCGAGACTGCGACGGACGACGGCACCCTGGCTGCGTTCCCATCGGGGGACGAATGTATCAGTTTCCCACGGGGGTTTGGAACAACCAGCAATATTACCTATCTCAACGATTTGAGTCACATTGCGGGCTCCGAGCGGGTGAATTCCGAAGATCAATCTACTCCATAGGTTGTAAATTGCTATATTAAACTAGTGTACCGGTCACAACCCCCGGAAGATGGTTTTGATGCACGTCTTATTTCTCCAAAGTCTCGATTTGAAGACTGAGATGGATAAGTACAGCAGAGACGTTCGTTCTTCACAGAGGTGTTCGTGGAGTTCAAAAGCAACAATGAATACGTCGGTCAATCGGCGGCCACGTTCTTTCATCGGATCGTCTTACTAGTAGAGATCCGTTTCCATGTCTGCCGGACTGCGAGAGCAGATACGAGAAAGATCACGACAGCGTTCACAGGGTGAATCGCTGCAACGAGAGACCCGTACATCGCTGCTGTCGCATACTGAATCGTAATCAGTAGAGATAATCCGATTGGGACAACTTTCAGAGACCGAGGGAGCCGACTTATAAAGGCCAGTATGAGCAACAAGATGAGCATGGGCTCGAAGGCGTGGACAAAGGTCGTGTGAAGTGACCAATTCGTCGGGTCGATGAACACCGCCATTCCTGCGATGTATATCTGCGCGAGGACACAGATGGCAAAGAAAACTGCGAGTACGAGATACCCGTAGCGTTCTAGCTGAACTCGTTCTAGTTCTGCCATCTACTCACCCGAACTGCTTGTAGCAGCCTCAGAATTTCCGCTCTCCTCGACGATGACAGCGCCTTTCATTCCAGCCGATTTATGTGGATCGCAGTAATGGAGCGTGGTTCCAGCGACGTCGAATGTATATTCACGCGAACTCTCCTCTCCGTTAGACTCGATTTTGACTCAACAGTCGACGCTTGTGAGCGCACTAGTAGTGTATAGAATTTTTATATCACTCGGACATCTATAGGAGAACAAGGGAGATCATACAGACTGAGCAGTGCTGACAAAATCCTTGTCTCGGCAGCGCCGGGAGTGGGAATTTCTTCAGAGAACCACGGTTTCGCGACAACGCGAATATCCACCTCTAATCCTGCAAGAAAGGTTTAGTCGTAGATCGGTGTCGAATCATATGTTGGCCAATCGACGTGTGAACGTTGTGCGATTTGTCGGAAGGCAGCACGCCGCGACGCAGAGGTCGAAGCCACTACGACCTATTAATCATCGCGCTGTCAAGGCCCCATCTGATAGATATGGAAATACTGGAGTAGCCACCAGAACTAGTGCTAGCAGCAGTCGCTTCCAGCGCCGCAAACATCACCGTATTCGAGACCGATCTGGTCGCTGATCGCTTCATTACACTCGACCAACAGCAACTCGAACTCAGCTGCCGTTGCCTCAGACTGTGCTACATCGAGGTCGTTACCGAGCGCTTCAGCGGCGGCCAAAACCACCTCGTCAGAGGCGCTCAACAGCACCCACCTCCAAGAGACTGCGCGAATTCCTGCCTGATTTGTTCGCTGATTACGTCGTTCGTCTGCTCAAGGAGGGTGACGAGTCCCTTCTGTGCTTCTCGGTGCTGTTGGATAGTGTCGTTGTTCGAGACCTCGGTCTGTAGCTCCTGTAGTTCGCTCATGATCGACGAATCGAACTCATCCGCTTGCAACTCCTGTTGTTTTTGCTGGTAGGCTTCGAGTAGGGACTGTGCCTCCTCGTCGGCCTCGAGTTGTTCGCTAGCGTCCACGAACTGCCGATAGGTCGCCGAGTCACGGAGCGTCTCGATGAACGCCTGGAGCGACTCCTCGACGGCTGGCTCTTCCGACACAGCCTCGCTCACGACGCCGTCATCTCCCGATCCGTCTCCTCGGTGATGTCGTCCAGCCCGGTGATCTCCTCACCGAACGCGCGCAGTTCGTCAAGTCCGACCGGTTCGTCCTGACGCAGCGGGGCAAGCATCATCGGCACGTCGAACCGGTCGCTGATCTTGCCAAGGTACTCCTCCTGCTGGGCGCGGCGATTCTCGAAGAAGGCATTGTCGCCGTATTCATCGGGAAGCAAGTAGTTCGCGACCACTAGCGAGGTCTCGATTCCAACTTGATCTTCGAGATCCGCAGCGGCCCGGTACGCCTCCATCATGGGGGTATACTCGGGATACATCACAAAGGCGAAGGTGCTCCGTTCGGGATCCTTCATCGTCTCGATGACCTCTTCGTACTGGTCGCCTTTCGCGGGTGCGGCGCCCTTCGTCAGCGAACCGAGGTCCATGAAGCCCTTCCAGTCGGAAGGGAGTTCGAGCAGTCGAAGTGTGTGCCCCGTGGGGGCGGTGTCGAAGACGACGACATCGTAGCAGTCCTCGTCGAAGTAGCTCACGAACTTCTCCAGGGCGGCCATTTCTTCGGCACACGGTGACTCCAGTTCCTCTTTGACGTTCGCGATTGCCGCATCCACGTCGATCTGGGTGTCCTCCTTGTCCTCGTACATCTCGGTAACGTGGTCGAGAACCTGCGTACGGTACTCCGCAAGCGCTTTCTCCTGATCGATCCGCGCCGCGTCGAGGTTCGCCTGGCCGACCGAGGTCGGTTCGTGGCCAACCGGTTCGCCGAAGATGTCCTCAAGGTGGGCAGCCGGGTCAGTTGTGACGACGAGCGTTTCGTGGCCCGCCTCCGCGAGCTTCGTTGCCGCCGTCGAAGCGATCGTACTCTTGCCGACGCCGCCCTTCCCGGTGAAGAAAAGGTACCGCGTCTCGTCTCCCGGTTGAAGCTGGTCGGCGACCGCCCTGTCGTCAGCCATCGAAGCAAAGTCGACCGCAGCCTCGGCGTCGACGTCGGTCGCTGTCCCGACGTTGACGGTCGCCTCGTCGCCGTCGTAAAGGACACCTCCGACGTCCGCGAGTAGATCGAGTCCTGCGATCTCGCCGGGCTGGAGTGGGTACGTCGCCATCGCGTCGGCGTCGAACTCCGTCCGTGCGCGCTCGATAACGACCTGTTCGTCTTCACGCTTCCCCTCGAAGAACGGATCTTCACACACAGACACGGGCAGGTAGCCGTTGATGATCAACAGTTGGGACTCGATCCCGAGCTCGTCAAGGTCGCTCGCGCTGCGTTCGATCTCGTCGATCGAAGAGTCCTCGGGCTTACCGACGAACGCGAATGAAGTCTGCTCGTCGTCTTGAAGCGTGTCGATGGCGCGCTCGTAGTCCTGTTTTCGCTCCTCCATCGAGGCTGCCGGCCCGATACAGGTCGAACCGCCCTTCTCCAGTTCGGCGTTCCAGTCGGAGGGGAGCTCCATCAGGCGGATGGTGTGTCCGGTCGGCGCCGTGTCGAAGACGACCACGTCGTACTCGGGACTATCCATGAAGTCGACGAAGTTGTCGAAGGCGGCGATCTCTTCGACACACGGGCTGTTGAGTTGCTCCTCGACGGTTTCGAGTTGCTCGTCGTCGAGCAACTGTCGCATCGGTTCGATCGTCTCCTGTCGATACTCCTCGGCGGCGGTGTCCGGATCGATCTCGATGGCCGAGAGGTTCTCGATGTCGTCGATAGCGGTGACTTCGTGACCAATGTCCTGCCCAAAGATGTCCGAAAGATTCGGCGCAGGGTCAGTCGTCACCAGCAGCGTCTCGTAGTTGTTGGCCGCGAGCCAGGTAGCCGTCGCGCAGCTCACCGTACTCTTGCCGACGCCGCCTTTGCCACTGAAAAAGACGAATTCGGTCTCCTCGCTTGTCGGCTCGACGACCGCTCGTGCGTCGGTAGGCGTTGTGCTCATGCGTTAGGCCTCCTGGGTCGAGGTGGCAGTTTCGAGTGCTGCCGCGAGTTCGTCGTACGAGAGGTACTCAGACTTGGCGACGATTTCGTCATCGATGACGGTGATCGGCAAAATCGAGGGACCGTGTTCCTCGACCAGATCGGAGATGGGCTGGGTCTCGAGGAACTGATCGATGTTGTGCTGCATATTCGCCCGTGAGACATCGACGTCTTCGAAGTCCGCTTCGAGCTGGTCGAGGGTGGCGCTGACTTCGACGAGCTCTTCGTCGGGATCAGGACCACAAACGCCAGTGGAACAACACATCGCCTCTTCGTATAGGGTGAGTTCAGTCATTGGTTGGAAAAAGCATTTGCTCAACTGTCTGGCCGACAATTCGGCGACCATCGGTCATATCGTAGACGGTTTTACGTCGCATTCAGTTGAAGGATTATTCAATCATAGTCATAAATCCTTCGACTCATACGACGTTGTGCAACACTCGAATCGGAAGAAAACGCCGTATAGAACACCCCCAATCCATCGAATTGGTGTGTTGTTATCGATGGAAATCCTCGGAGCCGCCTTACAGATTCATAAAGTGATCGGGTAGCCATTGAATGTGGTCAGCGCGCGGGCCACTCCATAACGCTTAATTCGATATCTGCTCAATCGGTGTGTATGTCATCGACTGAGCGGCTACAGCGGTATCTTGCCGACGAACGGGGTGGGTGTGGTGACGAGGAAGTATACCAGCGTCTGGAGGAACTCGAAGAGATCGACACGGCCGCAGGAGGACCTGCGCTGGATGGGGACGTTGGATTGCTATCGGCGCTCGCGAACGAGACCCGGTACAAGATCGTTCGTATCCTCCACATCGCTGGCGAGGAACTCTGTGTCTGTGAATTTGCGCCGCTGCTTGACGTCAGCGACAGCGCGATCAGCCATGCGCTGTCCCAACTCACCGACGCTGGACTCATCACTCGCCGAAAAGAGGGAAAGTGGCGGAAATATCGAGCGACAGCGCGCGCCAACGCCGTTCTCATCGCCCTCGATGGATCGCGTGAGCTATGATCGCTAACGGGAGTGATCGACACAGTCCGCTGACGAATCCCCGCCGCTCGGTCGGACTATGTTTTCGGGGTAGCCGTCAGTGGTCGGTGGTGGCCCAACGTTCGATATGATGGCTAATGAAAGGTATATAGAACAAAGTAATACTCATAGGAGCGCTTAACACGGTATAAACGGGGGAATTTTCTATGGATACAGCATCGTCACAGAAGTTTGGATTTGTGTGCGTACAGAATGCGGGGCGCAGCCAGATGTCGGCTGCGTTCGCTGAGCGGGAACGCGACCAGCGAGAATTAGGGGACAGCATTGAGATTATTTCGGGCGGTACACACCCGGCTGAAAGCGTTCACGAAGAAGTGATCACGGTCATGCGAGAGCGAGACATCGATCTCTCGGATCGGACACCACGGGAAGTCTCGACTGACGTGCTCGAAGCGTGCGATGTCGTCGCCACGATGGGCTGTTCGACGCTAGAACTGGACGCAGAGGACATCGACGTTCGAGACTGGGCGTTAGATGATCCTCACGGGCAAGATCTCGACACTGTCCGCGAGATTCGTGACGACGTGGAGCGGCGCGTCAAGGATCTGTTTGACGAATTCTATCCAGCCGAACCGTAGCGTAGGCGTAATCTGAGGATTCGTCTCTCTTCGGTCGAGTAGATGGGAATTAATCAAGACTGGCCGTACCTCTCGATCAGTCAGGAGTCGTGCGCTGGTTTCCGAGCCTCGATAGTGGCAGAGACGAGGTAATCACCAAGGTCGCGGCCGTCGTCCCAATCGCTGATGAACTCGGTGCTCTCGCCCTTGGGCGCTATCTCGATTGCTTCGAAGCCGGCACTGTCGAGCATCGCTTCAAGATCCTCAACAGTTGACGCACCGGCGACGCAGCCAGTTAACGAGTCCGGATCCATCTTGACATCGTCGGGGAACGGCGCGGTTTGGACGACGTCCGAGATGGCGACGCGCCCGCCGGGCTTGAGGACACGGTAGGCGTCGTCGAACACGAGTTGTTTTTCCGGGGCGAGGTTGACGACGCAGTTCGAGATAACGACGTCGACGGTCGCGTCGGCAACGGGGAGGTGGCTGATCTCGCCGAGGCGAAACTCGACGTTGTCGGCGTCGTTCTTCGCGACGTTCTCTCTCGCTTTCGAGACCATTTCTGGTGTCATGTCGACACCGATGACGGCCCCGTCCGATCCGACCTCCTGTGCAGCGAGGAAGCAGTCGAAGCCCGCACCTGAGCCAAGGTCGAGCACTGTCTCGCCCGACGCCATCTCGGCGAACGCCTTCGGGTTTCCACACCCGAGGCCGAGGTCTGCACCGTCGGCGACCGACGCGATATCGTCCGTGTCGTAGCCGAGGCGTTCGCTCCGGGTCGCGTCTGCATTGCCGTCACAGCACCCAC
>CAYNQM010000006.1:0-28640 GCA_964399275.1 uncultured Haladaptatus sp.
TCCTCCGCCTCATCGACCAACCCGGCGAAATCGTCGGCGGCGAAGTTCGGTTCCGGGACGAACTCCTGTTCGGACTCGAAGAAGACCAGAATGGCGACCTCCGAATGCGCGACGAGATGCTCTCGAACGACGAGATGCGCCGCCGGATTCGCGGCACGGAAATCGCCATCATCTTCCAAGACCCGATGGAGAGCCTGAATCCGGTGTTCACCATCGGCGAGCAACTTAGGGAGTTCATCGAAATCAATCGCGGACTCTCCACGGACGATGCGAAAGAGGAAGCGATTCACATGCTCCGCGAGGTCGGGATTCCCGAGCCCGAAGCGCGCTACGACAACTACCCCCATCAGTTCTCGGGGGGAATGCGCCAGCGCGTCCTCATCGCCATGGCGCTGGCCTGCGAACCGAGCCTCATCATCGCGGACGAACCGACGACGGCGCTGGACGTGACCGTCGAGGGGCAGATCCTCTCGCTGGTGGACGAGTTACAGGACAAGTACGATACGAGTTTCATCTGGGTCACGCACGACATGGGCGTCGTCGCCGAACTCTGTGACCGCGTCAACGTGATGTATCTCGGCGAAATCGTCGAGCAGGCGACGGTGGACGATCTGTTCTACGACACCAAACATCCCTACACCGAAGCCCTGCTGAACTCGATGCCGCGCCCCGACCAGACGGTGCACGAACTGGAACCCGTGAAAGGAATCATGCCCGAGGCCATCGACCCGCCTCGTGGCTGTCGGTTCCACACGCGCTGTCCGGACGCACGGCAGGCCTGCGTGGAGACGCATCCCGACTGCCGGGAAGTGGTAGACGAAGACGAACAGTCGCACCGCGCCGCTTGCATCAAACACGACGCGTTCGACGCTGGCTACTGGTTCAGCGATCCCATCGACGTTCGCGCGAAGGCGGGAATCACCGGCGACTTCGTCGGCGACACGTCGGAGGGAGGTGACTGAAGTGTCCGATACGATGTCCGTCGAACGACTCGGCGACGACGATACCGCGATGGGCGAACCGCTCCTCGAAGTCGAGGGCTTGACGAAACATTTCACCGATGGCGGCGGATTTCTGTCGAGCCTGTTCGGCGAAGAGGAGTCGGTGCGTGCGGTCGAAGACGTATCGTTCACGATTCACAAGGGCGAGACACTCGGACTGGTCGGCGAGTCGGGATGTGGAAAGAGCACCCTCGCGCGAACCATCCTCCGACTGCTCAAACCGACGGACGGAACCGTCTCCTTCAAAGGCAGAGACCTGACCGAATTGGGGGCCGAGGAGGTGCGCAGTCAGCGCAAGGACATGCAGATGATTTTCCAAGACCCCCAATCCTCGCTCGACCCGCGGATGAAAATCGGCCCCATCGTGGAGGAACCGATGAAAGCCCACGGCATGTACGACGCCGAGGGGCGCGAGGAGCGAGCGCGCGAACTCCTCGAAAAGGTCGGTCTCGACCCGCAACACTACAACCGCCACCCACACGCCTTCTCGGGTGGCCAGCGCCAGCGCGTGAATCTGGCGCGTGCCCTCAGCGTCAACCCGGATTTCATCGTCTGCGACGAACCCGTCTCGGCGCTCGACGTGTCGATTCAAGCGCAAGTGTTGAACACGATGCGGTCGCTCCAAGACGAGTTCGGTCTGACCTACCTGTTCATCGCCCACGACCTCTCGGTGATTCGCCACATCTCCGACCGCGTGGCGGTGATGTACCTCGGGCAGTTGGTCGAACTCGCCGACAAGAAAGAACTGTACGAGAACCCACAGCACCCCTACACGCAAGCACTGCTGAAGTCGATTCCAGTGCCCGACCCCCGAGAGTCAGGTACTCGGGGCGTCCTCGAAGGCGACGTACCGAGTCCAATCGACCCGCCGAGCGGCTGTCGGTTCCGAACTCGCTGTCCGAAACTCATCGCACCGCCCGAATACGATTTTTCCCAAGAAGAGTGGGAGAGCACGCGCCGATTCCTTCGGGCAGTCCAACGCCGGTCGTTCGAACCGACCGGCGAATCCGACATCGTAGTCGAATTTTTCGACGGGTCGGTTCCGACCGGCAAAGCGGGCGAAACCATCAGGGACGCAATCGACCGAATCCTGAACGACGACTGGGAGGGGGCGAAAGAACTGGTAACCGAATCGTTCGCCGAGCAGAGCATCTGTGCGAAACAGATTCCGGAGTACGAGGTTCCGTCGGAGTACGGAACCGGGCCGCACGACGCCGCCTGCCACCGCCACCGCGACGATGTCGTCAAGGGTCGACAGGAGTGATTGGCTTGACTCCGATAGTCGCTACCGAAGCGTAATCGTCGTCTCGTCGCGCGGCCTTTCGTCTTCGGTCGCGAGATACGCGCCGAGCGTGTACTCGCCCGGTTCGGCGGGAGTTCGGGTCGATTCGTCGCGGCGCTCGAACCGACCGTCCCACGTCACGCGAACCCGTTTCGTCTCGCGCGCTCGGAAGTAGAACGCGTTCGGTCGGTCACGGACGAAGTAGCTTTCGTCGCTCGCTTCGAGTTTCCCGTCCACGTCCCACCCCCAGAGTCGCTGTCGTGGCGTTTCTACGACCATCGGAAACGGCAGTCGGTTCTCGAACGCGACCGTAATTCGGATTTCGTCACCCACCTCGTACCGCGGAGCGTCGGTGGTGACGCTGATGGCGATGGCTCGCCGGGCGACCCACTGTGGGACGACGGCCCTGAGCGCACGACCGAGGTAATCGACGTTCTGGTCGAACCCTAGTTGGTCGTCGGTGTCGGTGCGTGACATGCCTTCGTGTTATTGCAGTTCGTGCTCGGTCGTGTCTTTTGTGGCTCGGTGCTGAACGAAAGGTGAGCCACCGTGGCCGAACGACTGCGCTTGCCGGAAGTTTTAGGTATGCCTAAAACGAGCACAACAGTATGAGACCGAAGATGACGCGAACGAAACGGGCAGAAGCGTGGGCGTACGTCCACCTCGGACTGTTCGGAACGCCGGACGAAGGGAGTTTGGACGAGAGCGACGACGACCGCGAATAGCCGAAACGCAGGGCACGGCTCGCATCGTTTTCCCGTAAAACGAACCGGTCGATAGACCGACGAACTCATCTGAAAACCGTCGGCGTCGCCGCCGCGACATCGTTCGCGCGGGGCCAGCGTGAAGTCACGCACTGAGCGACAGATTTTGGACATCGCTTTCAGTTCCTCCTCGTATGTCCGGTGCTGTGGCTCCCAGTCGGTCGCCTCGCTCACCCCGAGTGAGACCGACAACGTCGTGGCCAGCGCCGGTTACTCCGACGATGGAATCATTCAATATGTAGACATTTCCTGCTAATATTTGCCTATTTAATTTAATTGAATGAAAAAATATCCGCCATATTAAAATCAACTTTGATGTGATATTTTAAGTGTTGGTAGTGTTATGTTGTTACATATGTCGTCAGCATCGCTCGCTGAGATTGACCAGGAGATACTCCACTTTTACTCCGAGTTCCGGATTGCGGCAAACAGTAGCGTTGTTGCATACAACGTCGATGCTTCGAAAGCGGTCGTGGACGAGCGACTGGAATCGCTCACACGGGCCGGACTGCTCAAGCCACACAACCTGAGCGACCGGTTGTACGTCATCACCGACGAGGGCAGACGACAGGCGAATCGCACCGCTGACCCCGTCTCGCAGTAGACGGACGTGGACTGTAAAGCTCGTGACCAGCACTCCGGATTCGGTTCTCGTCATTGGTACGACAACAGGATGAGGCGGTTGGTAATTCACTCCTCGACGAGCACGATGCGTATCGAGTATACGTGCCAGTACGGATACGGCATCCAAGGCGACTTGGTTCGGCGGGAACACGACCGTTTCAGCGGACTCAATGTGGCGAGTTTCGCAAACACAGAAGCTTGCGAGACCAACTACAGCGGGTGACGGCCCGACCCCAATTTATCCACCCACCTCGCGCGAAACACGCTCGACCGTCGCCGCTTCGTTGTTCTGCAGGTCGGCGAGGAACGAGAACAGTTCCTCGAAGTCGCTCGTTCCCTCGCGTTCTAAATACTGCACGTAGCGATGTTTGCGGTGGAACTCGTCTTCGACTTCCTCGATGCTTCTGTCGGTTCGTCCGGCGAGGCGCTCGAAGAACTGGAACCCGATGCTCCGGTCGTCGTCGCCGAGTTGCGGATGCTCGTAGTCGATGTCGAACGTTCCGTCGTGGTCGCGCCACGCGACGGTGTTCCAGTGGATCGTCGTCCCGTCCTTGCGAATCGTGCCACACCGTCCACCCACCTCGGCGAACTCGTCTCCGTCCACGAGTTCTACGATTTCGCCGACGTACCGACTTTCATCGACGTATCGAGGGAAGACGACGAGGTCGATTTCGTGCAGGAGATACGCCGGAAGTCCCTGTTCGACCACGCGATTGACCAGTTTCTCGATGTCCTCGGCGTGGGTCGTTCCGATGAGACCGTGACCGGTGTTCAACGATTCTGCGAACGTCTGGAACGAGGCGGGCGTGTTGATTTCGGCGATGACCTCCACGTCCGGGTTGAGGTAGTTGCATTCGGTCATCAAATCGGCCATCGTTACGCGCTTGTAGTCGCTCTCGTGGTCACGAGTCGTCAGCGAGACACCGGTTTCGTGCGGCAAGCGAACCTCGCGCGACCCTTCGTCGATACTGATGGGTCGGTCGCGGTACGGAATGAACGGCATGTGTGCATTCATGAGTGTGGTCTTCCCGACGCCCGTCGGCCCCGAGAAGAGCGCAACGCCGTGATGTTCGTACAACTGCCAGAGCAGTGTGACGATTTCGGTGGAGATGCTGCCACTGTCGAGCAAATCGACCGGCGTCATCGTGTCGGGGGCCTGCTTCCGAATCGAGATGTGCGGGCCACCTTCCGAAATCACGGGTAAGGCGACCGCACAGCGAATCGTCTCCTCGTCGGCCACGCCGTCGGGCGAGAGATTGACTTTCGCGCTCGGATTGCTCGCGTTGAGTTCGACGCCGTCGGAGGCGGCCATCTGCGTGACGACGTTGACGAAACTCGATTCGTCCTCGAACGCCAGATTCGTCGGAACGCGCTCGCCGTGACCGATGGCGCGACCACGGGGAACCACCTTGATTCGCTCGCCGACGCGGTTGGCTTCGATGTCCTCCAGCAAGCCGTCTCGAATCGGAATCGTCAGTTTGCCGTGGCCGACGTAATCTCGGAGGACGTAGTACACCAAATCCGAGAGGCGGTCGTCCGAAAACCGGTGGTCTACGGGCGGCACCGCGAGGTCGTACTCCGCGAGTGCAGTCCGAACGCGGTATCGCATCGCGTCGAGCCACGCCCGCGTGTTTCTCGCCGTGAGCCGCCGCGAAAGAAACTGTTCGGCGCGGTTTCGGACGAACGAAGACCGGTCGTCTACCACGCCCTCGACGTTCGTCTCCCAAATTCGCTCCTTGCACTCCTCGATGAGTCGGTCATCGCCGGGAAGCAGGTTCGGTTCGAGAACGGCATACTTCGTCGCAAACGAATCGGTACCGAGCAGGTGTTCCCGATAGACGACGACCGGGATTCGGAACTCGCCGAACTCGACCGAATGGGTTTCGATGCGTTCGCTGGCGAACCGAGCGAGATAGTCGGCGTCTGCCGAGAGGTCGGTGTCGGCGGGCGCGTAGTTTTCGGTGTGGACAACGAGTTCGTCCCCGTCGGCGTCGGCGACTTCTATCTGGTCGTCCAGCGCGAGCGGCGTCAACTTCCCGAGACAGAGCAGTTCGGCGAGCGCGTGATACTCGACGCGCCGTCGGCCAGCACGCGAGAGGTCGCTGAGCCGGTCGATAGCCCGGCGATATTTTGGCTCGAATCCGCGCTCGACGCATTCGACTGCCCCCTCGCGCGTGAGCGGACGACGAAGATTCGCAGTCGCGAAGTGCTCACGAATGCGAACGAGCGCACGTTCGTCGTTCGCCCCGAGCATGGGAGTTCGAACGTCGTAGCGAAACTCCTCGTCCGTCTCTCGAATCGTGGCGACGACGCCGGGGTGGAGTTCGCGCTGGTCGCGCACGTCGGGGGCGTACCACGCGTCGGGGTCGTCGGGTGGGAGTGGGGGTGGAACTGCATCTGGGGCGTCGGAGTCGGCATTAGTAGTAGTGTGAAGCGAACGCGCATCGGCCATGAACCAATTTGCGATGCTTTTTTGATTTAAACCTTTACAAATGGATGGTCTGATATGATCACGGGTTAGATCGTGGAATGTCAGTCCGACATGAGAAGGTGACTGCATACTTGATAGCTTCCTTATTTGCTATGGCGTCAGGAAAGGAGCACTAATTCTGTATTTTTGCAGTAGAGAAATATATCTCAACACACCCGCCGAATCGTCTCCGAAACCACACCTACCCCAATCGGAAGCGACTCCTCTTCGATATCGAATCGGGCGGTGTGATGCCCATACGGATTGCTCGCGCCAATGCCGACGTAGGTCGCCTGTCCGCCGTTTTCTTGCACTCGCCGGATGAGGTAGGAGGCGTCTTCGCTTCCACCCATGTCGTCGCACGGGACGACTTCGTTGACTCCCTCCACAGAACTGGCCGCGTCCGCGACGGCTTCCGCGATGTCCGTGTCGGCGGTGAACGTCGTCGTCTTGCCGTACAGGCCGGTTTCCACGCCGACCTCGTGCATATCGGCCGCCGCCGAAACGATTCGTCGCGCTCGTCCGAGCATGTACTCGTTCAAGTCGGCGTCACCGCCGCGGACTTCGACGCGCATTTCGACCTCTTCGGGAATGATGTTCTGCGGGTTCCCCGACCGAACCTGTCCGATGTTGATTCGCGTGACACCGTCGCTGTGACGAGGGATTGCGTAGAGGTTTTGGATGGCGGTTGCGGCGGCTTGGAGCGCGTTTCGTCCTTTTTGTGGAGCGTTGCCTGCGTGGCTCGGTTCGCCGTCGAAGGTCACGTCCAACTTTGCGTTCGAAAGCGGGTGCTCGAACGCCGCGACGACGGTTCCCGTTTCGATACCCAAGCCGAGGTGGATGGCGACGAAGTGGTCTACGTCGTCCAGGTGGCCGGATTCACTCATTGGGAGGCCGCCCCGACCGCCCTCCTCGGCGGGTTGGAAGAACAGTTTCAGCGTCCCGTCGAAACCGCCGTTTCGGTCGAGTTCGCGGGCAACACCGACGCCGATTGCAGTGTGGCCGTCGTGCCCGCAGGCGTGCATCTCGTTGGGGTAGGTGCTGACGAATCCATCTTTCGCCGGGCGGTGGTCGTCGTCTTGTGCCTCGGTTCGTTCGAGGGCGTCCATATCGACCCGGACGCCGACGACGGGGCCGGTTCCGTCACCGTAGGTTTTCGCCGCGATGAGGCCGGTGACGCCGTCCATTCGACCGAGATATTCCTCGGGCGCGTCTTCTCTCCGTGCTCGTTCGATGGCGGCCAGTAGTTCGTCCTCGGGCGGGACGCCGAGTCGTTCCTCCTCGGCGACCGCATCGTTTCCGAGATGGAGTGTAAAGTCGCGCTCTGCGAGTTCGTCCGCGACGAGCGCAGTGGTTCGGAACTCTTTCCAACCGGCCTCCGGATATTGGTGCAGGTCACGGCGAAAATCGACTATTGACGGTGTGCGACTGTCCGACATGGACTGCTAACGACGGAGTACGAACAAAATCCTATGGATTGCGGTAACGAGAACGACTCTGCGGTCGATAATCGGTTGCGACGGTTGTCTCACCTGTCTGTCGAATCCTGCGCGACCGTCGCTGGCGAATCTGCGAGCAGTGCCTTCTCGAAGTCGTCGCGTTCGCAGACCATCAACAGGGCGTCTTTGTCGGCTTCTTCGAAGTAGAACTCCTTGCGCGCCTCGAAACCGCACTGTTTCAGAATGTGAAGGACGACCTCGTTCTCGACGTCTGGTTCGCCCACCACTCGTTCCGTTTCGGGGTGCGAGAACAGCATGAGTCCCATGGCGCGGAAGAGTGCTTCCGCGTACCCGTTGTTCACGTACTCCGGCGGCCCGATGAGCAGGTGTGCGGCCCGGTCGGACGGGTCTGCGTCGTAGTACGCATCGAGTTCGTACTCGCTGGGCCAGTAGACCTCCCAGTAACTCATCGGCACGTGGTCGATGTAGCCGATGTACGGCGTCAGGTGGTCTTCCGCGAGTTTCTCGGCGAGATGGTCGCGGAACGCTGGCAACGAGATGTCGAGACTCCAGAACTCCGCCACGTGGTCGTAGCCGAGCCACGTGTGAAGTCTCCCCAAGTCGCGTTCCATCGTTGCTGGCCGAAACGAGATGGTTCGTTCTATCGTCCGGTCGTACCACTGGAACACGTAGTTCGACCTGATGGTCGCATCTGGACCGAGTGTGGTCGTCGCGTCGGGGCTATCGTCTCTCACGCCGTGATTCCCCCTACCGTGGAGTAGACGCGAGTTCGTCGGCTCGTCTGACTTACTGATACCATCGTGATTTAGGCTAGCCTAAAACGTCATAAGTGCGTCGGTTCTTGAGCAAACTTCAAACAGAATCCCAATTTTCCAGCTGTTCACCGACGGAGTCACGCTGAATTTTCGTCAGTCCGTAACGATACACCTACTACATCGACCAATCGAAGGAGTGGTATGAACGTGGCGTATGCGTCTGCGTCGGAAATCGCGGCGAAGGTTCGCCGCGGGGAAATCTCACCCACTACGGTCGTCGAAGAAGTATTAGACCGAATCGACCGCCGAAACGACGAGTTAAACGCATACGTGGAGGTCGCGGACGACTACGCCCGGAAACGAGCGGCCGACATCGAGCAAGCGGTGGAGAACGGTCGCCCAGTTGGCCCGCTCGCCGGGGTTCCCGTGGCGTTGAAGGAGTCCGTTGCCTCGAAGAAAGGCCTGTTGCGAACGATGGGGTCAGTTCCCTTCCGTGATTCCGTCTCCGAGACCGATTCGACCTTCGTCACTCGATTAGAAGCGGCAGATGCAGTGATAGTCGGGACGACCAACACGCCGGAGCTAGACCACAAGGGGACGACTGACAATCCGCTTCGTGGACCGACTCGGAATCCGTTCGACCTCTCGCGGAACGCTGGCGGTTCTTCCGGTGGAAGCGCCGCAGCAGTCGCCGATGGACTCGCACCCGTTGCACACGGGAAGGACGCCGGTGGGTCACTTCGCATCCCCGCCGCGTGGTCGGGCGTGTACGCATTCAAGCCGACGTTTGGGCGCGTACCGGACGTAACTCGACCGGATGGGTTTGCGAACGAACTCGGTGTTCAGTCAACTCACGGTCCAATTACGCGGAGCGTCCGTGACGCGGCGCTCGTTCTAGACGTGCTCGAAGGACACCACCCACGGGATCCATCGAGCCTACCGGACGAACGCGAGTCCTACCGCGACGCTATCGAACGCCCGATAGAAGACATCAGAATCGCATACACGCCAGATTATGGGACGTTTCCGGTCGAGAGCGAAGTGCGCGAGACAGTCGACGACGCGGTCGAGGCGTTCAGTCACGCGGGAGCCACAGTCGAGTCCGTCGAGGTTCAAATCGGATACTCGCACACGGAACTGACGGACGCATGGTTGCAACTCGTGGGTGCCAATCTCGCGGCGATGACCGAGTGGCTCGCACGACACGAGAACCTCGATTTGCTCCGAGACCATCGCGAGGAGATGACCGACAGCCTCGTTGACCTGATAGAGTCCGGTACGAGGACGACTGCGACGGAGTACCTCCACTACCACGTCATTCGAACGGCGGTTCACGATGCCATCGAGGACGTTTTCGAGGAGTACGACCTGCTCGTCTCGCCCACAGTCTGTCACCCACCCGTCGTGAACGCGACAGAGGGGTCTACGCTCGGCCCAGACGAAATCGAAGGAGAACCGGTAGATCCACGAATCGGATGGTGTCCGACGTACTTGCTCAATCTCACTGGCCACCCCGCCGCGTCGGTGCCCGCAGGAACCGTCAGTGGTGGGCTTCCGGTCGGGATGCAAATTGCTGGTCCGCGTTTCGCAGAGCAGACAGTTGTCGCCGCCAGCGCCGCGTTCGAGCGCGTCCGGCCCTGGTTCGGTCGATATCCTCCTGAAGACGACAGTTCGTAGCACGCGAGAAATGTCGGCGACCGTCGCACAAGTGTCGAAGTCGGTGGCTTCGAATCGCTACTCCGTCGAAGTGGACTCTGGCGACGCTCCTTCGACGCCCCCACCGAGCCGATAGACTGCCCGAAATGCGACCAGCGCGATACCGACTTCGAGCAGTCCCGTCACCGCGAATGCGGTCGTAAAGCCGAGCGACTCGGCGAGTCCCGCACCGACGAGAAAGCCCGTCAGAAAGCCGAGACTCCCTGCCGCATTGAATCCAGCCATGGCGACTCCGCGGTCGTCCTCGGGTGCGATGTCGGTGACGAGCGCCATCGTTGCGGGTGAGACGAGCGCGCCACAGACCCCGACTGCGACCATCGCGCCACCAGCCACGGGAACCGAGGGCGCGAATCCGACCGCGATGACGGTGATGCCGTAGCAGATGGAACCGACCACGACCGGGACGAACCGCCCGATTCGGTCGGAGAGTCGCCCCATCGGATACTGGAGCAGGGCGAACGGTGCGAAAAAGAGCGCGAGCATCAACCCCGTCGCGCCCGCGTCCAAGCCGAACTCGGTCTGAAAGTAGAGCGTTCCGACGAGGGCGAAAAAGCCCGCCGTCAGCCGGTCGATGAAGCCGAAGGCGTAGGGAATCGACAGTTCGGGGCGGTCGCGGAGTCGCGCCACGGCTGTTGCGACGGTTGCGCGCGAACTCGGCGGCGCTCGGTCGGGAATCGTCATGGCGACGAGGGCGGCCCCGATCATGAGCGCGCTCGCAGCGGCGAGCGGGAGAGTCTGGCGAATTTCGGCGAGTTGCCCGCCTATCGGCGCACCCATCGCCGTCCCGAGGCCGATGGCGATGCCCGCCGCGCCCATGTTGCGCCCGTGGCCGCCTTCGAGATCCATCAGCATCGTCATCGAGAGCGAGAACGCGGCGATGGTCGCGGCCCCCTGAACGACGCGGAGGGCGAGCACCGCGGCGAACGGAAGGTCGAGCGTCGGGGCCAGAGCAAGCGCGCCGTAGCCGACCGCCCCGCCGAGTGCACCGACGACGATGAGAGGAACACGTTTGCCGAGGCGGTCGCTCAGATGACCCCAGATGCCAACACAGAAGACGAACGCGGCGAACTCGGCGACCAGAAACCACGTCCCGCCGTCGAGTTGCTGGCCCGCGCCGAGATGTATCACGAGATCGGGGACACCGGGATACAGCAGTACCTGCGCGAGCAGTACCGTCCATATCACGCCGGCGAGACGAACGCGCTCGCCGCGAACATCGTCCAACAGCGGACTCATCGTCCGACATTGGTACTGCGGTCGGAAAATCCTATCTACATCGACGTGCCGAAACGGCCCGTTTTTCCCAATTACGCGACCGCCGTCGATTCCATCCGACGATCGAACCTCGACTTCCGAAAGCAACTTCGCATACGGTAACATACGTCTGTTCGAATTCAAAAACAATTATCTAAATATTTATCTTAATTTTCTTTAGATAAATATAACCTCTGAGCTATTCTCCGATTATTTCCCATGTCGGGAAAAAATAGCGACCGTAACTCGGAACAAAATTCGGACAACCGACTGACGATGAACCGGCGGCGCGCACTGCAACTCGGGGGAGTGGGCGTCGGCAGTCTGGTGATTCCGGGGATGAGTGCTACCGACGTTCGAGCGGCGTCGGACTGCGCGAACGGGCCGTTCGAGCGAACCTACTCCGGTGCGACGATAAATATCGCACAACTGGACAGTCAGGAGCGAACGGGCGGGCCGAAAAAGCAGAGTGGCCCGGCCTCCCCGGCGAGCAAGGAGGAATTAGAGTCGCTTCGGAGGAACGCCGAACGAGGACGAGACGGGCGACGGTCACGACACGAAGACCGAGCAGACGGCCACCACGGCGACGACGAACTCTCGATTCTCAACGAGTACGAGGGCGTGGGAGCGGAGGGAACGCGAGGCGGCGTTCCATCGGATTCCCAAATCGCCACGGGACGAAGCAAGAACGTCCACGCGCTCAACCAGCAGGTCGCGATTTTCAACAAACGCTCCGGGCGACAGCAACTCAAAGTCCAACTGGAAGACCTCTTCGAACCCGTCATCGACGAACCGGACGGTGGGTTCGCCTACGGCTATCCGTTCGTCTTCGACCCGCGAGCGCGCTACGACCGCAAGGAAGACCGGTACGTCATCGCCGCAGTGCAGTACGAACCCGGAATCACGGAAAGCGGAGAAATCGTCGGTCGAGAGGAGATGGAAGAGCGCGCCGAAGGAAAACCGGAAGAAGGTGAAGAGGAGGGAGAAGCACCGGAACCCTTCCAGCGACCACCCCGCGGCTGGTGGTGTCTCGCCGTCTCCGACAACAGCAATCCGAACGGCAAGTGGCACGTCTACCGCATTCCGCCGCTGGACAATGAGGGATTGGTCGATTACCCGACGCTCGGTCTCGACCGGGACGCCATCTACCTCGCACAGAACTTCTTCGGCGCGGAGTTCGAGGTGACGATGGCCACGCTGGACAAGGAAGCGATGTACGACGGACGGGACGTCACTGCAAACCACTTCACCGCCCTCGACAACCCCAACGTCGATGGCGACGATTTTACGGTACAGCCAGCCCTCCAACCCTTCTCCGGGGGACGCCACGGAACCTTCTATCTCGTGGACAGCATTTTCCCGAATCCGACTTCCGACGCGCTCACGCTCTGGGAACTGACCGACCCCGTAGACGACCCGACGCTGGAGTGTTTCACCGTCCCCGTCGAGACGTTCGGCTATCCGCCTGCCGCCCGGCAACCCGACTCCGACGCACGCATCGACACTCTCGGGACGCGGTTGATGAACGCCGATTACGACGACGGGTTCCTCTGGACTGCCCACACGATTCAGTACGACTGGAACGACGACGGCACCGCCGTCGCGGCCATCAAGTGGTACAAAATCGACACGGACTCCCGCGAAGTCGTGGAAAGCGGGGTATACGGCGAACCGGACAGGTCGTACTTCATTCCGACCGTCGGCTCGGACGACGGGCGAACCGTCATCACGCACAACGTGAGCGGGCCGGATACCTTCCCGCGGATGGACGTGCTCGGTCGGAATCGAGACCGATGGCACGACGGAGGAGACGACGGACACGGTTGGGCCGGGAAGAGTGACGGAAGGCGCGGTCGGCGCGATAGAAACGGCGGACGCCGTGGGCGCGATGGAGACGGCGGTTGGGACGGCAGAGGCGATGACGGCTGGCAGTCGGTCGTCGTGCAGGACGGTGAATCGCGCTACGACTACGGCGAAGGCGGGGACGTCATGCGCTGGGGTGACTACAACGGCGTCAGTCTCGACCCCGACGAGGATAGCTTCTGGACCGTAAGCCAATACTCCCCGGACATCGACATCCCGCCCGAGGCGGAAGAGCGAGACCCCTACCACACGCGAATCGCCGAACTCTCGTTCGAGGACGGCTGGTAGCGCTCGCCCTCGTCTCTCGTTCGAAAATAAAGTCGTTAAACGTTTCTGCGCGACCTACTGAATCGTCACGTCGTCGAAGTAGACTGATTCGCCCGACGAGAGGTAGGCGTCGAAGCCGATGCCGCCACTGCTCCACGTCGAATCGCTCCCCGAAATCGACGCGAGTTGCGCACCACTCGCGTCGGACAGCGTGAGTGCGTGGATTCCACCGCTCGTCCACTCGATTTCGACTCGGTACCACGCGTCTTGTGAGCGCGTGAACCAGAGGTTTGCGAGGCGAAGACGGTTCCAGCCCCGCCCTCGTAGTGCCACACCTTGAATCAATTCTCGGCGATGTCCACCGTGAAAATCACTCGACGATGGGGAGACGTTATTCCGCAAATTAATTTACTCGTCCTAGAAGTAAAAATTAAATCCTTGTAGATTGCGATTATCATCGTTGGTAGCCATCTCGGATTGCCTCGGTCTTGACGGGGCAACCGATACTATTGATGGCTTCCAACGGAGTACATACCAATGACCGACGACGATTCGCTCGAACAGAGGAACAACGCTCCGACCAATGAACGAATCCATCGCAGGCATTTCCTGAGTGCCGCAGGAGTCGCGCTCGGTGGTTCGTTCGCCACCGCAACTGCGAGTGCCGACTCCCAACCACCGGTTCACACAGCGGCCTTCGACGGAAACGACTGGACGCTCAGTTGGCGAGAGGAATTCAACGCCGGATACATCGACGAATCGACGTGGAACTACAAAATCGGCAACAACAACGGCTGGGGGAACAACGAACTCCAGTACTACCAGCGCGACAACGCGTGGGTCGAGAACAACCACCTCGTCATCGAGGCCCGCGAGGAACAGGTCAACGGCTTCGACTACACGTCAGCGCGCCTGACCACCCAAGACAAGTACGAAAAGCAGTACGGTCGCGTGGACGTGCGCGCCCGCCTCCCTGAAGGACAGGGCATCTGGCCCGCCATCTGGATGCTCGGTGCCGACATCGGCTCGGTCGGATGGCCCGACTGCGGCGAAATGGACATCATGGAACTCATCGGGAGCGACCCGAGCACCGTCCACGGTACCGTCCACGGTCCCGGCTACTCCGGCGGGAACGGCATCGGCAGTGGCTACAGCATCGGCGGGTCGTTCTCCGACTCCTACCACGTCTTCCAACTCACGTGGTACCCCGACGCCGTCAAGTGCTTCGTAGACGGCAACCACTACTTCACCGTGACTCTGTACGACGTGGAAGCCTCCGGGTACGAGTGGGTCTTCGACGACGGGCCGTTCTTCTTCCTCCTGAACGTCGCCGTCGGCGGCAACTGGCCGGGCGCTCCGGACGCCAGCACGCAGTTCCCGCAGCGCATGGAAGTGGACTACCTCAGAGTCTACGACTGGGTGTAAGTCGAGCATCGACAACTCGACTCCACCGTCGCGCACGAGGGAGTTCCGTTAGACTGGAAGATCGGAAATAAATTCATTATCCTAGTAGTAAATTTTATACATAATGTAAGTAAATAATATTACGAGGTTGTAATCATGGATGAACGCACCGATGGAACCGGTACCGACCGGCGAAGTCGAGCGAGCGACCAAGATGAATCGCACGAGTCACAAGAATCAGACGAATCGACCGACGCACTATCGCTGTCCCGGCGTTCTTACTTCGAGGCATTCGGTGCCGCCGGACTGGCGGGTCTCGCGTCGATTCCGGAACCGACCGCGGCGGCGAGTGGAATCCACGGCGTCGGCAACGGGAGCTACACCCACGAGAAACCCTCGGATGAGGGAGAACCGCCAGCGACGCTGTACACGACCGGAAACGTCCAAGCGCCGATCCCGTCCAACGATTGGTGGTCGTCGGCGCTCGTGACCGGCTACTCGGAGAACCTGTTTTTCCACCCCGGCTTCGCGCTGGCGAACGACACCGGCCTCCGCGTCGGCCATCCGACGACGTGGAGCTACCCCAACGAGGACGCGAAGATGAACGTCGAGCGCGACTTCACGCTCGGCCACACCGCGACCACGTTCGCGGACACGCAAGTCGATGGACACAGCGACTGGTCGGTGACGCTGAAGTGGGGTGCCGGAACGGCCACGACCCTCACCGCGTCGCTGACGAAAGGCTCGCCGTACATCTTCTGCGAATTCGAGGGCGGCGGTGCCGAACTCGGATTTCAGACGGCACCGACCGTCTGGGACGACCGCGGGAACGTCCTCGGACTGACCCACGAGGGCAACCACTACGGCCTGTTCGCCCCGTCGGGCGACGACTGGTCGGGCGTCGGGTCGGCCACGCTGACCAACGGACTTTCCGGCGGCTACGTGACGATTGCAGTGCTCCCCGACGGCACGTCCTCAACGCTCGATACGTTCGAGCAGTACGCCTACAACTTCATCACCGACACCGGCGCGGGCGACGCGACCCGCGTTAATCCGACCTACGACCAAGCCGCTGGCGAGGTGCGCACTACCTACTCGTTCAACACAGACAACAAACCGGAGAGCGCGACCGGCGGCACGCTCACCGGCCTGTACCCCCACCAGCACAAGTACCTCTCCGGTTCGACGCTGGGCTACACCTACGAATGTCCGCGCGGGACGATGCAGACGGTGAGTGGATCGTCGTTCACGACGGCGCACCCCTTCCGCGGCGTGCTTCCGTTTTTGCCCGATCAGGGCACCTACAATCGGTCGGAACTGTCGAGTTACGTCAGCGACGTGTCGGCGGGCTACGACAACGGACAGGGAAGTGGCACCTACTGGACGGGCAAGGATTACGGGCGGATGGCCGAGGCGGCACCGATTGCCGACCAAGTCGGCAACACCAGCAAGCGAGACGCGCTGCACGATGCCATCCGGTCGGAACTGGAGAACTGGCTGACCGCCGACAGCGGCGAGAGTCAGAACCTCTTCTACTACAACGACCAGTGGGGCACGCTCATCGGCTATCCGGACTCCTACGGCGCGGCGGGCGACCTCAACGACCACCACTTCCACTACGGCTACTTCGTTCGCGGTGCCGCCGAACTGGCGCGCAGTAACGAGTCGTGGGCCGCCGACGGTAACTGGGGTGGCATGATAGACCTCCTCATCCGCGACTACGCGAACTGGGAGCGACCGAATCGAGCGAACACGCAAGAACCCGCCGACAACCCCGCCGATTCGTTCCCCTTCCTGCGGAACTTCAGCCCGTTCGGCGGTCACTCGTGGGCCGCTGGAACCGCCGAGTTCGCGGGCGGGAACGACCAAGAGTCGTCTTCGGAGGCGATTCACGCCTACGGTGCGATGGTGCAGTGGGCGGTCTTCACGGGTAACGACGAGATGCTAGACTGGGCAGCGTACCTCTACACGCACGAAGTGTGTTCCGCCCGGGAGTACTGGTTCGACGTGGACGACCAGAACCATCCCGACGGGTGGAGCCACGACACCGCGGGCATCGTGTGGGGCATCAAATACGCCTACGCGACGTGGTTCTCGGCGGACGCCGAAGCGATTCACGGCATCAACTATCTCCCGTTCGGCGGTCATTCGCTGTACCTCGGCTGGGATCCACAGTTGGCCGAGCGCAACTACAGCGAAGCAGTGGCGAACGACGACAACGGCGGCGACTGGGACTACTGGGCGGACATCATGTGGAACTACCGAGCGTTCTCGGACGTGACCGACGCCAAGAACATGTTCCAAGCCGCGAAAAGCTCCTACACGCCAGAGGCCGGGGAGACGAAAGCCCGCACCTACCACTGGATTTATAACATCGACGCCATGGGGAACCCCGACCCGTCGGTGACTGCCGACTATCCGCTCGCCGCCGCCTTCGACGACGGGAGCGAGACGACCTACGTCGCCTACAACGGCGAAAATTCGGCGATTACCGTGACCTTCTCGGACGGCACCACGCTGAGCGTTCCTGCCAACTCGATGAACACGAGTACGGGCAGTGGCGGTGGCGACCCGTCGGATACGACGCCACCGACGACCCCGTCGAACCTCCGGTCGCCAAGCCACACCGGTTCGTCGGTCTCCCTCGCGTGGGACGCCGCGAGCGACAGCGGTTCCGGCGTGAGCCACTACACCGTCTACGTCGATGGCGCGGCGAGCCAGCAGGTTTCGGCGGGCACCGCGGCGACCGTCTCTGGCCTCGCCAGCGGGACGAGTTACGAGTTCACCGTGACTGCCGTGGACGGCGCGGGCAACGAATCCAGTGCGTCCAACGCGGTCAGCGTCACCACCGACTCGTCCGGCGGCGGCGATTACAGCCAGAGCGCCACCCGAATCGACGGCTCCGACGGTGACACCGCAACCGACGAACTCCGCTTCGAGTTCGTCTCGAACGTCGGGTCGGACTGGGTCGATGTCCACTACACCGTCAACGGTGGGACGCAGTACAACTACCGCATGAACAATCCGAGCGGCGACACCCACACGCTCGAAACAACACCGGATCACGTTGTCGGCGACTTTGCCTCGGGCGACCAGATAGCGTACTACTTCACCTACCAGCACGACGGCACCGCGAGCGATACGGGGTGGTTTAATCTGACGTACTGAGCCGCCTAACCGCCTCAGTCCCTCGGTACTACTTCTAACGCGCAATCAACTATCTTCTCGAAGTACATCCATAGATTTTAAATCAAATAACGGATCCAACATATCAGTATGATTAGTTTCGTCGCACGGTGGGACGAATGAACCCGACCTCCGATACGAAGCGCGCGAAGACGGGGAAATCACCAGCCAGCGACGACCACACGGGAAAGAACACCCTCGGTCTGTTCGACAGAGCGCTGTACGCGTTGTTCTCGCGGCACGCCGACCGCACGCGCCACGACCGCGACCGCAAACGCTACCGAGCGACCGACGTGACCACCAGTTTCGACGTGTTCCTCTCCCGCCTCTACGGTCTCTCGTGGGTCGTCTTCTGCGCCACATTCTGCTGGGCGTTTCTGCTCACCGTGGCGATTCCCGACGCCGCGCTCGCGGCTGTCGCGTCGTTTCTGCACGACGGGCTGCCCGTGCTCGACCGGCTTTCCGCACCCGCTGTCCCGCGAACCCACGCCGCACTCGCGGTCGCGGTCGTCTATGCAGGGCTCGGGAAGCGAACGGTCGTGTGGCTCGGCGGTCTGTACCTCGGGTGGGCGGCCAGCGCCCGCCGGACGAACATCGAGCGAACGTTACCGGGAGCGGTTCGGTATCTGCAGGCGCTCTCTTCGGGGAGCGACGATCGACTGGGGATGCTCCGAAAGGTCGCCGACCGTCGGGAGTCTTACGGCGAGACTGCGGTCGCGTTTCGGAAGGTGCTGAACAAGGCCGCACTGACCGGGAGCGTGGACGACGGCCTGCGGATTGTCGCCCGAGACACCCCCTCGCGGGACGTACTCGCGCCGTTTCTGCTCAAATTTCGCGAGCACGCCCAACAGGGACCGGACGCTTTGGAGCAGTACCTGCGCATGGAGAGTCGGATGCTGAGCCACCGACAGTCTCGCTCGCGCGAGCAGGCGCAAGGATTTCTCGAACTGGTCGCCGAGATGTTCATCGTTCTGTTGGTCATTCCGTCTCTGTTGGTCATCGTGCTCACGGTGATGAGCGTGCTCGCACCGGAACTGGGTGCGTCCGCACCGCCACCGTTCGGTTGGTTGTCGGTTCGCGCGCTCGTCATCTACGGCAGTGGCGCGTTCATCCTCGTCGTCGGCGTTGGTGCGGCGGCGGTGATGGCGTCGCTCCGCCCCGCCGACCAATCTACACCGGGGTATTCGCGCTCGGGAAGTGCCAGCGAACTGCTGACGTCGGTTATGGTCAATCCTGCGAACACGGCGGTGCTGGCGGTTCCGTTGGCGCTCGGTGTCGGCGGTCTCCTCTGGACGCTCGATTACACGCCTGTCAACGCAGTTTTGCTCTCCTACGTCGCGTTCGCGCTTCCCGTCGGTCTGGTCTCGATTCGACGGTCGCGACTGGACGATGCGAAAGACCGCGAAATCAAGGACTTCGTCCACGCCGTGTCGGGACACGTCGGTCTCGGTCGTCCGTTCTCGACGGCGGTTCAGCGCGTCGCCCGCGACGTCGATTTGGGCGCGCTCCAGTCGGACGTGAACGACCTCGCGTTCAACGCGAACCTCACGACCCGCGACGGCGACCTGCGACGCGATGCACTCACCCGATTCGTCGAAAGCGTCGGAACCCCACTGGCGAACCAAACAATCGGCCTCGTCACCGGAACGCTGGATGTCGGGGGTGACACCGAAACTGTGTTCGACACGCTTCAGGTGGAGATCGGTCGTCTCTACCACGAGAAGAAGACGCTTCGGTCGAACATGTTGGTTTACGTGGTCGTCGGGTGGACGACCGCGCTTCTCGTCGTCGGCATCATGGTCGCGGTGAACTCCTACGTGCTCGATAGCTTCTCGCAGTTGTCGGCGGTTTCCACGTCGAACACCGGGTTAGCACTCGACCCGAACGCGGTGCAACCGGCGCGCGACCGACAGCGGTTCTACGTGGTCACGCAGGCGACGATGCTCGCGTGTGGTTGGTTCGCCGGATACGCGAGTCGAGGATTCTACGAGGCACTCCTTCACTCGTCAGCGCTCGTCGCGGTCGCGTACTTCGTCTTCGCAGGGACGGGGATGCTATGACTCGTGCCCAATCGAACGTCGTCGGCGTGGCGCTCCTGCTCGGAACGGTCATGCTCTCGCTCGCCACTCTCACCGCCAGCGTCGGCGTCGTAGTCGATAGCAACGCCGCCACTGCGGACGCGACGCGCGTTGCGACCGACATGAACCGCGCGCTCTCGCCCGTCGAATCCACCGGCGTCCACCGCGGGCGAATCTCGTTTTCGGACGGAAAACTGAGAACCGTCGAGCGAGAACTGCGCGTCTTGGACGACACCGGCGTCATTCGGACGGTACCGGTCGATTCCCTCGTCTTTACCGGTGGCGACAGGCGCGTCGCGTACATCGCCGGGGCCGTCGTCCGCGGGACGGACGACTCCGCGCGAATGCATTCACGGCCACCGATTACGGCCTCTCGGAACGGTGGCGTGCTCGTCGTCGGAACGGCGAAACTCAACGCCTCGGGTCAAACCGTGGTTTCGAGTACCGGAACGTCCGCGCTCGTCCGAACGAACGTGAGCCATGCACGGACGACGCTCGGCAACGGAACCTACCGGGTCGCCGTCGAGACGAAGACGGTCGGCGCGTGGGAACGCTATTTCGAGCGCCAGAACGCGACGACGACGCGACGCGATTTCGACGGCGACGGCGTTCCGAGCGTCGTCGCGCGCTATCCCGGAACTCGGTTCGCGTACCTCGTCGTCCATGACATGCGCACGGAGGTTCGAGGATGACCGAGCGAGCAGTGAGTCCGGTCGTCGGAAAGGTGCTCGAAGCCGGATTGGTCGTCCTGTACGTCAGCATGATTACGACGACGCTGTACGGCGGCGTCGTCCCGGACTATCGAACGACGGTCGGGGACGAAGTCGGCGACCGTGTGCTCTCGAAGGCCGCGGAGCGAATCCAGCAGGCGGTTCCTGCGAACGGAACCGCCGTTCGTGCACGAATGCGAGTCAGCCTCCCGGAAACGATTCGCGGGACTGGCTACGAGATTCGAGCGGATGGACGAACGCTCACACTCGTTCATCCGACCGAAAAGGTAGAAGACAGCACTCGCCTCGCGGTACCGGACAGCGTCGTGAAAGTGCACGGAAACTGGTCGAGTCGGGAGCCAGCGGTGGTCGTCGTTCGAAGTGCGCAGTCGGGGTCGGGTCTCGTCGTGGAACTGAAACGGGGGCGAGAGCCGTGACGCGAGGCCAGATGAATCTCCCGGCGCTGGCTGTCGCACTGCTCGTCCTCACCGTCGTCACCGGTCTGAGCGTCGGCATGGCGGACAGAGCCTATCTCAGTGCGGAACGCGACGCGAGGTCACAGCAGGTCGCCACCGCGACGAGCGAGCGATTGGTCAGCGACGAAAGCCCGCTGACGCTTCGACAGAACGTTCTGGATGCGACCGAAATCGACGGTCTCAATCGAAGTCGGTTTGAAACCCTGTTCCCCGTCACTTCGACCCACGACTTCCGCGTCACGCTGGGCGACACAGTCGTCGCAGAGCGGGGCGACCCCACTGGCGGCGCGACGGTTCGCCGCATCGTGCTCGTGGAGCGCCAAGACGAAGTGACCCGAACGCCTCGTCTCTCGACGAGCGACCCGCGATTTACCCTGCCGAGGCGCACGTCGAACGTGACGCTCACCGTCCGACCACCGAACGGGACGACGGTAAGCGCGGTTCGGGCGAACGGACGAATCGTCCTCCGGAACGAATCCGGTCTCGACGGGACGTTTTCGGTTCGCGTCTCGCGGTTCGAGACGGCGCAGTTCGCGTTCGAAACTACCGGCCCCCTGCCGACGGGAAGCGTCCGCGTCACCTACTATCCTCCGGAGACGCGAAAAGCGATACTGGAGGTGGCGGTCGATGACTAGAGCGCAACTCTCGTTGTCCGTCGTCGAGGCCGGTATCGGCGTCATCTTCATCCTCGGCGTTGCGATGGGATTCGCGCTCGGCGTACCATCCCCAGACACGCGTGGCGCGCAACTCGATTTGTACGCCGAGGACGCCGGAACCGTGTTGGCGAGCGAGTCGCCACGACACGGTGGTGCGACGCGATTGGCCGAAATTATCGACTCCCCGCGGTCGTTCGAGCGCGAGGAGGACGCGCTGGAACGGCGCGTTGACCGAATCCTGCCGGACAATCTCATGTTTCGGGTCGAGACATCCCATGGAGCAGTCGGCTACCGAAAACCGGCGGGCGTGCCCGTCGGCGTTTCGACGGTGACGACGACGAGCGGCGACGTGACGATTTGGGTGTGGTACGTGTGAGAGACCGCGCCCAACTCGTGTTGGCGACTGCGGCAATCGTCGCAGTCGCCCTCGCCCCCGTCGTCTTCGCGTACCTCCAACTGGGTTACACGGGCGATGTCGCCGCCAGCAACGAGTACGACGCACCGGTGCAAAACGCAAAGAGCGTCCTCTCGCGGGCGGGTCAGGACGCCGTGCAGGATACCGACTCGTACCAATGGAGCGATCGAGACGCGGCAATCACGGCGGTTCGCTCGGAACTTCGACCGGATTTGGACACGCTACGCGCCTCGCGCGTCGAATCCGGGACGGTCTACCAAGTCGAGTACAATCAATCGACGGCGCGAGCGTGGGCACAGAACAACTGCCCGCGCGGGCCGAATCGGCAGTTCGGAGACTGTGTCGCAGAACGGGGCGTCATCGTCCAAAACAGGGGTGGCGAAACGAACGTCCTTGCGGTAGCGTTTGATATTCGGGTGACGACTGAACGAGGGTGGTACGAAGTGACGAAAATCGCGCAGACGACGGGATGAGTCGAACTGACCAGTCAAGCGACCATTATCATCAAAAATTTCACGACCCATGATGACTTGCGACCGTTCGATTCGTCTTCCGCCGCTTCCCGCTTACACAACGGCATTCGCGTGCACAGAAAGCGCCGAAGCGACCGAGGCCGCTCTGTCACGGGTAGTGGCGTATCAAAGATCGAGTACGCCGCACGCGTATTTAAACCCGCCTCAGATGTAAGGAACTATCGTGGCGCTTCTCGGGATGGTATGGTAGTTCAAGGCCTCAGACTCATCCAGATAGATCCCATCTTGTGCGTCGAAAACTGCGAACCGATCACCGGAAATCAGTGCGGTGGACGGTCATTGGTGTGATAACCCTGTTCATGGGAACCGTCATTGTTTGGGCGGGACTGAGACGGCTCCCGAGGAAGGGAGACCAGCAATGGAACTGAAAGCACAGCATCGAAACAGGGAGCCCCATTCTCAATGCCCAAATCGCGTGAGTAGTTTAATTTCTGGCATCAATATAGTAAAAGGGTCAAAAAGATTTTTATAGCGTGTTTGGGATAGTACGATCATGGTAGAGATTGGCAATCAAGTCAAGCGACGTAAATTTCTAAAAGCGGCGACTGCGGGTGGTGTCGCGGGTATGACAGCCTTAGCGGGTTGTTCCAGTAACAATTCTGATGACAAAAACGACAACGGAAATGGCAATGGGAAAGCAGGCAAGGGTCTCTCGACCTATACATACGTCAACAACGCCCAGAGCTACAATCCGCCAAGACATGACGCGATAAATCTCATCGCGAAACAGTTCAGCGACCTCGGACTCGACATGAATGTCGACGTGCTCGAATGGGGTACCTTGTACAGCCGTGTATCCGAAGAGTACAACTACAGTTTCGCAACTTGGCACACGTTCTTCGTCTCAGAACCGGTAACGGAGCTGAACAACCTATTCAACTCTAAAAACACCGGCCCAGGGCAGGGTAACTACTCTGGCTACGAGAACAAAGACCTCGATAAGAAAATGCAGAACTACTTGGCCGAACCGAACTCCGGCAAGCGAGTCGACCTGTCCCACCAGATACAGAAGACACTGATGGACGAGGTGCCGACGATGCCAATCACGCAAATGCCGCAGGCGGCCATCTACAACAAAAACCAAGTGGGCAACTGGCAAGCGGACCTCGCAAACGGGTTCAACTCCTACTGGACGATGATAAACCTGGAGATGAAGGGTGGCGAGGACACCCTCAAGGGCTACTGGCCCGAGACGCTCTCGACGATGAACGTGCTCGGTCACAACGACGAGAGCAAGCACGTCTACCAGTTCAACATGATGTACGACTTCTTGGTTCAGCTCAACAACAAAGCCGAAGCGGACCCCGAAGTCAGCCTCGCTACGGACTGGAACCGGGTCGATGAAACCACGATGGAATACACCATCCGTACCGACCACTCGTGGCACGACGGCGAGGATCTCACCGCGGAAGACGTCGCGTTCACGTACAACTACATCATCGAGAACGAAGTACCGTTGTACTCGACGCAGGTAGAGTACCTCAAGAGCGCCGAAGTTGTCGACGAGTCGACGGTTCGAATCAAGATGTCCAAACCGCTGGGGCCGTTCAACTTAGCAGTCGGGAACCTCATCCCCATCATCCCGGAGCACAAATGGGCGGACAGGAAAACCCCGAGTAAGGCAAACATCCAGAAACCGGTCGGTAGCGGTCCCATGATGTTCGACTACTGGAAGAAGGGCAGCGAGTTCGGAATGAAGAAGTTCAACGAACACTTCGCCCCTGTCTCTTTCAACAAACGGTTCTGGCGCGTCATCCCCGAAGCATCGACAGTGTGGGAGAACCTCAAGAACGGCAACCTCAATTACGAGCCGTTCGGCCGCATCGACAAAAGTCTCGACCAGAATCAAAATCACAAGAACATCGGCACGAAGTTCCAAACCGCGCCGACGTTCTGGATGTTCACGCCGAACGAGCGTCAGAAGGGTCTCGACGACGTGCAGTTGCGGAAGGCGCTCGTCGAGACCATCCCGCGGACGCCCATCGTCAAACAGATTCTGTTCGGCTTCCCGGATCCCGGCAGCAACGTCGTCTCGTCGGCGTTCGGGCAACTCCACACCGATGATGTGACCACGTACAAGGAGAGCAAAAAAGCCGCCCGAAATCGGCTCAAGGAGGCCGGTTACACGTGGGATGACAACGACATGCTTCAAGCACCGAGCGGCAACTGAGTTAGGCGAATCGACTTCGATTCGGAATTTCACGTAAGTAAACCGGAAACAGATACAACACAATATCATGGGAAAAGCAAGTTTCGTTATCAGACGAACACTCCAACTCGTCGTGACACTCTGGGCGGTCGGAACAGTGCTCTTCTGCCTGTTTCGACTCATGCCGGGCGACCCGACGTCGTACGTGGTTTCCTCACAGATGACACAGGAAGCGCGTCAAAAGATCATCGCAAGCTACGGCCTTGATCAACCGTTGCACATTCAGTACATCAAATTTCTTGAGAATCTGATAAAGCTAGATTTCGGTCAATCATTTCACTCGAACCGACCAGTCACGGATGTCATTGCGACCTACCTGCCAAACACGCTCGTGCTCATGCTGACGGCGTTCATCTTGGCTTACGCTATCGGTATCACGCTCGGCATCTTATCGGGGTGGTACCGCGGCTCTCGATTCGAGAAAAATACAGTCATCGTCGCACTGACCGCTCGGAGCGTTCCCACGTTCTACGTCGGACTTATCGTCCTGTGGATTTTCGGTGCAGGCCTTGGCGTCATCCCAATGAGTGGTATGACCAGTCTGGGAACTCAACGCACGGGATTCTGGCAGATGGTGTTCTCCCTAGATTTCCTGCATCACCTCCTCGCTCCGGCGCTGGTGCTGGGCTTCTATTTCATGGGCTACCCGCTGCTCATCATGCGTTCTAGCATGCTCGAAGTGCTTTCGGAGGACTTTATCGACGTCTGCCGCGCGAAAGGACTGAAAGAGCGGACGATAATGTTCAAACACGCCGCACGGAACGCGCTACTGCCCATCGTCACCGCGGCAGCCATTGCCCTCGGCTATGCCGTCGGCGGGAGCGTCCTCATCGAGACGGTGTTCGCGTGGCCCGGTCTCGGTCGGGAGATGGTGCGAGCAGTGCTCCGGCGGGACTTCCCCGTCGCACAGGGGACGTTCATAGTCCTCGCTGCAACCATCATCACTCTGAACTTCATCGCCGATTTGGCGTACGGATATCTCGATCCGCGGGTGACCTACGATTAGAACAATGGCACAAGAAGAACAAACCAGTCGGTCGATATTCACCGACCTCGATGACGGATCGTCCGATCAGGAGATCAACAAGTGGCACCGAACAGCCCGTCTCTGGCGTGAGACGCTTCGTGACCACTGGGGAAAACTAACCAGCGAACTCTCGGTCAAACTCTCGCTGGTAACCGTGGCAGGGTTCGTACTAGTTGCCATCTTTGCGCCGTACATCGCGACCCATCAGCCCCTTCAGCGCCAGTATCAGAGTGACGCCGAAATACTCATCCAAAAGTGGGCGGAGCCATCGATTCTCGGCGCCAACAACGACTACATCTTGGGGACGACCGCAGAGGGGTTCGACATCTTCAGCCAACTCGTGTACGGTACGCGTGCGGCGCTGATGGTTGGACTCATCGCTGCGGTGTTCACCGCCGGCATTGGGACGCTCGTTGGTCTTATCGCGGGTTACTACGGCGGAAAAGTCGATGACGCGCTCATGCGTCTGGTCGACTTTCTGTACGGGATGCCGTTATTGCCGACCGTCATCGTCCTCGTCGCGGTGCTGGGGCCGAATCTCTGGAACATCATCCTCGCGCTGATCATCCTCCAGTGGCGTTCAACCGCTCGTGTCATCCGGTCGCAATCACTCTCACTCCGCGAGCGGCCGTTCGTGAAGGCTGCGGAGGTTGCCGGTGCGAGCGACTGGCACATCATCAGTAGGCATCTCGCCCCCAATGTTCTACCACTAACGTTCCTGTACGGTTCGTTCGGCATCGCGTGGGCCATCCTGGCCGAGGCGGGCGTCTCGTTCATCGGCCTCGGCGATCCGAACACCGTCTCGTGGGGGACGATGCTCCAAGCATCACGAGCGTACTCGGCGCTCCAGTTCGGTGCGTGGTGGTGGTTCGTACCGCCGGGCATCTGCATCGGGCTACTCGTGATCAGCGGCTTCCTCATCGGCCGCGGCTACGAAGAGATAACCAACCCAAAGCTACAATGAGTCTACTTAAAGTCAACGACCTCGAAGTCTACTACGAAACCGAAGACGGTCCCGCACAGGCAGTCGACGGCGTATCGTTCGAACTCGAAGAAGGCGAGAACCTCGGTATCGTCGGCGAGTCGGGTTGCGGGAAGACCACACTCGCTAAGGCGATAATCGGCATCCTCCCCGACGCTGGATACGTCAACCACGGCAGCATCGAGTTCAAGGGCGACGATCTCACCGACATGACAGGTGCCCAACGCCGCCGCCTCAAGTGGGAGGAGATATCCATGATCGCTCAGTCGGCGATGAACTCGTTGGATCCGGTGTACACCATCCGCGAGCAGATAGTCGAGGCTGTCGAGACCCATCGGCCAGGAACGGGCCGCGTTGAGGCCGACGAGATGGTGACTGAGATGTTCGAACTCGTAGGACTCGATCCGGATCGTGCCGACGATTATCCCCATCAGTTCTCCGGCGGGATGCGTCAGCGCGCCATGATCGCGATGGCGCTCGTGCTCGAACCGTCGCTGATGTTGGCCGATGAGCCGACCACTGCGCTTGATGTCATCATGCAGGATCAGATCCTCAAACGCATCAGTACGATCCAACAGGAGATTAACTCCTCAATGCTGGTCATCACCCACGACGTGAGTGTCGTGGCTGAGACATGCGACCGTGTCCTCGTGATGTACGCTGGGAAAGTGGCGGAAGAGGGATCGGTCGAAGAGATATTCGATCAACCCTACCATCCCTACACTATCGGCCTGAAGCGGGCGTTCCCGAACATCCGGATGTCGGATCAGGATCTACTGTCCATAACGGGATATCCACCCGAACTGGTGGATCCGCCCCAAGGCTGTCGATTCGCCGAGCGATGTCCGATGGCGACCGATCGGTGCCGCGAGGAGGAACCTGAAGCACAACACATCGGCAGCCTTCGCTCGTACTGCCACTACGTCGACGAGATCGACGCGGAGCTACGGCCGTACGCCGACGACGCACGAACGTGGAACCAGACTGCTGCCGCTCAAGACATCGGGGGCGATTGAGATGAGCGACGTGCTCCTCGAAGTAGACGATCTCAAAAAACACTTCAAGGTCGATCAGGGGTGGATAGCAAGTCTGATGCAGTCGGTCTCCGGTGAGGAACCGGAGTACGTTCACGCCGTCGACGGCGTCAGTTTCGATCTTCACGCGGGCGAAACGCTCGGGTTGGCAGGCGAGTCCGGCTGCGGCAAGACCACAACGGGAATGTCGCTGGTAAAGCTCCATGAGCCGACCGCCGGCGAGATCATTTACAACGACAAAGAGCTTTCAAAGGCCAGCGACGACGAACTCCAAGAGTTCCGGCAGAACGCCCAGATGATATTTCAGGATCCGTTCGAGAGCCTGAATCCCCGGATGACGGTGTACGACACCGTTGCCGAACCGCTCCGCATCCACGACATCCGCAACGAGACTGCGCGGGTTCAGCGAGCACTGGAATTCGCGGAACTCCTCCCGGCCGAGCAGTACTTCGACCAGTACCCGCACGAGTTGTC
>CAYNQM010000006.1:28650-54564 GCA_964399275.1 uncultured Haladaptatus sp.
GTCAACGCGTCGCCATCGCGCGTGCCCTCGTGCTCGATCCCGATTTCATCGTCGCGGACGAACCGGTGTCGATGCTCGACGTTAGTCTCCGAGCCGGAGTTCTGTCGTTGCTGGATCGGATGACCGACGAGTTCGGACTGTCGGTCGTCTACATCAGTCACGATCTCTCGTTGCTTCGGCATATGTGCGACCGGCTCGCTATCATGTACATGGGCAAAATCGTCGAGAAGGGGCCGACGGATCAGGTAATCGAGAATCCCCAACATCCTTACACGCAGGCGCTCATCAACGCGGTTCCCGTCCCCGACCCGGACGTGGGGCGTGAGCGCGTGGAGTTGGAGGGGGAGGTCGGCGACGTCATCGACGTGCCGTCGGGCTGCCGGTTCCGGTCGCGGTGTCCAGAACTCATCGCCCCGTCGGCGTTCGACCTCTCGCCCGCCGAGTGGGAGAGCATCCGGGCGTTCATGCGCGCTGTCAAACGCGGGACGGTCGAGGCGGACAACAGCGCGGCGCTTCGCCAAGAGTACTTCGCGGATGCTGACCCGTCGGGCGAAGCGGGTCAGATCGTCGACGACGCGCTCGAACACATCGACCGAGACGAGTGGGAGGCGGCAACAGAGTTGCTCGTCACCGAGTTCGAAGAGCGGAGCATCTGCGCCCGCGAGGTGCCGCCGCTGGAGGCGAAATTAAAAGACGGTGTCGACCAGGAAATCGCCTGCCACCTCTACGAAAGTGCGGAGGGATACGACCCCTACGCGGAACTAAAAGGCGACGTCGCTGCCGGCGACGCAAGCGACGACCGCGAATCGGCACCGGCAGACGACTAACTCCGTTTCTCGCGCCGTTTGAGGGAGGCGTTCGAAACCGAACTCCGCTTTCTCAGAACTCGACGCAATCAGCTCGACCGATTCAGCAGCAGTGGCTCGTCGTCTGGAACGGCCATGTCGAGAATCGGGTCGTTTTCGTACACTGCGACGCGGTCGTATCGACTGAGCACGTATCCCGAGTGTTCGGCTCGTATCTCTGTTTTCTGCTCTCCAGTAGTGGTGACGATATCCGCGACCGCGTCCCCCGGTTCCACCCACTCGCCTTCTCGCACCCGGTATCGGACGATGCCGGCGGTGTCGGTGTGCGGATGGACGAGTCGCTTGAGGTCAGTGTCGGCGGGTAACTCGAACTCCGTTTCGGGCGTCACCGGCTCGGCAACCATATCGAGCGCGTAGAGCACGTTTCGCAACCCGACGACGGCCGCCTCGCAGACGTCTTTTTCGACGACGAACCGACCGCCGAGCTCCGGCGTGAACGCCGGAATTCCGTCGGCGATGGCCGCGCCGGTCAGGGTGTGTTGGAGCGACCGCTGCGTCGTCTCGTCGTGTCCGAACTGGTTGACGACGGGAAGGCCGAACGCGTCGGCGAGTTCGACGGTACGGTCGCATAACTCGACGGCTTCGGCTTTCTCTCGATTTTCCCCGTAACCCACCCGCGGTCGAATCGTGTACGGGTACGTCGCGATCCAAGACGTATGAAGCGAGATGACAACATCCGCGCTCGCGCTGATCTTCTCGTACAGTCGCTCGCAGATCAACTGCTGAACGCTCGGTGGCGTCTCGCCGTCTCCGCGCTCGATGCCGAAGTACCGGTTCGGGTCGTCACCGTCATAGTATGAGGTTCGAGCATTCGTCCGGAGTCCGGACGGGTTCATCACCGGAACACAGACGACGGTTCCCCGGAGCGGTTCGTCCCGAATTCGGGACACAAACTCGTGTATCGCTTCCATTCCGGTCGGTTCGTCGCCGTGAATCGTTCCGGTCACCCATACCGTCGGCCCGGATTCCTCCCCTTCGACGACGACGACGGGAATATGTTCGGGCTGCCCCGTCGGCAAATCGGTGACGGACAGATAGCCCGTAGAAACCTCACCGGGCTTCGACTCTGCAGTTCCGAGCTTCATGGGTCTTTCCGGCGACTACCCGTATAAGTCGATGTCTCCGCCACGTGTCGCAGTTCGATGTGCGGGCGAGGTAATCGGCTCAACGCGACGGGAGTAATTCGCTCATCGTGATCGTTATGCCGTTGCATACCAAGACCAGTTCTCTGCCGCTCTATAGTATTCCTTCGAAACATAGCTGACTATTCTTGAGTGCGAAGCCGAGTTCGGAGGCGAACGCCGGGCGCAGTTACCGCATACGGAATCTGCGATTTGTGCTTCTCGTCGACACCCGTGACGGTGCCGCGAAGATTCCCGATGTCGGTCACCTTGCGGAGTGTCGAGGGATCGTACGTTAGCGACAGACTTTCGGTGCGACCGGCGCGTTCGCCGTTCCGAAGTCGGTAGCCCTCCGCGATGGGGAACTCGGCGTACCCTCGATCGGCTCGATCATCGACCTTCCGGTCGATATCTCTCGCGTAGAGGGCACTAGCTGGCATGACGCCCGACCGCTGGACGCGTTCAAACTCGTCGCGGAGCCACGGTTCGTCGAATCGCTCGACGAGAACGTCGGCCCCGTCGCGGAGGGCCGCCCGGCTGGTGTCGCCGGGTGCGACCTCTAGATGGCGGGCATGGATTCGCGGTGGCTGCCCGAAGTTGAGACTGTGGACAGCGTTCCCGGCGGGGGACACGTCTGCTTCGGCTCCGGTGGCGGTGTTGTGGAGGCGTCGCGTTATGGTTCCGTTCCTGACCAGTTGCACCGGTGTCGTCGGCCGGAGTTCGGCGTCGTAGCCGCGGGCAGCCCACGACCCGGCGTGAACGGTATCCTCTATCGACAGCGACTCGGGTCCGAGTTCGTCGCCGCTGTCGTACGGACTTAACCCCATCTCAATCGTGTCGGCTTCGAGATAGCGCGAGACAAACGCGAACAACTGCCCGGCCGCCTGCGGACTCAGGACGACGGTTGTCTCGCCGGTCGGCACGTCGGCCGTCTCCGTTCGCGTCAACGTCCGTGCGTCTGTGGCCGCGGACTCGAACACGTCTGGGAGCTCGTCGAGAAACGCGGCGCCCCGAGTGGATCCGGTGTGGCGTTGAATTGTCGGCCCGTCTCGAACCGCGAGGGTGAACGCCGCACTCGCGCGATCTAGCGTCGTTCGAACGGTGCTTCCAGTTGTCGTCGCTGCCGTCTCCTCGATGTGCGCGTCGGCGTAGTTGACCCACTGTCGTTCGAGATCAATATCCGCAGCCGCCATGAGGCTCTCTTCGATGGTCGAACGCTTCGTTTCTAGCGATACCTTGTCGATTCGGTTCGTTGCCCATCCATCGTGGACGGCTCTGTGGGTGGTGAACTGGTCGAATCGAGCGGGGTCAGCCTGTGCGAGGAATTGGCCCGCGCGAACCGCTCTGTCCGCTACGTCGGCTAACGTCTCCTCGTTCAAATTCGTCGTGTACCGATAGTCGGCAGCGCCATTGGCGAAGACGCGACACCAAACGCCTGTCTCGTCGAACTCGAGTTCGTCTCGTGGACCCTCTTCGGTCACGACGATGTCCGTTTTCGTCTGCGAGACGGCACCCACCTCAGCGTACGCGACGTCGTCGTCGTCCTCGAAGCGGTTGAGCAGCCATTCCATCGCCGCTATCGGGTCGCCGCTCTTGTTCATGTGAAGAGATACCAATCAATACGGTATGAAACCACCGAAGGTCGGCCGAGTTCGTCATCGTTCGAACGCGTGAACGCATCGAAGATGAAGTCCGACTCGACTACTGGCGATTCTTGCGTTGCTGTGCCTCTGCCTCCGCCTCGTACGACTCGGCGACGACGGTATCCTGCAGTTTCCGTCGATATTCCCATCCACCAGCCAACAAGACAAGGAGTCCAACTAACGCGCCGCGTAACGGAGCCCCCGTGAATGAGAAGTAGACAAATACACCGACAGCGAATGCGATGGAGAGCCCGAGACCGACTGTGGCCCATCCGTTCCGTTGCAGTCGAAGGTCTGGCATGGGTTTACGTATCAGGAGCGACAGCATCAACCTTCGGGAGATCCACGGATAGTTTGGCAATCGAAATAAGACGCCATCATCTGTCATGGACACTTAACTCGCCTGCACTCCTATCGACGACCCGATGCCATCGTACGAACCGGTCGAATCCCCGGACAAGACCACGATTTTCTCGTATCACGATCTGACACCTCCCACGACACGGGACATCTATAAGGCACGACAAATCGTGAACCAATATCTCCCACGAACTCCGTTAGTCCGTAGTGAGAGTCTCTCGGCTGAACTCGACGCTAACGTATTGCTCAAGCGTGAGGATACGCTGCCGACACGATCGTTCAAAATCCGAGGATTCTATAATCTCGTCGCCGAGCTTGCACCGGAGTTTCGTGAGAAAGGGTTAATCACGGCGAGCATGGGAAATCACGGTCAAGGGATGGCGACGGCTGCACGCGAATTCGATACTCCGGCGACTATCGTCGTTCCTTCGACGCTGGAGAATCAGACGAAGATAAGCAGTATGAAGCGGCTCGGTGCGACCGTCATCAAGCACGGCGAGGATTTCGACGAGGCCCGTGAATACGCCGAACAACAGGCGACTGAGGAGGGATATCGATACGTGCACGGTGGGAACGAGCCCCATCTGATTGCCGGCCGTGCCAGTGCCGGTCTCGAAGTTATGGAGGACTGTCCGGAGGTGGATGTCGTAATCAACCCTGTCGGCGGGGGGAGCAGTGCGTCTGCCTATGCGCTTACCATCGGCAAACTCCTCGGCGGAGATGTCATCGGCGTTCAGGCAACCGGGGCTGATGCCGTCTATCGTGCGTGGAGCGAGGGCACGATTGAATTCCAAGAGCAAGCGAACACGTTTGCGGAGGGAATCAACATACGGACTCCATTTGCACTCCCGCTTCAGATTATGCAAGACCACCTGACGGAGATGATGCTCGTCGAAGACGACGACATACGGGTCGCCATCGGGAAACTTCTCACCGAGGATGCAGTGTTAGCCGAGGGGGCGGCCGCCGTCAGCGTTGCGGCCGCAGTTCAACTGGGCGACGAACTTGCAGGGAAAACCGTCGTTTTGCCGATCACGGGGAGCAACCTCTCGGCAGGAAAACTCCGAGATATTCTCGGTACCTCGTGAGAGTACGGGCCGGAGTCGGTATTGGAATTCAACGTTGGATCGGTAGTGAAATATTTCACCATCTCCCCGAAGAGCAGGAGTTTAGCCTCGAAACACCTACGGATCTTCTTCGGAACAACCGAGTGGATCACGATGAGCAACAGTGCAAATAGCGTCGGTCAGCACCTCGACTGCGATCGGTAGTGACGCTTCGTCGATATCGAACGTCGCTGTATGGTGGCCGGTCGGGTGATCAGTGCCGACGATGACGTACGTTGCCAGCCCACCCTGTTCCTGAACAGCGTCCATAAGGTAGGTTGCATCCTCGCTCGCTCCGAACCGAATCGTATCGATAACGTTGTTAACAGCATCGTGGCTTCGTGCAGTTTCGCTGACGATAGCAGCCAACTCGGGGTCGCTGTCAGCACGCGGTGCTTGACCGTCCACAGTCACGTCGGCGTCACATTCATGCATGGCTGCAGCGGCGTGAACCGTATTCTCGAACTTCGTTTTCGTATACTCCATTAAGCGAGTAGTCTCACCACGCACCTCGGCTTCTGCTTCGATTTGCTCGGCGATTACGTTCGCCGCGGTTCCTCCCTCCACGCGACCGATATTGACTCGGGTCGTCCCATCGGCATGTCGAGGAATGGCGTACGTGTTCTGGATCGCGGTTCCGAGCGCCTGCATCGCGTTTTGGCCATCGTTCGGTGCGAGGCCAGCATGGGCAGATTTCCCCCGAAACGTGACGCTGAGATTGCTAACCGCAAGTGGTTTGACCATCCCAGCAACTACCTCTCCAGTCGGATGATCAAGACCGATGTGGATCGCGAACAGATAATCAACGTCGGACATATGCTCGCTTTTCGCCATTGGTCGGCCACCTCCTCCCTTCTCCTCTGCTGGTTGGAAAAATACCTTGAACGTGCCAGAGAAGTCACTCTCTGAAATGGCCTCCAGTACACCAAGTCCAATGGTCATATGAGCGTCATGCCCACAAGCGTGCATTACGCCGTCGTGTTGAGAGCGAAATCCTTTGGCCGCTGGACGATGAGTTTCGTCAATCGACTCTTCACGAAGGAGACCGTCGATATCGACGCGCAGAGCGACAGTTGGCCCATCACCATGATCGAGGGTCGCAACTGCACCGGTGCAATCTTCGAGCCGATTGAGAAACGCAGTAGGCGCACCGTCTTCACGGGCCTGTTCTCGCCAACGGTCAATTTCAGTAGCGGAGGGAACGGCCAGTCGCTCAGCAGGGTTCATCGCTTTCCGCCCCAGATGAAGTCGGTCAACACCGATGCTTTCTATCTCTTCTGCGAGCCGAGAGGTAGTGTAAAACTCACGCCATGCAGGTTCAGGATATTGATGAAATTCACGTCGAAGGTCGGATAAGCGTTCACGTATAGGGGTGACAACCGGCATGAAAACAACCTTGGTCGTACCGGTATAAATAGACCCTATACGAGATCCGCGCTTCTCGATGAAACCGGCGGGGAGCGGCGGTACGGTATCACAGCATCTAGTGACAGTGGAATAAGCAGTATGGGTAGGGAAGGGCGGTTGATCGAAGTAGAGTAGGTCGAGACGGCGAGAAACACCGGCCGCTGTCAGGAGATATATGATATGAATTGTCGGGTTGGAGTCTCTGCGTGTTAGTTTGGTTCGTGTTCTACGTAGAGGCGGGTGAGCCCGCACTCCGGGCAGACGTGTGCGGTCGGTGTGAGTGTCTCCTTTGCGCCAAGTCCACCGAGTATGCCCTGTTTTGGTTCGTCCGTTTTTATTTGGAGGGTGGACCATCCATCAGTTGTCCGTATTTGGAGTGCTTCTAATTCGACGCCACAGTCAGGACACCGTTTCGGTGAGGACATTCGTATTGGGAGACAGTCGAACCAGGCTTATAGAGGTACTGTAGACATTCTCGGCGGTCTCTCCGTGTGAGTATTCTTCTCGCAGGAATTGCTGGCTCGTTAAATACGTAGGCTCGGTTGAACATCCGATTCAGGTGGACACCTCCGAGAGAAACGCGCTGTGTGTTCAACACGACTGTCGAAACCCATCCTGATTGAGGATTCCCACGAGACCTTAAATGATTAAGTTGGCCCGGTGCTAAATACGAGCGATATGGTAGCAAGTAACATAATCGAAGCCATCGCGGATCTCTCGAAACGACCCGTCCCCTGCTGTTTGAAAACGTGTGGATGCTTCAACACGGACTTTGCCGGAATGGTCACATCCATGAAAATAGCTACCGTTTCGACCCCATCATGACTTCCCACGATCCACTTGGCGAAGTTAGACGTCACACAGCTCTCGAAATCCCTGTCCGGTCGGAAACCGTTGTAGCAACCCGATATGAACCACTCGACAGCGATGGACCCTCACCAGCGCTGTTGATGTACGTTCCGTACCACCAAGACGATCTCATCACCTACGGTGCGTACGACCCTCTCTGTCTTTATTTTGCCAAACACGGCTACGAGGTCATTGTCGCTGACATGCTTGGGACAGGTAGTTCAAGCGGGTTTATCGACGAGCCATTCACCCGACGTGAGGGGATCGAACCAGCCGCCATCGTCGAGTGGCTCGCTGAACAGCCTTGGACCACCGGTCGGATCGGCCTTTTCGGGAAATCCTACGGTGGTATTACAGCGTTAGATGCTGCGGCTCAGCAACCGGACGCCTTGGACGCGATCGTCCCTATTCATACTCCCTATCAGGGTTGGCGGAACGCATATTCCCACGGTGGCCTGTTCGAGTTTCTCACCATCGGGATGGATTGGTTTACACTGATGCAAGCGCTCCAAGCAAAACCAGCGAGCATCCGTGATGCAGATGGTGAGTGGCTTAATCGGTGGCAGAGTCGAATAGAACGGTCACGCGATCGAACGCCGTGGCTGTTCCAATTCATCGACAATGAGCCCCACGAATCCTACTGGAAGGATAAGAATATTTCCGTCGAACATGTCAAAACTCCGACGCTCGCCGTCGGTGGGTGGCGAGATCCGTACACGCGTGATACACTGGAGTACTTCGAGGCCATCGATGCACCGAAGCGACTTCTTCTCGGCCCGTGGCGTCATCAGATGCCTCATCGGGGGCGTGAGAGTGCGATCAACTTCCGTCGGCAAGCACTCGACTGGTTCGACCGCTTCCTGCGTGATGATGAAAACGGAGCGATGGACGAACCGACCATCTCGTACTGGACTGAACTCGACGGTGGCGGGTCTTCGGCCGGTCGATGGCGCGGCCGGGAGACGTGGCCAACAGTATGTAATGAAGAGACAACGGATCCGCCAACTGACGGCGAGACACTCTATGACGAGACAGATGATTTTGTGACGTTCGCACTCACATCAACGGGGCTCTCACTGCCGAGTGAATACGAGGCCGGTGAAGTCGATGCCGAATACACGTTTGATCCTACTGTCGGGCCTTCCTCAATCGATCCCTACGGGGTCTCGCTCGAACCGCCAGCAACGAACGATGACGACGTACGGTCGTTGACTTTCGAGACAGATCCCCTTGATAGTCCGATCGAGCTCACCGGTACAGGCGAAGTGACGCTCCGGCTCGAAGCCAGCGTTCCCGACCCGACCATTGTCGTTCGACTCATCGATGTGTCGCCGGATTCTCGTGGCACACTCGTTTCCCACGGCGCGATACGGGGCAAATACCGAAAGGGCCTCGACGACCCTGATGAAATGAACCCCGGAACCGAGTACGAGATAACCATTCCGTTCGATCCCAAGTCTCATGTCTTCGAGGAAGGGCATTCGATTCGCGTTGCCGTCGGCTCGTCTTACTTTCCTGTCTCCCTTCCAACCCCACACCAGGGGTCGTTCATCGTTCGCTCCACACCCGCAGATCCCGCTACTGTGCGGTTCCCCGGCTGCCAAATGAACTGTGTGGATTTTGATGATTCAATAGACATGAACCCACCCGATAAGAGAATACCAACAAGTTCCGAGCATGCGAATGGCAGTTCCTCGTGGATCACGAGTCGTGAGGGGGTCTCTAATTGTGTCCAGACGTCCAAACGCCACTCGTTGGCGGTTGATTTCCCACACGGCCGACTTTTGCGGGAAGCAACTTTTGAGGCGTCGGTTATGGCAGACGATCCATCTACTGCAACCGCTCAGAACGAGATGACGCTAGAAATTACGACTGATTTCGGCGAGTTCGAGATCATTGCCAGTAACTACATTTCTGCCGAGCTCTGCCAGCTTGAGACCACGGTTGAACTCGATGGCGACACCATGTTCGAGGAGAGGTGGCGTCAGTGACATCCTCCCCGCCGTAAACGGTGGGATTCTCTCCTCGTAGAAAGATAACGATCCTGTAAACGACTATCGATGGGACGTTTCAGCCGATCCATCGAGATATAACGGTACGAAGAATACCCGAGTGGATGGTTGGGGAGTGTCGTTACTGTTCCCGATATGGATGAAAATGGTTGAAACGGTGGTTACGTCAGCTTAAGGGCCGTGAATCGTTCACTAAACGAATGATATGAAGGCTCGCTTAGCGGTTCACGAGTTTGTACGGATCGGCACCTTCGGGAAGCGGGCTCTCGTATTCATGATCGGCTGACCGCTCTTCGAACTCCTCGCGTGCCTGCTGGCGGAGTTCGGGGTCTTCGAGCAGATCTGCGAGTGTTGCCGCGATCGTCTTTGCGGCGAACTCCATCCCCACTGTTCCCAAATCCTTTCCGGACGCAACGGCTTGCCAGGAGTGAGCAGGAGTCCCGACGGGCCATGTCGCAGCCCTGAACCGGCCGAGCGGGACGTTCCACGAAACATCACCAGAGTCCGTCGAATAGGAGCCAGTCTGCCCCTCGTCGGGCGCGTTAATGGGCCGGGCAAACATCGCCTCCTCGCGAGCAGCCTCGCGTTCAGATTTGGGGATGTACTGAAGGGAACCCTCTACGTCACCAAGGGTTTCGCGGAGCTCCGCGGCGAACTTTTCCCGCTCGTCGTCGAGCGGGAAATCGGCATACTCCATGTTCTTCCGGATCGCGTCGGCGAGGGTGTGGTTCGGCAGGACGCCATACATTCCGGAGATTTTCGTCGCGGTAAGGTCAGTTCGACTCATCTGGGCGGCTGCCGCAGCGATGTCGCGAACCCACTCGGAGATGCGCTCGACCTCCACGCGCTCGGGGGCGCGCACGAGGTACTCGACGCTTGCCTCGCCCGGGACGACGTTGGCTGCGGAGCCGCCGTTTTGGATGACGTAGTGGATGCGCGCGGCATCGGGTATGTGCTCGCGCATGAACTCTACGCCCGTGTTCAGAAGCTGTACCGCATCCAGAGCCGACCGCCCGGATTCAGGTGAGGCCGCGGCGTGAGAGGTCTCTCCTTGAAAAGTAAAATCGAACGCATCGACAGCGAGACAGGAGCCCTTTCCGGGCGCGTTGTACCAGCCGGGATGCCATGAGATGACCGCGTCCACATCGTCGAAGGCGCCGTCGCGAACCATATACACCTTACCGCCACCGGCCTCCTCAGCTGGCGTACCGAAGAAGACAATCGACCCGGACAGATCACCGCGATCTATCGAACGCTTGATGGCGATAGCGGCGGCGAGACTGCCAACGCCGAAGAGGTTGTGCCCACACCCGTGGCCAGGCGCACCAACCTCGACCGGTTCGCGTTCAGCTTTCGCTTGCTGGCTCATTCCCGGCAGCGCGTCGAATTCGCCCATAGTGCCGACGACAGGGTTTCCCTCTCCGTATCGGGCAACGAAGGCGGTCTCGATGCCGCCAACACCAGTCGTCACTTCGAACCCTTCCTCGCGGAGGACAGATTGGAGCCGTTCGCTTGATTCGGACTCTTGTAGCGCCACCTCGGGGTTCTCCCAGATTTCTCGTGCGATTACCTTCAATCGATCGCGTTCGGTTTCGATGGTGTCGAACAGCGTCTGCTTCAGAGACTCGGACTCTCGTTCTGACATGTGTTACCATTCACGGAGGACAGCAAAAGAGTTCGCTCACCGGCAGTCGGGGATATCGACCGAGAACGGGTTTTCAGCTACGATACACTCTGATACAAACTACTACGCGAAAATTGGCAGACGAATACTCATTTTCAGGGACTGGCGGGAGCCATCTCGCCGAGCACCGCCGCGGCGGGCGGTGTCGATACGGAACGATCCGGTCAGACCCGAGACAGAGTATAGACGCCGAGAAGAACACCGACTCGGCTAAAAAGATACGCGGCGGCGTACAGCACACTGGACGGTGGCTGAGAGTTGCCACAGCCATCGTCGCCATCGTGGCCGAAAATCTATTAAATTATTTTTAATATTGAATAAAATAATAACCGTGACCGGTCGATAGCCGCGCACGGTTCGGATGCACAATAGCGTTCGACAGCTCACCCACCTGCTATAGATGGCTCGCCAAACAGCTATTCTCGAAATTATCCATATCAAGATAGAGTTAAGTTAATAACGTCCTGTTGTGTATTCGGATGTCCGAAACCCCAGGGCGGAACGTATCGGAGTCGAGACGGAACTACCTCAAGGGACTGGCGGGAGCCGTCTCGCTGAGCGCCGCCGCGGCGGGCGGCGTCGATACCGCGACGGCGGGAGACGCCAGTCGGTTCACCAGCGACCTCGGCGAAATCGAGGACGCGACGCTCGATGGCGAGGCCGGTGACGCTATCCTCGTCGAATCCGATTCGACGCCCGTCGCACCCGGCATCGACTACCAGTCGTTCATCCGACTCACCGAACGCGGCTGGTTAGATTGCGACCTGCTCACCGTGTCGCTGGACGAGGCGTCGAACGACGGACAACTGCTCTCGCCGGGCGTCACGAACCGGGAAACGATTTCCACCCTCGCCGACGAAAATGGGGCGGTCGCGGGCGTCAACGGCGATTTTTTCGACATCGGGAATACGGACGCACCGGTCGGTGCCGAAGTCGAGAACGGCGAGCTTCGGTCGTCGCCGACGCCGAACCGGCCGAACACCGTCGCGGTAGGACGGGACGGCCTCGCCCGCATCGCGCAGGTCGTCCTCGAAGGGTACGTCACACTGCCGAGCGGGAAACGGCCCCTTGACTCGTTAAACCAGCCGACGATTCCGGACGACGGTCTCGGACTGTACACCGCGCTCTGGGAAGACGCCGAGCGTTCCGGAACGGTCGAAGTGCTGGTTCGCAACGGCGCAGTCGTCTCGTTCCCGTCGAGCAACGGTGCGATTCCGAGCGACGGCTACGTTCTCGCTGGCCGGGGTGCGGGTGCCGACGCGTTGGCGGAACTCTCGACGGGCGATTCGGTCGCCGTCAGCTACGCACCCAAGACCGACGCTACCACCGAACTGGACGTGGCGGTGGGTGGTGGCACGCGACTCCTCCGGGACGGCGAACTCCCCGCCAACCTCGGCGACGACCGACTCGAACCACGGACGGCGGCGGGCGTCTCGGCGGACGGCACGACGCTCTTTTTGCTCGTGATCGATGGCCGTCAGCGCGACAGTCGCGGCGCAAGCCTCCGCGAACTCGGCGTGGCGATGCAAGACCTCGGTGCGACCACGGCGCTCAATCTGGACGGCGGGGGGTCGTCCGCGCTCGCCGCCCGCGACCCGGGCGAACCGAGCGTCCGCGTTCGAAACGACCCCGCGGACGGGAGCGAACGCCCCGTCTCCAACGGATTCGGGCTGACGACCGCGGATGGAAGCGGCACTCTCGACGGATTCGACGTTAGGCCTGTCCTCGATGGTGAAAACACGCACCGCACCTTCCCGGAACTTTCGCGGCAGTTCGAAGCGACGGCGCACGACGAAACCTACGCGCCGGTCGATGCGACGCCGAAACAGTGGCGGGCGCTCCCCGGAAAACTCGGGGGGTTCGACCGCGACGGGACGTTTACCGCGCGAAAGTCCGGGACTGGTCGAGCGATAGCGCACCGCCGCTGGACGAAAGGTATGGCTCGGCTTCGCGTCCTCGGCGACCTCGACCGCATCGAAGCCGACGCGAAACGACTCGGCCTCGCGCCGGACGACGCGGCGACGTTCGCCGTGCTCGGCTTCGACGCGGAGGGATACACCGCGCCCGTCGAACCGCGGGACGTATCGCTGGAGTACGACCAATCGCTCGTCACCGTCGAACCGACCGACGAGGGCGTCTTCAGCGTCGCACCGAACGGCGGAACCGGTTCGACGCTCGTCACGATTTCCGTGCTGGACGAGGAGACGTATCTCCCGGTTTCGGTCGGGTTGGCAACCGAGCAGGTGTCCGGCTTCGAAGATCCCTCAGCGTGGTACTTCGCTCGCTACCCGAGCGCGGTCGAAGGGTCGATGTCGTTCGTGGAGGGTCGTAGCGGTTCGGCACTCCAGTTGGAGTACGACTTCAGCACGACGACCGCGACGCGGGCCGTCTACGCCAGAACCGAGTCGAACATCGACCTCCCCGGCGAACCACAGCGAATCGGCCTGTGGGTGAACGGCGACGGACAGGGCGCGTGGCTCCGGGGCGTCGTCTCCGACTCCGCGGGCGTCGCACACCGCCTCGATTTTAGCTACAGCGTCGATTGGACCGGTTGGAAGTACGTCGAAGCGTCCGTCCCTGCGGGCGTGGAGTACCCCCTTCAGTTCTCGCACTTCTACCCGGTCGAAGCCTCGTCCGACCAGCAGTACACCGGCAGTCTCGTCTTCGACGACCTGACGGTGAAGGTGACGCCGCCGGTGTCGATTCCCGAACGAGAGACCGACCCCGACCCGATGGTCGTCCGAAACGATGCGCTCGCCGACGACCGCTGGACGTTCGCGGTGATGGCCGACAGCCAGCTCGTCGCCGACGACCCCGACAGTCTGACCGTGCAACTTGCGCGCCGGACGCTTCGAGACATCGTCGCAGGCGACCCCGCGTTCCTCGTCATCGCCGGTGACTTCGTGGACACGGGCTACGCTCGTGACTTCGAACTCGCAAAGCGCATCCTTCGCGAGGAGGTCGGCGATGCGTTCCCGGTCTACTACATCCCCGGCAATCACGAGCGAGTCGGGCCGAACGACCTCTCGAACTTCGTCGCCGCCTTCGAGAACCGACGCTACAGCTTCGACCACAGGGGTACCCGATTCTTCCTGCTCGACTCCTCGACGGGGTCGTTCCGAACCGCCGACTTCCAGCAACTGCTCGACCTTCGGGAGGGACTCAGCGACGCCGCCTCCGACGACGCGGTCGAGAATGTCGTCGTGATGGCCCACCACCCGCCGCGCGACCCGCTCCCGACCGACAACAGCCAACTCGGCGACCGAATGGAAGCCGAATTGATAGAAGAGTGGCTGACCGCGTTCCGGGAAGAGTCGGGCGGCAAAGGTGCGGCGTATGTCGCAGGACACGCCGGAACCGTCGCTTTCGACCGCGTCGAAGGCGTCCCCTACACCGTGCTCGGAACCAGCGGCAAAGACCCCTACGGGCCGACAGCGGACGGCGGATTCCGCGAGTGGCGACTGTTCGGCATCGACCCGACTCCCGATCGAACCCCGAACCCGGCGGAACGAACCGACTGGCTCCGGGCGGAAGTCCGGCCACTGCTCGACGGTATCGACCTCGACGCGCCCGAATCGCTGGCCGTCGGCGAACGCGCGACGGTCACCGCAACCGGCGTACAGACGGGCGACCTGACGTTCCCGCTTCGGTATCCCGCGACAGTTCGGTGGGACGGGGGCGAGAATCTGCTCGTCGTGGGCGACGAGCGAGGGTGGAACCACGATGATGAACGGGATTGGGACGACCGAGAGCACGACGACTACGTCGCTCGATTCGACCCGACGACGAGCGAACTGACGGCGATGCAGTCCGGAACAGTCACCCTTCGCATCGAATCGAACGGAACGAGCGAGGCGGTTCAGGTGACGGTGCGCGACCAGGACTGACCGACGTCGCTCACGAACCACCGGTTTCTATTCGAGCGTCCCCGTCTCGACGAACGACCGTACCGGCCTGGTTGGCGGTGCCTACTGCTCAGCGAGCGAAGACAGGGCATGCCTCACGTCGCAGAAGAGGTTCGTTACCAGTTCAGTAGGTGCACGTAATCGACCGTACAGGCCGCTTATAACAATACCCCGACGGGCCGACAGTCCGTTCCGTGACAATCATGAGGGGGAGAGCGAGATTAACAGAGTTACGCCGTCGTGTCCCGTCCGATGGGTTCACTCCTTCGAGACGTTACGGGACGATTAGCAGGATATACTGCGATACTACGGCGACAAAGACGAATAGAGACACGCGACGCGGAGGTGGAGTATGGTAGGGCTGTTCGGCGTCTTCGGGAACCCTCCCCGCGACGGAGCGGCACTGCCGACGATGCAGTGGGCGGACGACGACCGAACCGCGACGTTCGCCGACGAACAGGTGGCGGTTTCGACCGCATTCCATCCGTCGCTCGCAACCGACCAACCGGTGACGACGAGCGACGGGAGCACGCAGGTCTGGATTCAGGGCGAAGTGTACGGATTCGAAGAGAACGGCACGTACACGCCACGGCCGTCGGGAATCGACAGCACAGAGTACTGCGCACGGCTGTACGACGCACACGGAATCGACTTCGTCCAGCACCTAAACGGCCAGTTCGCCGGTGTCCTCTACGACCGCGACGCCCGAACCGTCTCCCTCGTGACCGACCGTCTCGGCTCGTATCCGCTCTTTCACACGCGGACTGGAAACGACACCGTCGTATGCTCGACCGACATTCAAGCACTGCCGCGGTATCCCGGCGTCGAGCCGTCGTTCGACCTCGAATACCTCGCCGAATTTCTCACGTACAAACGGTCGTTCGGGGTGACGACGCCGCTGGAAGGCGTCGAGAAACTCCCTCCCGCATCGGTGACGACCATCGACCTCGACGCGATGTCACAGCAATCTCGCTGTTACTGGCGACCGAAATACGCGCCGGTAGACAAGCCGTTCAGCCACTTCGTCGAGCGATTCACCGACATCTTTCGGCGCATCTTCGACGAGTGGCTCCGCGACGACCGCGAGTACGGCGTCTTGCTCAGCGGCGGGAGCGATTCACGGCTGATACTTGCCGCGTCGGAACGGCCGTCCGTCTGCTATCACATGAACGACTGGCGAAATCGCGAGGCAGAAACCGCAGAGCAAGTCGCCACGACCGCCGGAAGCGAGTTCGTCTTCCTCCACCGCGACCGGGAGTACCGAACGCGGGCGCTCGAACGAAATCCCTCGCTCTCGAACTTCGACGGCTGGTTCACGCAGGCGTATCCGGCAGGGTTCGCGGACGAAATCACGGATTCCGTGGACGTGCTCCTGTCCGGGTTGTACGCCGATACGCTGTTCAAATCCCACTCGCTGTCGTCGCCGCGAGTGTCGCTCGGCAATCTCGGGACGGTGACGCTCCCCATGGCGACCCTTCCGGAGTCCATCGACGAGTTCATCGACGAACTCGGGGTGGAGACGCCGACGTATCTCGACGGGGTCGATGTCGAGCGCGTCCTCCGGGACAACATCACGCGAGATGGAGAGATGATCGACCACCACGGGATCCGATACGAGTCGGTGCAGGAACTCGCCCTCTGTAGCGACTACTACCCGCTTTCGAACGATACGGAGCTCATCTACACGAACAGCCTCCGACAGCTTCGGCCCTACCGCACGCCCTTCCTCGACAATCGTCTCATCGACCTGCATCTCACGATGCCGATTCGGTATCGGGTTCGCCGCAACATCATCAATCGCGCCATCGAACGGCTCGATTCGCAACTCGCTTCGGTGCCCCACGCCGAGTCCGGCATTCCGGTGAAATACTCGTTCCCGATAGAGTACGCCGGAAGACACGCGAACGCACTGCGCTGGAGGCTGTTCGACCGCGAAGAGCCGCCGGAGCCGTGGCTGACGCAGGGGCCGTGGTCGAACGACGAACGACACATCCGCCATCACGAGTTGGTCGGGGACGCGCTCGCCGAGCGTCGAAGTACCATCGAGGAATTCCCGTTTCTCGATTGGGAGCGCGTCCAGCAGAGCTACCGCGACCACGTTTCCGGGGCGGACAACGCGGTCGAACTCTACACGCTCCTCACGATGCTGGAACTCCCACTCACGAAACGACTCGCGAACCAGTCGCGGGACGGCGACCAGTCGAACGGTGGCGATTCGCCGACGGAAGAACTCGGCCGACCGGTCGTCGGAACTGTGGTGACTCCCGATGAGTGACGACGACAGCCTTCGCGTGCTCTTGCTCGGTCTCGACGGGGCGTGCCTTCCGGTGCTTGAACCCCTCTTCGAATCGGGCGCGCTTCCGAATCTCGAACGACTGTTCGGGACTGGAGAGGTCGGGCCGTTGGAATCACAGATTCCGCCGTGGACGCCCAGCGCGTGGCCGTCGCTGTACACCGGCGTCAACCCCGGCAAACACGGCGTGTTCAGCTTTCTCGACTACGACGGCTACGACTGGGACGTGGTCAACGGCTCGCACGTGCAAGCAGACCCCGTCTGGGAACAGCTCTCCCGACGCGGATTCACAAGCGTCGTCTGTAACGTTCCGGTTACGAGTCCCATGTGCGAGTTCGACGGCGCGCTGGTTCCCGGCTACATGGCTCCCGAATCGACGGAGTGTCATCCACCGGGACTGCTGGACGACTTGCGCGACGAACTCGGCGAGTACCGGATTTACCCGGACAGCGACGACGTGTCGGCGACCGACGCGGCGTCGGCGTACCGCTCCGTCGTCGAAATGCGAGGCGATGCCTTTCGGTATCTCGCCGACCGATTCGAGCCGGATTTTGGGTTCGTACAGTTCCAACAGACCGATACGGTCTTTCACGAACACCCCGGCGAGTGGGAGACGGTACGAGCGGTGTACGAGGCGGTAGACGAGCAGGTCGGGCGGATTCTCGCCGACTGCGACCCGGACACCGTCCTCGTGGTCAGCGACCACGGCATCGGCGAGTACGAGGGGTACAGCTTCTACCTCAACGAGTTCCTCGCCGAGCACGGCTACACCGCAACCAAGCAGGGCGGAAAGGGAATGCCGTCGTGGGTGCCCGCCCGCGACGAACGACTGCGGGACGGCGACGAATCGCCGTCCCGCTCCAGTCTGCTGGAGTCGGCGACCGCCCTCGCTGCTCGCTACGGTTTCACCACCCATCGAGCCGGGAAACTGTTAGAGCGGGTCGGACTGCGGGATTTGGCCGCGCACTGTGTGCCTGACGGACTCGTCAGAGCGAGCAGTAGACAGGTCGATTTCGCCGCCTCGGAGGCGTACATGCGCGCCCGCATCGAATGTGGCGTCCGAATCAATCTCGCCGGGAGAGAACCCGACGGGGTCGTCCCGCCCGAGCGATACGAGGAACTTCGGACGGAACTCGTCGAACTCCTTCGCAGCGTCGAGACGCCCGACGGCGAGTCGGTGTTCGAGGAAGTCGATCGGCGAGAGGAGTACTTCGACGGACCGAACGCAGACCGAGCCGTCGATATCGTGACGGTTCCGACCGACTTCGATCACTTCCTCTCCGCCGAACTCGCCGGACAGCAGTTCGCCCCGCCCGGCCAGCCGTGGAATCACAAACGCGACGGCGTGGTCGCCGCGGCGGGCGAGGGCGTTCGAGGGTCGCTCTCCGACGCGCATCTCTTCGACGTGACGCCCACCGTCCTCTCGCTCTTCGGTCTCCCGACGAGCGTCGAGATGGACGGGAGCGTCCTGTCGTGCGTCGAACCGACCGGGGAGCGAGCGTATTCGACGCACCGCCGACAATCGAGGCGGAAAACGGACGACGAATCGATGGAGAACCGACTGACAGCACTTGGCTATCTGGAGTGAACGATGACGATAGAAATCACCGAAACAGACGACGGAGACGAGTGGAACAAGCACGTCGAACGAGCAACGCACACGACACCGTTTCATCGCTACGAAGCCCTCGACCACCTCGCGGACGCCGCCGACGCGGAGTTGCGACTGCTCGTCGGCTACAAGGGACAGGAACCGGTCGGACTCTTCCCGATTTTCGAGACGACGACAGGACCGTTTCGAACGGTGTACTCGCCGCCGCCGCACCTGGAAGTGTACTACCTCGGGCCGGTGCTACTCGATTTGGGACAGCTCAAACAGCGGAAGGCGGAGCGACGACATCGACGGTTCATCGAGAACAGTCTCGAACTGATCGACGAGGAAATCGACCCCGACTACGTGGACGTGCGAACCGTTGACCGATACACCGACCTCCGGCCGTTCACGTGGGAAGAATTCGACGTGTCGCCGTCCTACACGTACCTCGTAGACCTCACCGCCGACGACCTGCTCATGCAGTTCAGCCGCGACGCTCGAAGCAACGTCCGGAGTCGGGAGGACGCGGACTGCACGATTCGAGAAGGAGACACCGACGGCCTCGAAACGATTATCGAGCAGGTACGACAGCGCCACGAGGAACAGGGTAAGGAGTACCGACTCGACCCGTCGTTCGTGACCGAACTCTCCGAACGGCTTCCGGACGGCTGTGTTCGACCGTACGTCTGCGAGCACGACAGCGAAATCGTCGGCGGCATCGTGACGCTCGAATACGGCGACACGATATACCGGTGGCAAGGTGGCACGAAGCGCGACGTCGAGTTCGCGGTCAACGACATGCTGGACTGGCACATCATGCAGGACGCGCAATCTCGCGGCCGAACGCGCTACGACTTAGTCGGTGCAAACCTCCCCCGCCTCTGTCGATACAAATCGAAGTTCGGGCCGGAACCGACCGCGTACTACACGGCACAACGCAAGACGACGAAGATGGAGGCGGTAACCAGCGTGTACCGACGACTGCCGTCGGCGGTCAGGATGGTTTCGGAATGAGGGCAGGAGACGACACGTCTTCGGGACTCCGTCGGCGGTCGTTTCTCCTCGCGGCCGGTGGCGTCGTCGGGTCAGTCAGTGGGGCGGCGAGTGTCGTCGCCCTGAATCGTGGCGACGACGCGTCGAGCGTAGAGGTTCGACCGTCGAAGTACGTCCTCGAACAGGGAAACGATTGTGTCCCCCTCGCGATGGTCACGACGGACGACGACCTGCCGGTCGAGGAGTTCTACGACTACCGGTCGTCGGACACGACGCCGAGCGGGTGGTACAGTTCGTACGGGCCAGCGCAGGTACTCCAACGAAACGGCGAGAGCGTTTGCTATCTGTACGACGGTTCACGCGGGACGAGCCTCGTGTTCATGCACGGACAGCGCGGCGGAGAACGCGGCGGCGCGGTTACGTTCACCGTCACCGGATTGCCGTCGGACGGCGAGTGGGCCGTCACGGACGACCAGTACGACGCACCGACGAACTACGACCGGTTCCGACGAACGGACGACGGGTGGGTCGTCGATTGGACGTGGGCCACCGACCCGGACAACGGCGGCGGCGCTGATGGCGGTGCGTTTCGCGGACTCACTTCCGACGACGTGGTTCGAATCGACCCCGCGTTCAACGAGGACGCGCGGCTGTACGGAGACCATTATCCCGGCGAGGTGGTCCTGTGGAGCGCTCTCACGGCGGACTCAACCGGCTATGGATGGCACACTCTGCATCGAGACCGGTCGGTCGTCGTTCGCGGCGGAAGTTGTGAGCAAACCGACTCTCCGAAAACCACGACAGCAACGCAGACGACGGGGACGACGACCACGACCGAAACGACGACAGCGAGTCAGACGACCGCAACGACCACGATGACAGAGACGACGGCAAGTCAGACAGCAACCACGACACCGTCCTCCAGTCGATCGCGGACGCAGACCCCGACGACGGTCGGCGGCGGTGAGTCGCGCCGGACGACGTCGTTCGGACAGGGCGGGTTCGGCGTGGCCACCGCTGTTACCGGGGTGCTCGGCGGCGCACTCTCTACTATTTTCCGTCGAGACAGCTAGTCGTCCAACTCGGTTCGGCGAGCGAGGCGGTGAAGCTGTTGAGAATTGCCGACGTATCCCGCGTCGGACGAGCGCACGGCGTCAATCCTGTGATTCCTCGGCCCCGCGTATGCGCGTGCGGCGGACTTTCGCGGCGGTCAGTCGAAGTATTTCTCGTAGCGCGGCGTGGCGTTTCGAGAACAGGAACAGGGCCAACAGCACGTATAAAACCGAGTAACCGAGGAGAAGCCAGTAGGAGTACGCCGCGGCCTGCGCTGGCGGGAGCGTCTGGATGAAGATGAACTCCGTCACGACTTGCGAGAGAAAGAGCACGAGGAGCGTGGTCGCCTCGCGGACGCTGATTCGGAAGTTAACGATCACGGCGATAGCGAAGAGGCTCTGGGCCGCAGTCAGCCAGATTTCGGCCATCTGTTTTCGGTCGAACGGAAGCGTGCCGTACTGGCCGAGCGCGAGGCTGTAGACGACGACGAGCGTCCCGATGAGGAGCGTCCACTGGTTCAGTTTCGAGGAGATGAGCGCGTTGAACGCCGCCGTCGCGCGCGCCTTGTTGACGAGGTAGGCGGTGACGATGAGTTCGGGACTCTCGCTCGCCAAGGGCGCAATCCATTGGAGCATGAAGAAGGGCGGAATGCCGACCTGGACGCCGAGTGTCTCCAGACCGTGAGCGAACGGTTCGACCGCAGTGAAGATGAGAAATCCCGAGTAGGCGAACAGGGAGAGGACGATAGAAATCCGAATCGAGCGCCGATGGCGCTGGAAGTAGGCGGGGACGCCCACCTGTTCTTCGGCGCTCACCTCGCCCCGGATGATGATCGCGATGTAGGTGACGTAGAGGCCGACCAGCACGAACGTATCCACGGCGTCTATACCGCCACCGAGAGGGATGAAAAAGGCGTAGACGGTCGCACAGAACAGAAACAGGATTTCGGTCGCGATGTCCCGGTCGAGCGGAATCGCGTCCGCGAGCGACCCGTCCCGCGCCAGATACCGTATCTCGTCGCTCTTACGGGCTTTGTAAATCGAGAAGAGCGCGATGCCCGACCAACCCAATCCGATGAGGATGCGGTTGGCTCCAGTCATGTTCGCAACCGCGAGGTTCCCAGCCTCCCGTCCGACCTCGGTTCCCGCGTTTGTACCGGCAGTCCACGCGAAGTAGGCGTCAACTGCGTACTCCGGGGCGACGGCGAGCACCGCGAGGACGGCCAGCGCGAACGCGCGCGGGACGTCCTTTTCCGCGGTTTCGGCACCCCACGCGAGGAGAAACGACGCGCCGAGGATGGCGAAGCCACTCACGACGACGACGCCGACCGTTCCAATCGCGTGTTGGGCGTTCGTCACCCAGATTGCGACCCACCCCACGGTGAGGAGAAGCGCACCAACGACGGCAGTAAGTGGATGTCTCACCAGCGAACTCATGATGTTCATACACGACGATGAGCAAGGTAACGCTTCTGCCGGCGACGAGGAATCCAAACGAGTGCCGTTCGGGAGGGGGTAAACGGAACTCCGCCGACTGGGTCAGGACGATTTATACACGACTCCATCGTACTCCCGATACTGGAGTCTACCATGTTCGACCGAATCCTCATCCCTATCGATGGAAGCGATTGCTCGAAACGGGCCGCGAAGTACGGCCTCGAACTCGGGAACGCGTACGGGTCAGCGATTGACGTTCTCCACGTCCTCGAACGAAGTCGGCTTCGCCGCGTCGGTTCGGACGCGCAGGCAGAACGACGGGAGCGCGGCACCGAGTTCCTCGACGAAATCGAAACGATGGCACGCGAGGTCGGTATCGACATCGATACGACGCTCGACGAAGGCAAGACGCACGAAATCATCGGCGAGCACGCAGAGAGCACCGACGCGAACCTCATCGTTATGGGTCGTCGCGGTCGGTCGAGACTGCGAGGGCAACCGCTCGGAACCGTCACCGACCGCGTGTTGAGAACGGTCGATGTGCCCGTGTTTGCCGTCTCCGATGGCGACATCTCGGCCGAGACCGGGACGACGTACGACCGGGTTCTCCTGCCGACCGACGGAAGCGAGAACGGCGAAAAGGCGACGCCGTTCGGCGTGACCGTCGCCGAGCAGTACGGTGCGGCGCTCCACGTCCTCAACGTCGTGGACGTACAGCGAGAGGGAGGACTGTTCAGTGCGGGTGGCGTCTCGAAGGAGTTCATCGAGCAACTCGAAGCGAGGGGAACGACCGCGGTCGAACGAATCGCCGACGAGGTTCGAGAAACCGAGTCCGACATCGACCTCGAAACGGCAGTCGTTCGAAATACGCCGTCCGCGGGGATTCAAGAGTACGTTCAGGACGAAGGCATCGATCTCGTCGTTATGGCGTCCCGCGGTGAGACAAACCTCGGCCGACAACTCCTCGGAAGCGTCGCGGATTCGGTGCTGAACACGGTTGACGTTCCCGTCCTCGTCGTCGTGCCGAGCGTGGACGCAGCGTGAGTTCCGACCATCGAACCCTCGACCGATGCGAACGAGGATGAAGGAACTGATTGGCGCAGGAGGCGACTGACGATCGACGTGAGCACGAGGGCGGAACCAGCGCCTCTCGTCCGAAGCGGCGAATCAGCGTTGGAAGGTATTGCCTTCACCGACAATAAGTAACGCATAACAACATACTCTGTCCGGAATAGGAAAATGAGCAATGTCTTCCGGGACGAACACTTTACCCAGCGAGGAGCAGTCGAACGAATCGGTAGGGGAGTGCGTCCACTCGACACAGCAACTGGCGGAACAACCGCTTCGAGTAGGGTTACTTCTTCCAGGTGAGGCGATTTCCACGTGGATGAAACGCGCCATCGAGCGCATGATTTCGGAAACGAACGTCGAGATCACGCATCTCGTCGTCAACAGCGACGGGGGGCCCGGCAATTTGAACGAATACCTCACTGGGCAGTTCCCGGGCGGCGTACTGGATTATGCGTCGTGTTGTGTCGATCGACTACGCACCAACGCACTCTGGTCGCTTACCGGAATCGCCCGACAGTTGAGTCCGACTCCCGACTACCGAAAACCAGTACCGATCGATTCCATCGCCGATTTCTCGACCGCCAAACGAATTTCCTGTCGCCCGGTTCCAGCGTCCGGGTTCGGCAACCGATTGCCCGACGAGGTAGCGACGGAGGTGGGGGAGAACACTGATGTCGTGATTCGGTTCGGCTTCGGCGTATTGAAGGGCGAGTTCCTGTCGATGCCGACGCACGGCGTACTGAGCTTCCACCGCGGAGACCTCGAATCGTACCGTGGACAACCGGGCGGATTCTGGGAGTTTCTCAACGGCGAACCGACGGCGGGCGTCACCCTCCAGCGAATCAGTGAGACGCTGGATGGCGGTGAGATAGTCGCCGAAGAAACGGTCGATATCACCGACGCACATACGTGGCGCGAGGTCGAACGCCGCCAAATCGTCACGTGTGAACGACTTCTTGAAGAGGGCATTCGACGGCTCCGAGATTCGACAGTGGAATCAACCACTCCCGACTCGCTCGGCGAACTCTACACCATACCGATGGGAATGGACGTCGTCCGGTACGTGGTCAAGACGGCCGTTGGCCTCGTCCACAAATATAGTCAGACTCGGTTGACGAACGACAGTCGGAGCAACGCGAGCGCGAGATGACGTGAACGAGCGGAATTAGTGGGGGAAACGTTTCACCGAAATACGGGGACGAAATCGGGTGCCGCGGACTCCCACAGTACGTATTTACGCTCCCGACCGGTACATCGGATCGATGCTAGTCGCCGGGAAATGTCCCCCGACTGCCGACGAGTTGCGGGCGGCAGACGAACGGGGATTCGACGCCGTCGAACTCCATCTGAGAATCGAGGACGTAGACGCCTTCGGGGAGACGCTCGCCGTCTGTCGCTCCGCCCCGGTCGATGTCGTCTCGATTCACACGCCACACGTCGGTCTCGGAAATCTCGACGCAATCCAACGAACGAACGACCTGTGTGCGGAACTCGACGCAACGCTCGTCGTTCACTCCACGAAAATTCCCCTCACCAACCTCGACCGCGTGGACGACGCAGTCGAGTTCACCGTTCCGCACGGCTACGAGAACTCGACGGGCCACAGCCGTTACTTTCTGGAAAACGTCCTGCTGGCGCGGAATCGGTCGCTCGTCCTCGACACGGCACACCTCTACACGGCGGAAGCCGACTACCTCGGGGCGCTGTCGCATCTCCTCTCCGAGTACGGCGACCGGATTCCAGTGGTACACTGCTGTGACGGGACGAAATACGAAGACGGACTCGCGTTCGGCGAGGGGACGATGGAGATGGAGGCAGTGATTTCGTTACTTCGAGACGCCTACGACGGTATCGTCGTCCTCGAAGTGATGCCCGACGAGCAAGCCGACGCGCTGGCCGCGTTCCAGCGCGTGATGCGAAGTCACTGAGCCGGAACCGGACGAGGTTATCGGTCGGCCACCTCGTACAGCGGATTCGGCACGGTGCCGTACTCGGAGGCGTGTGGCCGACCGTCGGCGTCTTCGTAGCCGTAGTCGAGCAGTCGGTTGCGGTTCAGACAGAGTTTGGTGAACTCGGGGCGTAGCAGGTCGAACAGTTCGAATCGCTCCTCCAGTTCGGGGAACTGCGACTGATAGTCGAGAATCGCGTTTCTGACGCCCGTCCAGAACTCTTCTTCCGAGTAGTCCGAGTGCGTTTCCAGCAGGTCGGCGACGTACCGGAAGACGCAGACGAACAGCCCCGAGAAGATGAACTGGCAGAGACCTTCGGGCGGTTCCGTGCGGAGGACTTCCGCGAGTTCGTCGGGAAGCGACTCCAGTTCCGGAAGGGGTTGGTCGCTAACGTTCACGTCGTCCACGAAGTCCTTCACCGCCAGGCGGTGGGGCTTCCCGTCCTTCAATACGAGAATCGTGTTCTGACCGTGCGGGGAGAATACCGTCACGTAGCGATAGAGGTAGTGAAGCAGAGGCGGGAGGACGGTTGCGAACACTTCGTCCAGCCACTCGTCCATCGCCAGCTCGGA
>CAYNQM010000007.1:0-48917 GCA_964399275.1 uncultured Haladaptatus sp.
GTGCGGCGACGCTCTTTCCGGCCCCGCTCTCTCCGACGAGACCGACGATTTCGCCCTCCTTCACGTCGAAGGAGATGCCATCGACCGCGCGAACGACGCCCTCTTCGGTGAAAAACTGCGTCTTCAAGTCGTCTATTTGGAGTATCGTCTCTTTCATGGTTAGTTCTTGATTCGTGGATCGAGTGCGTCTCGCAGGCCGTCGCCGAGCAGGTTGAATCCCATCACGGTGATGAGGATGGCGATGCCGGGCCACAGGCTGAACCACGGGTCGGGGAGCATGTAGCCACGTGATTGACTCAGCATCTGCCCCCACGACGGCGTCGGCGGTTGCGCACCGAAGCCGAGGAATGAGAGTCCGGCCACGATGAGGATGCTGATGCCGACTTGCAGGGTCGCCTGCACGAGCACCGGCGCGAAACTGTTCGGAATAATGTGCCGAAGGATGATGTTGCGGTCACGAACGCCGGCGGCGCGCGCCGCCTCGATGTACTCTTCCTCGCGCACGCTGACTACCCGCGACCGAATCAGGCGGGCGAACACCGGAATCGTCGTGATGCCGACGCCAATCATGGCGAACGTCAGGTCGCGGCCGAACGCGGCCATGAATGCGATGACCAGCACGAGGAACGGAATCGCGTACAGCGTCTCCACGAGACGCATCAGCGCGTCGTCTATCCAACCGCCGTGGTAGCCCGCGACGGCACCGACGAGGGTTCCGGCGACGAGACCGAATCCCGTCGAAACGATGCCGACCTGCATGGCGATTCGGGTGCCGTAGACGAGTCGGACGAGAATGTCTCGTCCGCGATGGTCGGTGCCGAGCGGATATTTCAGCATCCCGTTTCCGAACGTGTTCTCCATCCCGACCGGCGGGAGGAGGATTTTGGCGTTCGCGGGGTCGTTCACGGGGTTGTACCAGAACCGACTGGCGATGGCGTAGTCGAGCAGTTTCGCGTCGATGTACGCGTAAATTGCGACGGCGAGGATGAACCCGATGGTGTAGAGACCGATTCTCGCGGTCGTGTCTTGGCGTATCTGATGAACCGTGTATCGCCAGCCGACGCGCGATTCGACTTCCTCGTCGGATTCGTAGTCCTCGTTCGACTGCGGTTCGCGGAATTTATCTGATGAAGTTTCACCTGTTCCCATCGTCAGTCCACCTCGTCGTAGGTCACGCGGGGATCGATGTACGCGTACGAGAGGTCGGTGAGGATGACGCCGACCACGAATGTCAGTCCGAAGAACAGCGTCGTCCCCATGACCAGCGGATAATCCTGATTGTTAATCGCCGTGATGATGAGTCTCCCCATCCCGTTGATGTTGAACACCGTCTCAGTCAACACCGCACCGCCGAGCGCCGAGGTCAGTTGCAGGCCGACGACGGTGATGACCGGTAGCTGTGCGTTGCGGAAGGCGTGTCGTCGGAGAATTTTCCCTTCGGAGACGCCGTACGCTCGCGCCAACTTCACGTACTCCTGCTGGAGCACTTCCAGCATCGACGACCGCTCGATTCGAGTAATCGCGGCCATCTGGAGGGTTCCGAGCGAGAGCGTCGGCAGGAGGAGATGCATTCCCGTCATCCAGAGCACGTCGAGACGAGAGGACGCTCCTTCGACCGAGCTCGGGTCTGCCCACGGGAGAATCAGTCCCGTCGCGGGGAACCAGTTCAGGTGATACGAGAAGATGATGATGAGCATCAGTCCAATCCAGAACGACGGGGTGCTGACGCCGATGAGCGCGACGACGCGAGAAACGTGGTCAGTCGGTTGGTTGCGCCGTCTGGCGGAGATGATTCCGAGCGGAATGGCCGCGACCAGCGCGAACGTGAAACTGGAAATCATGAGCAGGAGCGTCACCGGCAGTCGCTCCATGATTTTCGTCGTCACGGGCACTCCGTAGTAGATGCTCTGTCCGAGGTTGCCCTGCGCGACCGAGGTGAGATAGTTCACGTATCGAACCGGAAGCGGTTCGTTGAGGCCGTACTGCGCCCGGATTTGTTCGACCATCTCCGCGCTCGGAGACGGCCCGAGCATGATTTGGACGGGGTTGCCCGGAATCGCGTTCGTCAACAGAAACGTGATTGTGACGATACCGACGAGAACCGGAATTGCTTGTAGCGACCGGCGAATCGTGTAGCGGAAGATTCCCATATGTTATTTAAACTCGTATCGAAACGGGGTCAGCGGGTCACTGCGACCCGACGGATGCGTTCGTGTATTTGGTCGCGACCACGAAGCTCAGGACGGGATGTGCCTCGAACCCGTTGACGTTCTGTTTCATCCCGAAGCTGTTTTTCATGTTGTAGGCCGGAAGGTGTGCCCGGTCGTTCAACATCTTCGTGATGGCGTTCCTGTACAACCGCTTGCGTTCGCTCCGGTTAGCAGACCGCCGCGCTTGTTCGATTTGCTTGTTCACCCCGTTGTAGAAGGTGCCGTCCGTCGTGCCGTGTGCCTGCTTCGTGAAGAAGTAATACGTGAAGGCGTCGGGATCCGGCGTTCCCGACCACCCCAGCGTGTACATGTTGTAATCGTTCGGGTCGCCGGAGACGTACTTCTCGAGGAACGCACCCCAGTCGAGGCGCTGGACGTTGGCGTTGTAACCGGCCTCTTTCAGCCCGTTCGCCACCGTGACGCCCAACTGTTCCCGTTTGTCGTCCGGTGGGACGATGATGTTCGCGTTCCAGTTGTTCGGAACCTTGTCGGAGTCGTCGAGGATTCGTTTCGCCTCGTCGATGTTCTTGTTATGCGGGATGTTCTTCCACTTGTTCAGCGGCATTCCCCACTTCTTGGCAATCTGTTCGGGAAGCGGGCTGTACTGGCGAACCCCGCTCGGTTCCACGAAGTTCGACACTGCTTGGTCCATGTCGAAGCAGTAGTCGATGGCTTCTCGGACTTTGGGGTCGGTCGTCGGCCCGTTTTTGCAGTTGAACGCGAGATAGAAGTAGCCCATCCCGAGTTTGGCGTTGATGTTCGCATTGCCCATGCCCTTTACCTGTTGCCAGAGCTTGGGTGGGATTCCCTCGATAACGTCGCTTTCGCCCGTCTGGAGGCTCGTCAATCGCGTCGTCGGCTCTTCGATGGGTTTGAACTCTATCTCCGCGAGGTTCGGCATCGGCTTGCCCCAGTAGCCGTCCCAGCGCGTGACTCTGGCCATTTTCCCTTCCTGCCAGGTATCGAATTTGAACGGCCCGGAGCCGACCGGCTTCTTCTTGTTGAACTTCTGTTTGTTCTTCTCTCGAACGCTCTTGGGAACGATGGGCCACGTCAGCGAGTTTAGGAACGGACCGTACGGATACTTCAGGTCGAACTTGACCGTCCGGTTGCCCTGCTTCGAGATGGACTTGATCATGTTCAGCTCCGCCGCGTTCTCCGTCTCCTCTTTGACCGGAGCCATGAACGAGTATCTCACGTCCTCGGGCGTGACGGGGTCGCCGTTCTGGAATTTGATGCCTTTCTGCATCTCGACGATGTACGTCTTCCCGTTGTTCTTGACCTCCGGCTCGCTGGTTGCCATCTGCGGGACGACGTTGATGCCGCTGTCGTAGGTGTACAGACCTTCGAACACACGGTCTGCAACCTGCGTCGATGGGACGTCGTTGAGGACGATTGGGTCGAACTCCAGCGGACTCTTCACTTGTGCAAGCGTCAGTTTACCCCCTGACTTCGATTGTTGACTCCCCGTACAACCGGCGAGTGCCGCGATACCAGTCGCGCCGAGACCCTGAAGCAGTCGTCGGCGCTTTATCCCGTCCGGAATCGTGTCGTGTTCTGTCATTGTGATTGATTCGTGTGTTCGCCGCTCGTTCGAAACGACCGGTCGTACCGAGCAACTGTCGCGTCATTTGACCGAACCAACCATTGTTATTGGGTGCCTGAAACGTAACGAAGAATGCCGTAGCCCATCCCTACTTCAGAACATAGATTATAATTGGTTATAAACCTATTAATGATAGGTTTCTCCAATTTTGGCTCCGAATACGGCCGTAACCTCCGATTCGAAGGCGACAATGAGGCCGAAAATATGTTTGGTAAGCTATGGATTCGCCGCCACAATCAGCGCGGATTCCGTTTCAAACGCGGTATCGGAAACGAACGAAATCGAATCGGCCGCTCGTCCAGTTTCGCGCTGGCCGCGAGGTTTATGACCGATTCAATCGTCCCTTCGATGCTCGTGAGCACTCTTCGAACTGCCAACTTTGATTTCCGAAGCGAGATGGCGGCGGGACGGACGAGCGATGGCGACTGATGCACTGCTCATCTCGGCCTCGATAATCCTGCTCGGAGCGGTGTCGAAACTGCTCGCCGACAGATTCGGGATTCCGAACGTCGTCTTCCTCCTCGGATTCGGCATCCTATTCGGGCCGGAATTGGTCGGCCTCATCGACCCGACCCTCTTCAGCGAGTCGCTCTCGACCATCGTGTCGCTGGCGGTCGCAATCATCGTCTTCGAGGGCGCGTTCAGCCTCACGTCCAGCAGAATCCGGTCGGCGTCGAACGCCACGCTCAGACTCGTGACGCTCGGTTCCGCAATCACGTTCGTCGGGTTGGGACTCGCGATTCGGTTCCTGCTCGACTTGCAGTGGAGCCTCTCGTTTCTCATCTCGGCTCTGCTCGTGGCGACCGGCCCGACAGTGGTGACGCCGATTCTGGAACAGACGAACGTGCGCGAGAGCGTCAAAACGACGCTCGAAACCGAAGGCATCGTCAACGACCCCGTCGCGTCGGTTCTGGGTGCGGTCATCTTCAGCGCGGGAGCGCTGGGTCGAGAACCGCTCACGCGTGGGGGATCGATAGTGGAGGAAGTCGCCATCGAGTTCGTCACCCAACTCGGCGTCGGCGTTCTCATCGGCATCGTCACGGCGGTTTCGGTGGCCTACGTGCTTCGGAATCTCAGCCGAAAACCACAGGATTCGCGGATCACCGTGATTGCAACCGCCCTGATTTCGTTCGCCATCGCCGACCTGTTCGCCTCGGAGGCGGGCGTCGTCTCCGTCGCAGTCGCTGGACTGCTGTTGGGCAACGCCGACATTCCGTACGAAAGCGAGATAGAGGGATTCAGCGGCGACATCACCGCCATTGTCTTGAGCGTCGTCTACATCATTCTCGCGGCCTTGCTCCGATTCGAAGAACTGATAGAGTTCGGTCTCGCGGGCGTCGCCGTCGTGCTGATTGCGATGCTGGTCGTTCGGCCACTCGCCGTCTTCCTCTCGACGCTCCGCTCGGAGTTCAGCCGGAACGAACGACTGTTCATCGCCGCGGTCGGGCCGCGCGGAATCATCCCCGCATCGACCGCGACGCTGTTTTCGCTCCAACTCGCGTCGGCGAACATCCAGAACGCCGAAAGCGTCGTCAGCGTCGTCTTCCTCGTCATTCTCGTCACGGTCGTCCTCGAAGCGGGAAGCGCACCGTTCATCGCAAATCGACTCGACATCGTACCCATGACCATACTCATCATCGGCGGAAGTAGAATCGGACGCACCCTCGCGGACAGACTCGAAGAGCGAGGCGAAAATCCGGTTATCGTGGAACGGGACGCCGAAGTCGTCACCAACCTTCGGGCCGAAGGGTACTCGGTCGTCCACGGCAACGGGACAAACGCCACCGTCCTCGAAGAGGCGGGTGCGAACGATGCGAAGATGGTCGTCGCCGCGACCAGCGACGACGACCAGAACATCCTCGCGTCTCAAACCGCGCGGACGAAATTCGGCGTCGAAAACCTGCTCGCGCAGGTGAACGACCCGGAGAACGTGGACGCCTTCGAAGATTTGGGCGTGCGAACCACGACGCCGACGCTCGCCACCGTCGATACGATGGACGACCTCATCCTCCGCCCGAGCTTTTTCGAGTGGCTGTCGGCCGTCGGCGAGGAAAACGACGTCGCCGAAGTTACGGTCGGTTCTGCCGCTGACAGCCAACTCGGCGAGATAGCGTTTCCGGACGAGAGCACGGTCGTCCTCGTTCAGCGAGACGGCGAGTACATCGTCCCGAACCCCTCCGTCGTCCTGCGGAAAGGGGATGCAGTGACGATTCTCGGAAAGACGGATGCCGTCGAAGACGCGGCGTCTATCTTGGCGGGATAGTACGTCGCCCGCGAACATCGTGTCGTCTCAGATTGCGTGCTACGAGTTACGATGTAAGTATGTTTGTACACGTTACGAGTTGGAAAAAGTTTATGGGAGTTTGGATTAAATTCGGAGCCGACTCACGAATCCGGTCGAAGTCGATGCCGCTCTTTCCCGCGCATCGACTCGCCCTCGCCAACATCGACATGCCCGTTCGTCTCCACGCACGGCGGCGAATATTATCGGTATATAGCACCTGCTATTCAACATACTGATTCATAGTCCCCTATCGTGTTATTCAATGCGATATACCACTAATATAAGTAGTTTTTAACGGATAACGGTCACTCCTACCTGAATGACGCGAGACCCAACGCGACCAACGAACGACGCATCACGACGTAAATTTATCGCACTCACGGGTGCCGCAGGTGCCGCGGCACTCGCAGGCTGTAGCGGAACCAGCGGTGACGACACGACGACAGAAGGTGACGGCGACGGCAACTCCGATTCCGACGGCGGAAACGGCGGCGGATCGCAGACGGGCGCGCTGACCGCGGATGGTTCCTCGACGGTGTTCCCGATTACGAACACGGGAGCGAGCTACTGGAACTCGAACCCCGAGACTGGCGACGAGGATTACTGGCCCAAGAAGTGGGCAAAAGACGAGTACGACACCGACAAGCGACTCGCAGACTACTTTGCCGGCCTGTACGGCTACGAGGCGACCGGCAAGCGAAGCACTCCGCCGTTCCTCGTGAACGTCGCACTCAGTCACTCCGGAACCGGTATCGAGGGCGTCATGCACGGCCGCGTCGATATCGGTGACGCCAGTGCATCTGCGGAGGCGGAGCTCAGCGGCAAGAACGTCTCCGACTCGAAGATGAAGAAGTTCGTTGACCACGTGGTCGGCGTTGACGGCCAACCAATCGTCGTCAGCAAGGAAGTCAAAGACGCAGGGGTCAAGCAAATCACTCTCGACCAGCTCAAGAAAATCTACAAGGGCAACATCACGAACTGGAAGGAAGTCGGTGGTCCCGACAAGGACATCCTCGCGCTCGGTCGTGCACAGGGTTCCGGTACGGACACCTCGTTCCGAAAGAACGTCTACGGCGACCCCGAAGCATCTATCAGCCCCGACCAGCGCTACGGCAAGAACCAGCAGCTCCAGCAGGCCGTCTCGAAGGCCGACAACGCCATCGCGTACATCGCGCTCGCGTTCGTTCAGCCGAACGGGCAGGTGCCACCGCTCGGGCTGAAAATCAAGGATACGGTGTACGAGTACGGCAAGAACCTCGGTGCGAAAGACTACCCGCTCTCGCGTGACCTTCACGCGTACACGTGGGAAGACACCTCGAAGCGGGAGGCCGCGTTCCTTAACTTCATCCTCAGCGACTTCGGACAGAAGAACTTCGTCGAGGCGAACAACTACTTCAAACTCCCGAAAGACCGCTTGAAGAAGCAGCGCGAGAAGGTCAAGCCGGGCAAGTACAACTGACCACGTAATCCGCCAGACGCGAACAGCGCCGAAACAACCGTCACCAATTGTTCAGAATGTTAGACGTATTATCGACACGAGTAACCAATTACCGTTCACGCTACGACGACGGAGCACTGAGACTGTGGGGAGTCGGTGCCATCGTCCTCATGGCTGCATTCGTGCTGTTTTTGAACAGCTCACGCTGGACAGCCGTTCCTGTGTTCGTTTTCGCGGGGCTAGTCGTCGTCGGCTGGTTCACGCACGAAGCGGAAACTGCACGGGGGTTGACGTTCCTGGCGACCATCCTGACCGTTGCAATCCTCGGACTCATCATCACGTTCATATTCATGCGAGCGTTGCCCGCAATGCGTGAGATGGGGCTCGGGCTCATCCTCAAAACGAACCCACCACTCTGGGGCGGCGGCACGTACTCCCTGACGCCGATGATATTCGGGACGGTCGTCACGACGACGATTGCCACCATCATCGCGGCCCCGCTGGGCATCGCTGGCGCGCTGTTCCTGAGCGAGATTGCTCCGGGGAGGGTGCGCGAAATCGTTAAACCGGGTATCGAGATGATGGCGGGTATCCCCTCGATTACCTACGGATTTATCGGATTCGTCATCATCAACACGTACTTCTACCAGGAGCTCTCGACGCCGACGATTGGGAACCTGTTCACCGTCGGCATGGTGATCGGCGTGATGGCACTGCCGACCATCGTGACGGTCGCCGAAGACGCGCTGTCTGCGGTGCCTGAATCGATGAAAAGCGGCTCGCTGGCGGTCGGGTCAACCGACTGGCAGACGATGAAGAGTGTCACCATCCCGGCGGCGTTCTCGGGCGTCTCTGCCGCCGTCATCCTCGGCATCGGCCGGGCGATGGGTGAGACGATGGCCGCGACGGTCATGATTACGCACAACAAAAACGGCTTCCCGAGCCCGCTGTACGACGTGTTCAGCGCGAAGGGTGAGACGCTGACCACGGTCATCGCGCTCGAAGCCGGAAACTCACAGGGAACGCACCTGAGTGCCCTGTTCGCCGCAGGAGTGGTTCTGTTCATGACCGTCTTCGTGATGAGCGTCGGCGCACAGTACATCGAGCGACGGATGAACGAAAAACTCGGAGGAAAGCAATGAGCAACGCGCAACGAACCCCGCTCATCTCCGGGAAATCAACCGGTTCTGACTACGCTGCATCAGGCATCATCGCCGTCGGATTCCTCGTCTTCCTCGGTAGCTGGATGTCGCTGTTCCAGTGGATAGGAGCGGAGACCAGCGTCGTCGGCGTCTCGCTGTTCCAACTGTTCGGCCTCAGTCTCCTTCTGATGGGCGGAACGCTCACGAGCATCGGTTTCGCATCCCGAAACGATCTGATTGATACGCAGCCGGACGAAACCGCTGGCCTGCTGGTTGGCGTGGTATTCGGCGTCGTCGGTCTGATGACCGGGTGGCTGGTCGCCGCCAACACCCTGGGACTCGGAACCGTCGGCGGAGCGGTTGGAGCGCTCGTCGGCGGTGGCGCAATGGCCGGTGTGTCGGTGTTCACGCGCGAAGACATCGGTTCGACGCTTCCTGCGGGGGCGCTGTTGCTCCTCGTCGGGGCGGCGTTCGTCACTGGACTCATCGACGCTGGCTGGACGTGGTCGCCGAAGAACCTCTCAGTGACCCTCATCGGACCGGTTGTTGTTCCGATTCTCACCATCTTCTGTTCGCTCATCGCCGTGTGGAGCGGGGCGAAAGCCCGTTCCGGGTTCGGCTCCCGCGGTCGCCAGAGTGGTTCGTTCCTGCTCATCGGTGTGAGCGTCTTCGGCATGCTCGCCGTGCTCGGTCTGTTGGTGTCGTTTATCGTCATCAACGGGCTCGACACCCTGCTGACCAACGCGAGCATCGGCGGTGAGGAACTCGTTTCGATTCCGTTCCTGACGAACGTCAGCCAGAGCCTCTTCGTGGACGTGCCCGGCCTTCTCCCGGCCATTATGGGCACCATCTGGCTCGTTACGGGCGCTGTCCTGTTCGCGGTGCCACTCGGTATCGGCGCGGCGGTGTTTCTCACCGAATACGCCGAGGAAGGCCGGTTCACTCAAATCGTCGAGATAGCGACGAACGGACTCTGGAGTACGCCGAGCATCGTCTTCGGACTGTTCGGCCTCGCGTTCTTGCTCCCGCGAGTCAGCAACGGAAGTCGCTCCCTCCTCGGCGGGCAACTCGTGCTCGGCTTCATGCTCCTCCCGTTGGTGGTCATCACCAGCAGAGAGGCAATCAAGGCTGTTCCCGACGAGTACCGAGATGCGAGCGCCGCACTCGGAGTTTCCAAGTGGCAGACGATACGGAGCGTCGTGCTCCCGGCGGCGATGCCCGGCGTCATCACCGGCATCATCCTCGGCGTCGGTCGTATCGCCGGGGAAACGGCCCCGCTGTTGTTGGTGTTCGGTGGGCCACCGTTTGCACGCTCGACGCCGAACGTGATCGGGTCGTTCGAGTTCTCGCTGGCACCGCCGTTCGTGACGAACGACGCGTTGATGGCGGCAGGGAGCGCGCTTCCCTATCAACTCTACACGTCGATTACCAGCGGGCAACTCCCCGGACAGGGAGCACCGTTCTCCCTCCAGGAGTTCGGCTGGGGGACGGCGCTCGTGCTGTTGATCGTCGTCCTCGGAATGTATGCCATCGGTATCGGTAGTCGTCTCTACTTCAGAAGGAAGCTACACCATGAGTAAAGTCAAAGTCGATCATTCAGACGAAGCACAGTCTACGAGTACCACCACGGGTGAAACCGAAGAGGAGATTCGCGACGAGTGGACCGAGTACGAGTTCGAAGGCGACGCGAAACTCTCCGTCTCGAACTTGGACGTCTACTACGGGGACGACCACGCGCTCAAGGGCGTCTCGATGGACATCCCGGAAAACAGCGTTACGGCCCTCATCGGGCCGTCTGGCTGTGGCAAATCCACCTTCCTGCGCTGTCTGAATCGGATGAACGACCGCATCAAGGCCGCACGAGTCGATGGGTCGGTCGAACTCGACGGCGGGGAAATCTACCAGGACAGGGCAAACCTCGTCGAACTTCGAAAGCGGGTCGGGATGGTGTTTCAGTCGCCCAATCCGTTCCCGAAATCGATCAGGGACAACATCTCCTACGGGCCGCGCAAGCACGGCGACATCAAGACGGGCCTGCTCGCGCGGTTGCTCGGCGATGCCAACGGAGACGAGGAGGACGAACTCGTCGAACGAGCGTTGCGAAACGCCGCGCTCTGGGATGAAGTGAAAGACCGTCTCGACGACAACGCACTCAGTCTCTCCGGCGGGCAACAACAGCGGCTCTGTATCGCCCGCTGTCTCGCGGTCGATTCGGAAGTCATCCTGATGGACGAACCGGCGAGCGCGCTCGACCCCATCGCCACCGCAAAAATCGAGGATCTCGTCGATGACCTCTCCGAGAACTACACCGTCGTCGTCGTCACCCACAACATGCAACAGGCGGCCCGCATCTCCGACCAGACGGCGGTCTTCCTGACCGGCGGCGAACTGGTCGAGTACGACGATACGGAGACAATTTTCGAGAATCCGAAGAGCCAGCGCGTCGAAGACTACGTCAGCGGAAAGTTCGGGTAACGGAAAGGCATGGAAACGAGAAAAGTCCAATACACCGGGAGTTCGACCACGATTTCCCTGCCGAAAGAGTGGGCGGAAGAACACGGTGTCGAAGCCGGGATGCAGTTGGCGCTCTATCCCGCGGAGAACGGGGAGTTGATAATCGGTGCCGAGCAGACCGAGGACGACGACCCGCCACGAGTCAGCGTCGAGGACTACACGACGACGGACATCCAGCAGACGGTCAAAGCGCTGTACGCCATCGGAAGCGATCGGTTCGCTCTCACGGCACCGGACGGATTCGAGCGGGAGCAACGCCGTGCCGTAGCGACTGCCGCGACGGATTTAGTCGGACTGGAGGTACTCAGCGAATCCGAGACGGAAATCTGTCTGACCACCGTCTTCGACGCGGCGGCAGTCTCCATCGAACGAACCGTGCTCCAGTTGCAGTACACCGCCCTGTCGATGCATCAGGATGCCGTTCAGGCACTCGTTAACGAAGACGCGAACATCGCGGAGCGAGTTCGAAGACGGCGGAAGGACGCCCTCAGACGATTCAGCGTCGCCGAAAACAGTTTTCAGCGAACGCTCACGAACGTCGAGGAACTCGACCGCTTTGGACAGACGCGTCCGGCCATGTTCGACCAGTACACGACAGCGAGACGCCTCGCCGACGTCGCCGAACAGGCGTGGCGAATGGCGGAGTTGGTGAGTTCGGAGGACGGCGACAGTAAACCGTGGCCCGACGAGTTCGAGCGCCTCGCCCGAGAATCGCGACAACTCACCGAACGGGCCGTCGCCGACGTTCTAGAGGCAAATCAGCCACCGAACGAGACGTTGCGAATCTGCCGGTCACTCGCTGACGACATCGTCGCGTTGCGCCGACGAGTCTGCCGCGAAAACGGCGAATCGTACGCGAAAACGGTCGCAGTGGATGCTATCGACCGTACGGTGAACTGTTCGGAAGCGATTGCCGAGCGAGCGGTACAGGCCTCCCTTCGGAAGTAGCGATCGTCGACTCGGGTCGGCGAGCGATATCTGTACCGCCGCGAATTTTCACTGTTCGTCGTACTCCGAGCGAAGCGACCATTCTCCGTCGGCGAAAAACGGCGACTGCGGAAACCCCGCCCCGCGCCAGAGCGAATCGATGGGGTCGGCCAGTTCGGCGCGAACGTCGGCGTCGAAGTTCGACAGGGTGACGGGAAACGGTGCGAGCAGGTTTTCGCGTATCTCGCGCACTCCCGACTCGTCACCCGCATCCAGCGGACAGCCACCCACGCCGTAGACGCCGAACGCGACGTGAATCGGTGCCATCCGCTGGTGGTACGCGAGGACGCGGAGATATCGCCGAACGCATCGCGTGAGGTCGAGTTCGAGGATTCGACCGTCGAGCACGCCGTCGCTGAACGGGAGCGCCGAGGCGGCCTCGACGACGCCGTTCGAGAAGAGATGGGCGTAGCCAGCGCACTGTCCGCGCTCACCTGTCGGTTCGCGCTCGACGAAGGAACCGAAGCCGTTTGCCGTCCACGTTCCCCGCGCGTCGTCGTGGCCGAGCACCGGCAGTTGCGTCGGTCGTGACGGGTTGGCTTCCGGCAGAACCGCGTGCTCGGAGAGGTCGATGGCGTAGCCGTCGTCGTAGACACCGTCCGGAACGACGTGGACAACGATGCCGCACGCCGCGTCGAAATCGAAGTAGCCCTCACCAGCGGCGACCGTTTCGAGGCGTCGTTCGTGGAGCGCCGTCGCCTGCTCGTTCGACCCACCGGCGTACTTCGCCGACATGACTGCGTCTCGGTAGCTCATCTACCGTCGAACCAGTCGGCGAACGTGGTTAAGTGGACTGGTAGGACGACGATGTGTATAAGCCGCCTCGAACCGACCCGTCGAACGCGATGTACTCCGATATCCTCTTTCCGACGGATGGAAGCGACGACTCGCTCGTGGCACTCGACCACGCGCTCGAAATCGCAGACCGATTCGACGCGACGTTGCACGTCCTCTACGTGGCTGATACGAACCGCGACAGCGTGACGACCGTCGGCGGCGAGGTCGTCGATGCGCTGGTCTCGGAGGGCGACGAAGTCGTGGAGACGGTCGCCGACCGCGCCCGCAGTCGCGGTCTCACGGTCGTTGACGAGGTGATTCAGGGCGACCCCCACCGAACGATTCTCGATTACGCATCAGACCGCGACATCGACCTGATAGTCATGGCGACGCACGGACGACGCGGCCTCGACCGCTACCTCATCGGAAGCGTCACCGAGCGCGTCGTTCGAACCGCGACCGTGCCGGTCGTCACCGTTCGAATCGACGAGTAACGAACGCCCCAGTTTCGAAAACGGAGTTCAGTTGTCGACGTCGCCGCGTCGCGTCAGCGGCTTCCGAAGTCGATAGCCGCGCCAGTAAGCCTCCATACTGCCCCACGTCGCCGCCGTGCCGAGAATCATCACGAGAGCGAACACGTCGTCCACACCGGCCCAGCCCGGAAGGACGTACAACACTGCGTTGAGAGCCATCGCCGGAATCAGGCTCTCGATGGCTTCGACGATGTCCCCGCCGAGTCCGAGGAGACTGAATCCGTCGTCGCTCTTTTGCTTCTGGGTCTCAGCGTCCCCATTCGAGATGGGTTCGCGTCCGGCGAGGTTAGCGCGTTGGGCGCTCTCTCCGCCTGCGCTTTCGTCACCAGTGCCGAGGCGTTCGGCGTCGTAGGGGAAGTGGAGTTCGACGCTCCACACTTTCTCGCCCTGTTCGTTGATCTCCACGACCCGATGGCCGTGCGTGTCGGTGATGAGGGTGTTGCCGTTCGGCAGGCGGTCGGCGTCTCGGGGCCACTGGAGGCGGTCATCGCGCCAGACCCAACTTTTCTCCCACTGGCCATCGACGCGCTGGTACTCCACGATTCGGTCGTTGTGCGAGTCGGCGACGATGGCCGCCGGGCCACCCTGCGATTCGGGAATGTAGTCCGGGTTGTGCTGGCCGAACAACCACGTGTGATTGCCCTCCTCGCCAATCGTCCAGTCTTCGACCACGCCGGTCGTTCGGTTGAGGAAGACGACCTGGTCTTGGTTGCGGATGCTCGCCATGATACGCCCGTCTTCTAGCACTTCCACGTCGTTGACGTGCGTGAAGTCGTAGGGATACGGCCCACCGCTCTTGTGCGAGTAGTGGGACAGGGCGAGCCATTCCCACGTGACGATGCCGCTGGACGTATTGACGACGAACACCCGGTCGCGTTCGATGTCCGCGACGGCGAAGTGCGTTCGGTTGATTTGGTCAACGTCGTGCCAGCGGTTCGTGTACGGAAGGGTGTACCCCTTGTACGTCGGGACGACGCGACTGTAGATGCGCGTCACGCGGTCGGTCGAGAGGTTGAGACGCTCGATGACCATCCGGCGGCAGGCAGTCGCGCCGTCACACTGCTGTTTGCTGATATCTTCGGCACCAACGTAGGTGACGGTGTACTTCCCCGTCGGACTGGGGTCTACGTCGGAGTAGTAATCCAGCGTGTCGTTGTAGTAGCGAACCTTTCCGTCGCCGTCGAACGCCACGAGTTTCGCGCCGACAGACGGCGATTTGTGGTCGGTCGCGACCGTGATTTCGTTCGGCGGGACGCTTGCGATGTCGCGCGGCCCGTCTTGCATCCCGGCGCGAACCTGATTCGACCCCGTAACGCGAGCGACGAATCCGGAGGCGATGACCGAAGCGGAGACGAGGAGGAGGACGGCAAACAGAATTCGAACGTGTGTACGGGAGGGCATAGGAGATGGTTTTGACACAACTCTCATAAATCCAATCGATACGGATCCGTCATCACGTTCGTCCTGCTACTTCCCGTTCAAACGCCAAAACAGGGTTGCTACTCGCCGAACTCGTCGATTCGTCCGTGGACATATGCGCACCACTCATCTAACGTGCGGTGCATCAGCACTTTCGCCTCGGCGAGCGGCGTCGATTCGTGTCGATAGACGTGTCCACCGCCGTCGAGCAGTTGGCGTCGTCTGCTGGCCAGTCCCTTCTCGCGCAGAGTGGCCAACGACCGCGAGACGTTGCTTCGGTCGCGGTCGGTCGCCGCCGCCAGTTCCTCGGTCGTGCTGTTCGGTTGCTCAAGCAACGCGAGGTACGTCCGACTCTCGTGCGGTTGGATGGAGAACACGCAGGTCAGCACCTCTTCGAAGCCCGGTTGCTCGGCGAGCATCAGGTCTCGAAATCGCTGTGGGTCGGGATCGCTCATGTGTTACCAATTCACATAATCGCCGATAAAATCCCCAGTTACGTCGGACTCACCCCGACGGTTCGTCTCTGGTTGTGCGGGTCGAACGCCCGTGCGTTCGGCCCGCACGCGCGTCAAATCGACTTATCGGGTGTTGCAGTACTCTCACCTGCAATGGCGACAGAGACCACCACCGAATCCGCAACCGGCGTATCGTCGTATCGGGAACACGCATGGCAGTCCGGCGTCCTCTCGGGACTCGTCGCGGGAGTCGTGATGGGCATCATGCTGACGGCGCAGATGCGCCCGGTCATCGAACACGCGATTCCCGCGCTGTGGGGTCTCGACGGCGGAGCCGCAGGATGGACGATTCACCTGATAAACTCGGCCGTTTTCGGCGTACTGTTCGCGGCGATGGTCTCGCTGACCGGCCTCCGAACCCCCGCCGATTCGGTCGGGAAATCGGCAGTTATCGGCGTCGGCTACGGCGTCCTCGTCTGGGTCGTCGCCGCCGTCGTCGTGATGCCGATTTGGTTACAGGCCGTCGGCTTTCCGCAAGCGCCGGGCGTTCCGAACGTCAGCGTGGGGAGTTTGATCGGACATATTGTCTTCGGACTGGTGTTAGGCGCGCTGTATCCCGTCGTCCGAAGTCGACTCGGTCGGTAGCTCGACGGGGTCGTTCGAACGCGAGGACTGGACGGTTCGAAGTCCGACAATAAGCCGCTCGTGTCTCGATAGTATCCTCCCCATGTTAATGTTCGAATGCGAGGAACGCACGTCACATGGTAATGGAGGGTCGGGATGGGGACTCTGTTCTCGTACCAGCGGTCGATGCACCGAGTGCTGCAACCTGCTTGCGTTCGCTCGGTCGCCGAGGCGTTCGGACGGTCGCGTTCTCGGAGGGGAAGAACGCCACGGCGTTCGCATCGCGACACTGCGACGAGGCGGTTGCCGTTCCGTCGCCCGCCGAGGACGTGCGTCGGTACAAGGACGCGCTGATGGCCCTCGCCCGTAGGGACGACGTTCGTACTGTCGTTCCCATGCGGGAGGAGAACATCTACGTCCTCTCGAAGTATCGAGACGAGTTCGAGAAACACGTCGCTCCGTTCTGGCCGTCGTTCGAAATGCTCCGAGACGTGCACGACCGAGTTCGCCTCGTCGCCGCTGCGGAGGAGGCTGGCGTTCCAGTGCCGGAGACGCAAACGTTGGACGAGGTGGACGATTGGAACCGGAAGCTAATCACGAAGTCGCGATATTCGATTCTCACGAGCGACTACGTGGACTCGGTGCCGTCGGGTGAACTGGCCAGAGGTGGTGCGACAACCTATCTCGAACCGAATAGCGAACCCAATCGGGACGCGCTCTGCGACGAGATGGGGCACGTCCCCATCGTTCAGGAGTACGTTCCGGGTTCCGAGTACGCGCTGTGGGCGCTCTACGACCACGGCGAACCGGTTGCGACGTGCCAGAAACACCAGATTCGAGCGTTCAGCTACGCCGGTGGGACGAGCATCTTCCGCGAGACGACCAACATCCCCGAACTCGAACGCGTCGGGCGAGCACTGCTCGACCACCTCGACTGGCACGGGTTCGCGTCGGTGCAGTTCAAACGCGATTCCAACACGGGCGAGTTCAAACTCATGGAAATCAACCCGCGAGTGTGGGTGTCGATTGCCTGTGCCGTCCGTGCGGGTATGGACTTTCCGTACTACTTCTGGCGACTGGCAGGAGGCGACCCGGTTCACGTCAACCGGGAGTACGAGGAGGGAACTGCGACCCACCGCATCGGCGGCGAAATGATGTACCTCTACAGCGTCCTGCGCGAGGACGTTCCCTTCGTTGACCCACCGCCGTTTCACACCGCGCTGTGGAACGTCGCCTCGTCGTGCTTTACTCATCCCAACTTTGACTACCTCGACTGGAGCGATTCTCGCCCGTTCGTCCGCGACCTTCGCAACTGGCTCGGAAGACAGACCGGAACTACTCGGTAACGACTCGTTCGCGGACGAATTAACGACCGGGCTTCCTCACACCGACCAATCAATACGTCCGCTGCAGGTAGTCGAGCAGTTCGTCCACGGTCGCAGGGTCGTACGTCCAGAAGCCGTAGAACTGGTTCGGAGCGCGCTCCTCTGCCAGCAGTGCGCATTTTTGTAGGTCGTCCCCATCGCCGTCGTACACCAGAAACCAAATCGCTCCGATTTCGTCTGTCTTCTCGGCGTGAAACGTGAGGTCACGTCTCTCCGGCGGATGCCAGTCCGAACGCGCGTAGACGTGAAGGTTTAGGGTCGTCTCGTCGGTGAGTCGGCGATAGACGGCCATCTGCGCGCGGAAAGCGGACGGCGACTGAAAGCCGACGTGGAGTTCCCCCGTCCCGACCCGCCACGCCCGGTCTTCTATCTCTCGACTCGTCGCCAACATCTGTCGTCGGTCGAATGACGTAAACAGCGCTCTGTCGAGTAGCGCCATCAGGTCGCGGAACGCAGACGGGTCGAAGTCGTCGCTCCACGGGACGCGAATGGGCGGTTCGAGGAACTCCTTGAGCGCGTCGAGTCCAATCGCGCCCCGAAATCCACGACGGTCTCGAATGACGAGAAAGGCGTCACGTCCGACGCTTCGCAGTTTGCTGTGTCGAACCGCGACGTTCTTCGTCGCAAACTGCTCGCTGAGGTCGATGTCCGGGTCGGCGGCGTACACCGTGAGCGTCTTTCGCTCGCGTTCGACGGCTTCGATTTTCTCGTGAAGCGACATCAGTTCCTCCTCCCGGTGGTGTTTCTGCGTTCGTTTTGCTGTGCCCAATCGAGCAGTCGAGCGACGGGCGGCGACAACTGCCCGAGCGAGAGGGTCGCGGTTCGCTCGTCGTAGTGGACGAAACCCGCCTGTCGAAGGAGTGGAACGTGGCGCTCGTGGAGTTCTACGAGCAGTTGCTCGCGGTCTGCTGGCGTCGCCATCCGATATTCGCCCGCGTGAATCCACCCCGTGAGAACGTCCGCCAGTTCGTCCAGCGAGATTCGTTGGCGTTCCGCGAGAACGTAGAGCGTGTATCGACGCGGCGTGTTCGCCAGCGCTCGATAGACGCGGTCGTCTATCGAGTCGTCCAAGAGTATGTCGTACAGGGCGTCCCATTTCCCCATCTCCCAACCTCCTCCAACTTTGCCTCTTCACGGCGAACATCACTAAACGTTCTGTCCCCATCGACACTCGCTCGGCTCAGTCCATTTTGACGGCCAGATACCGACTCACCGCGAAGAGCAGGCCACTCGCCGTGAACGCGAGCAGTGAGACCGTTGCGACGCTAACGCCCGTTCCAGAGGGGTCGAACGGTCCTTGCTTGCCCGCCGTCGAGTACTGCTGGATGGTTTCGATGCCCGCGAATCCGAGCAGGAAGAAGGTGAGCGTAATCGCAGTGAGCAGGACGCCGCCGACGAAGCCGTAGAACGACGCCATCTCCTCGACGCTGAGGAGGTGTCGCATCCGGCGCTCGCTCAGGCTCGATTCGTTCCGGAGGATGACGCCAGCGACCGTGACGTGTGTGACTGCGGTTCCGAGTTCGAGCAGGAGGACGAGCGCGCCCGGCATCAGCACTGTCGGCGACGACGAGAGCGGGTCGCCGCCCGGAAAGAGTCCGGCGACTGCCGAGGGATACGCCAGCGTGAGTGGCGCGACGAGTGCCAGCGAGAGGAGGAGTACGCTCTGCCACGCTAGCTTCGTCGGAATTGATTGGTCGAAGATGCTGTGCCGACGGACGCGCAGTCGCTCGTATTTCGAACCGTTGAGGATGGTGTCCGTAATGTCGTCGTCGATGTAGTCTGTCTGTCCCGTCACGATGCGCACCTTGTTCGGGTGTTTTCGGTCGGTATTCGCTTCGTAGATATACCATTGTCGGAACGATCATCCACCATTTTTCAGACCGTTCGACGGGCGGAGAATTGAATTGCCCGTCGGAGCGCTCAGGCCGATTCGAGACAGTACAGCGTTGTATCGTCCTTTTCAGTGCCCTCGCAGGCCGCGAACAGCGCGCCGTCGGCCACGGATAGACCTTCGACCGCACCCGCCGGGGTCGGGTGCGACCAGCGTTTGGCGTCGAATCGGAACGAACCGACGCCGGAACCGCCGTCGAGCGCGAAGGCGTGAACGGCAGTGCCGCCGCTGACGTAGAGCGTGTCGCCCGCGGCGACCGGTCCCGTCGAATCGAACTCCTTGCGCACTTGCCACCTGATGTCCTTGTCGTGATCTCGAATCGCCGACAATCTGTCGTAGCCCGCACTGAAGAGCGTGTACTCGGCGTAGACGGGGGGCGAGTTCGCCGCTCTCTTGTTGACCGTCCACCGCATGGTTCCCGCGTGAGCGCCGGTTTGGAGGCAGGTGAGCGGGTCGGCGAACGTGTGAACCACGATTCCTCCCGAGGTCGGAACCATCGCCTCCACCGCGGAACCGACCTTGCTCCGCCACGCTTCGCGCAGTGGGTCGTCAGCGTCGCCGTGGTCGGTGAAGGCGTACACTTCGCCGCCTTTCGTCCCGACGTAGAGCGAGGGCATTTTGTAGGCGAACGCCGAAATGTCCCCGAACAAGTTGGTCTGCCACAAGATTTCGCCAGTCTTCGGGTCGATTCGGAGGAGCGTGCCGTACTGGGTGCCCACGTAGAGATGTGGGTCGTGAACGTGCTCGCCAGCGACGAGATGGAGCGGCGAGTGGACGTGGCCAGCGTCCGAGAGCGTCCACACTTTTTTCCCGGTCTTCGCGTCGAGGGCGACGACGCTGTCTTCATCAATCATCGTGAAGCAGACGAGGCCGTCGTGAACGACCGGCGACGTCGGCCACGGTCCCTGTTCGGGTTCGAACCGCCACTTCTCCTTGCCAGAAGTAGAATCGAGCGCGACCAGCGCGTCCGCCGTCGGCAGGAACACCGTCCCATCGACGATTGCCGGGGTTCCGGACGCCGTACCGTCCGAGAACGTCCATCGCTCTCGAACGCCCTTTCGCGGGGCCTTCGCGTCGGGGTTGTAGGCGGTGTTCTCCGTATCGAATCTGGACATCGGCCAGTCGCTGTCGCCGTCGGTGCCGGGAGCGGTCTCGACCGCTTCACCGAGACAACCGGCGAGCGCGACCGACCCTACACCGCCGACACCGGCCAGAAGCTGTCGTCTGGAGGGCATTTCGAACGGATTGGCGCAGTGACGGGATAAGCTTTCTGAACCCTTCGACAAGCTGGAAAATTCGCTCAGAAGCATCGACGTTCATATTCGCCGCCGACTACCATGCGAAAAGATGACTCACTACGACACCGTCGTCGTCGGCGTCGGCGGGATGGGAAGTGCGACGGCTTCCCACCTCGCGAGACGAGGGCAGGACGTGCTCGGACTCGAACGCTACGACGTGCCGCACGCGCAGGGATCGTCGCACGGCGTGACCCGCATCATCCGGAAGGCGTACTACGAACATCCGGACTACGTCCCGCTGCTCGAACGCGCCTACGAGTTGTGGCGCGAACTGGACGCGGAGCATCCGACTCAACTCCTGCACACGACGGGGTGTGTCGTTACCGGCCCCGAAGGAAGCGAGAAAGTCGCTGGCGCGCGCAAGTCCTGCGAGCGACACGACTTGGACTACGAACTGCTCGCCTCCGAGGAACTGAACGAACGTTATCCCGGCTACGACCTACCCGATGACTTCGTGGCGGTCGTGGAACCCGACGGCGGATTTCTCCACGTCGAGCAGTGCGTCGTCGCCCACGTCCAGTCGGCTCAGCGCCACGGCGCGGAGATTTGCGCCCGGCAGGCGGTTCTCGATTGGAAACCCACGCCGGACGGCGGGGTTCGCGTCGAAACCGACAGAGCGAGCTACACCGCCGACGCGATGGTCGTCACGGCGGGTGCGTGGGCCGCGAATCTGCTCCCGATGCTAGAGACGCAAGCGATTCCGGAGCGACAGGTGCTCGGCTGGTTCCAGCCGGAGTCGCCCGAGCAGTTCCGGCCGAACAGTTTCCCCGTCTTCATCGTGGAGTGCGAGGAAGGCTACTTCTACGGCTTCCCCGAGTACGGCGTGCCGGGCTACAAAGTCGGCAAGTACAACCACTTCCACGAGCAGGTGAATCCGGACGAGTTGGCCGAACCAAACCGGGCCGACGAGCGCGTCCTCCGCGAGTTCACCGACCACTACTTCCCGAACGCTGGCGGGCCGACGATGCGATTGGAGACGTGCTTGTTCACCAACTCGCCGGACGAGCATTTCGTCATCGACGCACTCCCCGACCATCCGCAGGTCGTCGTCGGCGCGGGGTTTTCCGGCCACGGATTCAAACTGTCGAGCGTCGTCGGCGAGATTCTGGCGGAGCTGGCCATCGACGGCGAGAGTCGCCACGACATCGACCTGTTCTCGCTCGACCGATTCGAAGGCCACCGCTGAAATCCTCAACGACTGATAATACCGGCGTGTAAGATATAGAGCGTTCATCCAACCCAAACAGTCGATTCGCTCAGGCTGCAGGGATGAAACAGCGGAATGTATGCGTAGTGACACCATGGCTGGTACTACGGGAATTGCGTTGTACGGGCTACGCTCTCGAAGGGTTGATTGACTTCTTTGTGTGCGTTGAGTGAGTGCCCGTCCGAACTCATGGCCGATTGCACCGGCCCGTTATTCTGGTTCCCGTCTTCTAGACGGGTCTGTCACTCTAGCCACTCGTCGGCGAGGACTGCGTAGCGGTACTCATCGATCCACTCGCCGTCGGTGAACACCTCCTGCCGCAGGGTGCCCTCGCGCTCGAAACCGAGCGACTCCAGCACGGCCGCCGACGCGTCGTTCGTCTCGTGGACGTACGCGGCGACCTTGTGGAAGCCACACTCCCCGAACACGTAGTCCAGCATCAGTTCCGTTGCCTCCGTGGCGTAGCCGTTGCCCTGGTGCTCGGGTGCGATCCAGTACATCAGAAACGCTGACTGCGTGTCCTCGAACACCCACGGGAGGGCGACGACGCCGACGGAATCCAGGTCACCGTGACTCGCGTCTCCCACAGACTCTCCGCGTTCGCCGACGCTGCTCACGGCTTCGCCGTTCGCCCCTTCCGAGGACTCGCTACGGTTCACACAGATTAGAAACCGGTACTCGTCGTCCTCGACCATCTCTTCGATGTCGTCGCGCGAGCGGATAGTCGAGGATCCGAGCGGCCGCCGTACGTCGGGGTGGTTGTGACCGCACTGGAGGAATTCGTAGTCTTCATCCTCGATGGGGTGGAGGGAGACGCTATCGCCAGATGCGAACGCATATCCAGGCATACCTCGACTACTGAGAACCAACGGGATAGGTCTTCTCCCGGTATGCGTGGGAATGATGCACATTCAGTCAGGCGTCGGGCCACTCGTCGGCGACGATGGCGGCCGTTCTGAGCGGGGCGCGCCGATTCACTCGAACCGAGTCACGCTGAACCGTTCGACATCGACCGACTCTCCACGAATCCCGTCGGCGACCACCTTGCCGCTGTACGGTCCGAGTTGCAGTCCCGTCGCCCCATGGCCGGTCGCCAGATGAACGCCCTCGACGGTCGGAACCGGACCCAACACCGGCAGTTGGTCGGCCGAGCGTGGGCGGAGACCGATTCGAATCTCGTCTATCTCGGCGTCCGCCAGTCCGGGTGCGACGCGAAGCGCCTCGCCGAGCACTTCGTGGACGCCCCCTGCCGTCGTTCGCGGTTCGAATCCGGAATCGACTTCGCGGGTCGCCCCGACCGCGATTCGGTTGTCCGGCCACGGAACCATGTAGTGGCCGCGAAACGCGCCGAGGATGGGCCACGACGCCGTGTCGGTGTCGCGGCAGTCGAGATGGATGATTTGGCCACGCTGTGGTTCGACCGGAATCGAGACGCCCAGCGATTTTTCGAACCGCGACGACCACGCACCGCCAGCGACGACGACGTCGTTCGCGTCGTACCGTGCTCCGTCGGTGGTTTCGACGCCGGAGACCACTCCGTCCTCGTGGCGAACCTCCGTCGCGTCCTTTTCCAGTACGGTTAGACCGTGGCTCTTCCCCGCCCGAAGCAGGGCGGCCGTGAACGTTCGAGCGTCTACCCGCGCCGCCTCGCTGTACGCACGGCATCGCTGTGTCGATGCCAGCGGGGGGAATCTCTCCCGCGCCTCGTCCGACGTGAGTTCCGTCGTCGTTCCCCGTTCCGGTTGGCCGTATTTCGACTGTCGTCGCTCGATTTGCTCCGTCGCGGCGTCGAACTCCGCGGCCTCGTCGTCGTCCATAGCCACCGACAGAAGCTCGCAGTTGGAGTAGCCGGTGTCGCCGTCCTGTTCGTCGGTCAGTCGCTCGTCGAGCGTCGGATAGTACGCCGCGGCGTCGAGCGCGAACTCGAACCACTCCTCCGATGCGGTTCGACTGCTCGTCGCTGGCGAGATGATTCCCGCACCTGCGTCGGTTGCGCGTCCCGCGTCGTGGCGGTCGATGAGGAGCGTCTTCGCGTCGTCTCGCGCGAGGTGGTACGCGACGGACGCGCCGACGATGCCGCCGCCGATGACGATGGCGTCGTACATGATTCGGTGGTAGTCGTTTCGGTAGCGACTCGGTTGTATCGGTCGTGACAATCCGCGTCCGCAAACCCGCGTCGAGTGGGACTCGCCACGATTGGAGACGCGACGAAGAACGCTCGCACGTCACTCCCCTCGCGCTCGCAGCAATCGCTGCAGTGCGGGCACTTCAACCCCGACTGCTCCCTCGACGAACTCGATGAAGGCTCCGTCTTCGGGCTGGAGACACCCCGCGAGGGCGACGGCAACGAGTCCCAAAATCCCGGTCAACACCAGAAACGCGGGCAGAGTCAGTGCAGTCAGCGTCAGCCAGTTCGAAGCGAGGATGCCGACCGGAAAGAGAACGATTGGCAGGACGAGGTACGTTCGAGTCGTGTAGGTCGAAAGCGGATTGATGCCGGTCTTGTGCTGGAGGACGACGTTGAATGCGACGTTGCGCAGGACGTAGGCTCCGGCGGAGGCGACGGCGGCCCCGACGAATCCGTGGGTCGGAATCAGGAGGACGTTCAGGGCGAAGTTGAGCGCGAGGGTCAGCACGTCCACCCAGAGGATTGCCTTGGTGTGGCCGAGCGCGGCGAGCGTCGTCCGATTTCGTCCGGCGGCGGCGCTGGTGAAGAACCCGATCGAGAGGATTGCGAGCGCGATACCACCGCCGACGTACTGCTGGCCGAAGAAAATCGAGAGCACGTCGCCCGGGAAGACGGTGAAGACCAAGAACGCGGGAAACGTGAAGACGTAAATCCACTTCGTCGTGATGCGGTATATTTCGGTGATTTCCTCGTGTTCGCCGTCCGCGTCCAGCCGTGAAGTGAGTGGGAGGTAGAGGTAGCCAAAGGAGGAGATGACCATCAGCAGGCTGTTGGCGAGCGGGTAGGCCGCGTTGTAGACGCCGACTTCGGCGGAGGTTCGCATGTCGGCGAGCATCAGGGTGTCCATTCGCGTGAGCAGTATCGACAGTACCATCGTCACGATGAGGGGGGCCGAGTAGGTCAGCAGTTCGCGGGAGTGGGTTCGCATCGGGCCGACGAGTCGAACCAGTCGATTCGAGAGCAGGTAGACGACGACCAGCGTGCCGAGGGTTGCGACGAAGTAGGCGTAGCCGACCGAAATCAGGTCGAAACCAGCGCCGAGCAGGCCGACCAACAGCACGATTCGCAGGCAAGGATGGAGGAAGTCCTTGGTGTACAGTTTGTAGCGCGTGTTCTCCATCCCGCGGAGCGCGCTGACGCCAACAGTCAGGCCGACGCTGACGGGGATGGTCAGGACGAACAGTCGAACCAGTTCGCGCGCAGAATCGGTCTCGAACAGCGCGCCCGTGATGCGATCGACGTTGACGAGCAAGACGGCACAAGCCACGAGGCTGACCGCGAGCGAGACGACTAAGCCGGGTATCCAGACGCCGCGAACGTCCCGTTCGTCCTCGAATCGGGAGACGAACCGCGGGATGCCGTCGTTCAGGCCGACGAGCGAGACGGTGGTGCCGACGGTCATGATGGCGAACGCGATGGTGACTTCGCCGTACAGTTCGGGCGAGAACTGCTGAGCGATGACGATGCGCTCGATCAACCGACCGACGGACGCCACGGCGACGCCGACGACGATGAGGACGGAACTCGACAGCAGTTCGGAGAGGTGGTTACTCTCTGCCATCGCTCGGGAGGGGAAACTGTGGCGCGAACTCGGTCGAACGTATCCACTGCTCGCGTCTTCGGTTGGTTCTCGGACTCACGATGGGAAAATTGAGGCTTCCCGTGGGCTTTGTTATGGTTGCCGTACGATAGCGTAATTACGGCCAACCAGTTCGATTTCCAACGAGATTCGTAGAAACATCGCGTCGAGTAGGTATTTTGAACGGTACACTGACAGATCCTATTGGGTTGACATTATCCTCTTACGGATTTGATAGAACCTGACGCGCATCGCAAGAATATTAATGGGTCACTTTGCATTGAAGACTGCATGGCACGCGATTGCAGTACGACGGCACGTAACAGACGAATCTGTAGCGATAGCGTCAACCGACGTTCGTATCTGAAACTGACCGGTGCGACTGCGCTCTCGATTGCGGGTGCGGGGATGCTCTCGGGGAGTGCGACGGCGGCGGAGTACGAGACCATCGAAATCCCTGCCAACACGCAAAAGCAGTTCCAAGTTGGAAGCGGGGAAACGTTCGAAAACAAGCTCATCGACCTCAGCGCGACGGGCGCAGACGTTCGAATCGCCGCCAGCGGTTCCGACTGGACGATTCGCAACGTCGGGTTCAAAGGCGCTGCGGACACGAGCGGCCCGCACTCGCCGGGCAAGAACCTCGGGGGCTACCCGAACCTCATCTCCGCCTCGGGAACCGGCACCATCGAGCACGTCTACCTCGGCGACGGCGTTTCGGGCGACATGGTTCGCAAGGGCGCAATCGGCGTCTCCAGTTCCCACTCGGGCCACATCGACCTGAACGAAGTGACGATGAACGGCTGGACGGGCAACGCGTTTTACGCTGGCGGTGCGGCGAAATCCATCGGCAGCGGCGGGTCGCTCGCCTTTGACGGCTGTCTGCTGAAGAACAACAACATCAGCCACCTCCGCATCGCAACCGACGGCACGACCGTCAAGAACACAGTCATCTACAACACGCAAGACGTTCCGCTCCACCCAATCAACGGCGGCGTCGTGAACTCCCGCGGCGTCTACGACGGCTACGGCACGGCGGGCAACGTCGTCGAGTTCGAAAACTGCCACATCGACTGCACCGACGCAAACACGAACGGTGGCGCGTCCGCGCTGGCCGCCACGAAGACGACGTTCCGCGTCAAAAATTCGCAGGTCAAAGGGCAACTCATCGGCAACGTCGAGACGACGAACGTCGGCGAGAATCCGTCCCACGAACCACCGAAGGGCGCACCGACGACCGCAGAGCAGGCGGCGAGCGGGTCGGGAGCGACGGGCGGTAACTCCGGCGACTCATCGAACGATTCCGGTTCGAACGGCTCGGACGGTTCGGGCGACTCGTCGAGCGATTCGGGCAATTCCTCGAACGGTTCCAGCGACAACTCCTCGAAAGACTCCGGCAGTACCACCCAACCGTCCGGCGACGGTTCGGTGGACGAACAGCGAATCGCACCCTCCCTCGGCGACGGAAATGGCTTCTGTTTCTCCTACAGAGGGCGCACGTACTGCTTCGACTTCAGCGACCTTCGGGCACTGCTGAACGGCTACTGAACGCGACGGACGCTCGCGGACGAGGAGTTCGATCACCGTATTTTCGCGTCGGATTGCGAACTCGTGTTTCGCCGCCGCCGCAGACGCGTTCAGTTTCCCGACCCACTACGAGAGTTTCAGCATGGTCAACGTGGAGGCGATGGCCTGTGGCACGCCGGTCGTCCCACCGAACGCGCCGAACGAATTGGCCGACGCGATAGCGACGCTCCGGTCGTCGCCCACTCGCTCCGCAGACGATTCGTACTCGGATGCAAGGAGTCCGTACCGATTCGAAACCGAGTTGTCGCTCGTTCATAACAAAGTGGAATTAATCCGTCTCCTTCGAAAATGAGTAACCAAAGCCAGTTGCGCGAACCGACCGAGCAGACCGACCGACTGGCAGGGAGCAGTGCAACTGACGCCGAGAACGAGCAGAGAACGCAGCTGAGCGTCGGTACCTACTTCACGAAAGCCGGGACGCGGGACGCTGGCGGCGTCGTGATGTACGCACAGGAGTTAATCGACGCGGTGGCGGACGAACACCCCGCATACCTCTACACCGAAGCGGGCGAACTGACGCCGAAAATGCAAGCGACGGACGCCGAAGTCGTCCAAATGAGCTCCGCCCCCGAACTGCTCAGCGGACTTTCCGAACGCCTTCCAAATCCGGATTCGGCACTCTGGTCGCTCGTGGCCGAGAAACTCCTGCCGCTGTCCCGTGCGGTTCGCGACGGCACGGTTCGGCACATGAACGAGCAGTTGGACGTGCTCGTCACCCACGACTTTCTGGACGACATCGTGCTCTCGAACCTCCTCGACATTCCCGTGGTTCGCGTCTTTCACGGCTTCGAACGAACCGGTCTCGGTACCAAAGCCCACGGACTGTTGGCGTCCAGCCATTCTATCGCCAATTCGGCGCAGACGAGAGCGGAGTTCGCCGAGCATCTGGACGCCGAACCGGACGGAATCGTCTCGCCCGGCGTGAATCTCGACTCGTTCCATCCCGATGCGAAACCGGCGTTCGAGGACGACGCATGGACGATGCTGTTCGTCGGGCGGTTCGTCGCATCGAAAGGAATCTTCGACCTGCTGGACGCGACGGCCGACCTCCCGGATGACGTGCATCTTCTCATCGTCGGCCGAGGCGACGCCGACGCGCTCCGGGAGCGCATCGAAAGCAACGGCCTCGAATCGAACGTCACCATCGAGGGCGCTGTCTCCCACGACGACCTGCCGGGATACTACCGCTCAGCGGATATGTTGTGTGCACCTTCTCACTACGAGAGTTTCGGCATGGTCAACGTGGAGGCGATGGCTTGCGGAACGCCCATCGTGACGACCGATGTGGAGGGCATCGCGGAGTACGCCATCGACCGCGAGACGGCGATGGTCGTCCCGCCGAACGCGCCGAGCGAATTGGCCGACGCGATAGCGACGCTCCGGTCGTCGTCCGAACTCCAGACGCGCCTCGCCGAGCAGGGCCGGGCGACGGCGACGCGATACTCGTGGGAGGCGTCGGCTGCGTCGCTCGTAGAGATGTGCCTCGAAATCGTCGGAGAAGAGTGAACTACGCCGACCGCGGAACCGCCCGCGTCGCGGTCGCTTTGAACGAGACGACGACCGCCACGTCGGGGGCGAGATCCAACCGCTCGACGCTCGTCGTCGTCACCAGCGCGAGAAACGACGCCTCCGGTTCGACATCGACCGTCACGCGGGCGATTCGCTCGCCGTGCTCGACTTCGCAAATCCTCCCTTCGAACTGGTTTCGCGCGCTCGTCTCGTCGCCCTGCGGGGCCGAATCCGGGCTGTACAGCGTAATTACGTCCGAGCGAATCGACACCTCCACGTCGTCGGTGTCGGCGGGAACCAGCGCCCGAACGACCCCCGCGTCGGTTTCCACGAGACCGAATTCGCCGTCGCGCTCTATCACCGTACCGGAGAGGACGGTCTCGTCCGCGTCCGCCAGTCCAGACGACGCCGCCTTGAGTCGGCGAAACTGCTGTCGCAGTCCACGGGCGTCGGCGGTCAGCGTACTGCCGCCCCCGCTCGACCCGCCGCGCTCTCGGTGCACCAACGACCCGAACTCGGCCTCCAGTTCCACGATTCGTCGCTGTGCGTGCGCGTAAGAGCGCCCGAGGGAGTTTGCCGCCGCATTTAGCGACCCCTCTTCCTCGATGGTTCGAAGCAGGCGCTCGTCTCGCGCGTCGAAGGCGACGTCTCCGGACACGAGTTGTACGCCGAACGCTGGTTGCGGGGCGTCATCGCTCATCATCGTGACGGTCTTCGCGTCAGTATATCAGTTCTCCGGCGACGAACTTCTCGGTTCGGTCGTCGTCGGGCGTCTCGAACACCTGTCCGGGCGGGCCGGTTTCGATTATCGTCCCGTCGAGCAGGACGCCGACGTGGTCGGAAATCCGCTCGGCCTGATTCATGTCGTGGGTCGCTACGACGACGCCGACGCCGCGGTCGCTGGCGTCGGCGATGGCCTTCTCGATGACCGCCGTATTTCGCGGGTCGAGATTGGACGACGGTTCGTCCAGCAGGAGCACGTCGGGGTCGGTGGCGAGCGCCCGCGCGAAGGCGACGCGTTGGGCCTCCCCGCCCGACAGCGACAGCGCGTTCTGCCCGAATTTGTCGTCCAATCCGACGGTTTCGAGCGCGTCAAAAACGTCGTCGCTCACGTCCCACGACCCAACCAGTCGTCTGACTGCGGTTCCGAGTCGCTCCGACCACGACCGCCGAACCCGCAGGCCGTACTCCACGTTCGCCTCGACGGGCGCGTTGAACAACGACGGCTCTTGAAACACCATGCTAATCCGTCTGCGAATCGCCAATCGGTCGTCCTCCGGAAGGTTCCACACGTTCAGTTCTCCTGTGTCGTTCGCTTCACGCCACCCCACCGTGCCGGAGTCTGGAGGATGAAACAGACCGAGAAGGCGCAGGAGCGTCGTCTTCCCGGTTCCCGACGGTCCGACGACCGTGACGACTTCGCCCGGTTCGATGGCGAGCGACACGTCCGAAAGGACGCCGTCGCCGTCGAACCCGTGCGAGACGTTCGTCGCGGTGAGTGTCATTGCTGTACCTCACCTCGGCCTCTACTCCGACTGCGAACCCACGACCCGAGGACGTTCACGCCGAGGACGAGGACGAGCAACATCGCGCCGAGCACGAGTCCCGTTTCGTAGCGCCCTTGTCGCGCCTCGACCGTAATCGCCGTCGTGAGCGTTCTGGTGAAGGACGTTCCGTCGCTGAAGACGATGTTCCCGCCGACGATGAGGATGGAACCGACTTCGCTGATTGCCCGCCCGAACCCGGCGAGAATCGCGGTGACGATGCCGTACCGGGCTTCCTTCACGACGAGGATGCCAACGTCGGTGTCGGTACCGCCCAGCGTGAACGCCGCGTCGCGAACGTCTTGGCTGACCGATTCGACGGCCGAGAGGCTGATGCTCATGATGACCGGCGTCGCCAGCACGAACTGCGAGGCGATCATCGCGGTCGGCGTGAAGACGAGTCCCAGTTCGCCCAACGGTCCCTGATTCGAGAGCGTCAACAAAACCAGCAGGCCGACCACGACGCTCGGGAACCCCATTCCCGTGTTGATAAGCGCAGTGACGCCGCGCTTGCCCGGAAAGTCGGTAAAGCCGACGGCGAGCGCGACGGGTAGACTGACCAGCGTCGAGAGCGCCACGGCGGTCGTGCTCACGTACAGCGAGACGAGCGCGATGCTGACGAAGTAGTTCCAGTCCGCGCCGGGGACGAGTTGGTCGAGCATAGTGGTCGAGCGTGATGGTGGTCGAGCGTGGCGACGGTCGCCGTCGAAACCGTCAGTAGTTCGCCGGTACTTCCTGTTCAACCCACGAAAGGTACTCCTTATCCTCGCGCGAGAGCGACTTTGCTTGTTTCGCGGAGTAGCCCTGCGGGACGTACTGCTGGAAGTTCGGCTTCTTCGACAGCGCGTTCGGGAAGAACAGTTGCGACCCGTTCGCAGTGTAGTTGTCGATGGCTTTCTGTCCTTTCGGACTGGTTAGGAATCCTGCGTAGGCCATCGCCGCCTGATAGTTAACGTTGGTGTGTTTTTTCGGGTTAACCGGAATCACGCCGTAGGGATTCTTGAGGATGACGGGGCCGCCCTTGAGTGGGCCCTGCACGAGAATCGTAAGGTCGATTTCGTTCTTCATCGAGAGGAAGGTACCTCTGTCGGCGATTGTGTAGGCGCTCGACTGGTTGGCCTGCGTGAGCGTGTCGCCCATCCCTTTTCCGACTTTTCGATACCACTTGCCACCCGGTTTGACTCCGGCCTGTTCCCAGATGGCGAGTTCCTTCTTGTTCGTGCCCGAGTCGTCGCCCCGCGAGAGGAAGGTGGCCTTCTTCTTCGCAATCGTCGAGAACGCCTTCGTCGCGCTCTTCATTCCCTTGATTCCGGCCGGGTCGTTTTTCGGCCCGACGATGACGAAGTCGTTGAACATCACGTCCCGGCGATTGACGCCGTGGCCCGCTTTGAGGAATTCGTCTTCCGCGCCGCGCGCGTGGACGAGAATCACGTCGGCGTCTCCGTCCTCCGCGGTTCTGATGCTCGCCCCGGTTCCCTTCGAGATGGTTTTCATCGTCACGCCGAAGGAGTCCTCGAACATCGGATTGAGTTTTCCAAGTAAGCCAGTATCGTAGGTGCTGGTCGTCGTGGCGAGGACGAGTTCGCCGTCGCCTATCTTCCCGCTTCCCGAGGACTGTCGGTCTTTGCTCTGCGCACCGAACGAACCGGTACAGCCAGCGAGTCCGGCGAGCGCGCCCGCGCCCACGGCCTGCACGAACCGGCGTCGTTGTATCGTCATGGGAACAACGTCGCATGGTCGTTCCATAAGGATTGCGTCCTCGATGTTCGGGATGGGGGTGAGTGAATGGTCTGCGTATCGGTCGCTATCGCTAGCTACTGCCGACTCGTCTCAAATCGCCGCACCGCCCTGTACCGCGAGAATGTGGTTTTCTCATCTCGGACGTTGTTTTTCGTACCGTTGCTAGCTGATGCCGACTCCAATCATACCGCCTCCGCACCGCAACCGCGCTCGCGGCTTCGCCGCTCGCAATCGAGATTTCGAAGAAATCTCGCACGCCACTCCCACCCCAACCGACTCCCGTCACTCGCTTCGCTCGCTTCGGTCATCCACCGTCAGAGCAAGCTCTGACGAGCCATTCGCTTGCGTCACTCACGAAGACCTCGCGCGACCCCAGACCGGTTCTCGGACGACCGCTGTCCTCTGACCTGCTGGCGCACGCGCCGCGTGGAAAATCCGGCTTAGTCGAATCTCTACGAACTACCCGGGGCGCGAGAAACGCGCGCGAGGTCTTCGTGACGCGAAGCGAGCGAAGGCTCGGAAGTCGCACGCCCGCGGAGCGCCAGCGAGCAGGAACGTCTTCCGGTGGACGACCGCACGGTGTTCTCGGGAGCGACGAAGGAGCGAACGAGAACCCGGCCGAGGTTCGCTCGGCCGGAGTGCGGGAGGAGGCTGGGGAGGTACGAGGGCGGTTTGCGGTATTTGGAGTCGGGATTTGCTCTCAACCCCAACCAACCCTCACATCGCACCCAAACGAAACTCTCAGCAGAAGAACTCAAAACAGAAAGCCAAACGAAATGCCGCTGCGCTTTTTCTACTCCTCTTCCTGCGCTCCGGCGACGTACCCAGTGACGTTACCCACGTTCATCGCCACCGCCAGGATCACGGCGATGAGGAAGACGATGAACGAGGAGATGGCGTTCATCTTCGGGGCCGTCCCGTACTTGATCATCGAGTACATCGCGGTCGTGAGCACGTCGGTCGTCCCCTGCACGAAGTGCGCGCGGATGAAGTCCTCGAAGGATCGAATCCACGCGAACAGGAATCCGGCCCCGATTGCCGGGGCGACGATGGGGAACGTCACGTCCCGGAACGTGGTGAGCGGGTCGGCCCCCAAATCCTGTGCCGCCTCTTCCAACGACCTGTCGAAGGTGTAGAGGCGCGCCGTCACCATCAGCACGACGAACGGGAAGCCGTAGATGCTGTGGGTGAGAATCAGCGTCAGCGGGCCGGTCGTGAGACCGACTATCGTCTGAAAGTAGATGATGAGCGCGATGCCCAACACGACGCCGGGGATGACCATCGGCAGGATACCGAAGGTTCGGTAGATTTCCTTGTACGGGAAGTCGTAGCGGGCGAGCGCGAAACTCGCCAGCACGCCGAGGACGGTGGCGATGGTCGCCGAGTAGGTCGCCACCTGAACGCTGTTGAACAGCGCCAACATCAGCCCGCTGTCGGCGAACGTCGCGGAGTAGTGCGCGAACGTGAATCCGCGGAACGGGAAGAACGTGCTGGAGTTGACTGCGAACGAAAGGAACATCATCGCCACCAGCGGAATCCACAGGAACACCAGCAGGAGGACGACGACGGCGTACAGTCCTCGCTGGAGGAGTCGCTGTTTCCGCGGATGGTCGAGCCACGCAGACCCCCTCACGTCGTCGCTTCGCTCGCTCGTGGTTCCGGTTTCGGTCGCCATTTCAGACACCTCCCAGTTCTTCGATGCTGACGTAGCGGAACGCCAGCGCGAACGCGACGACGATGGAGACGACGATGAACATCGACGCCGCACTGCCGTAGTCGATGGCGTACTGGCCGGTGATTCGCCCCTCGATGAGTTGACCGATCATCAACACCTTTCCCTGTCCGAGGAAGCGCGGCGTGACGAACGCTCCCAACGCGGGAACGAACACGAACAGGCCGCCGCTGATGATTCCCGGAAGCGTCAGCGGAAGGATGATGTCTTTGAGCGTCCCGAATCGACTCGCGCCCAAATCTCGGGCCGCCTCGACGAGCGTGAAGTCGATGCCCTCCATGCTCGCGTACAGCGACAACAGCATGTACGGGAAGTAGGCGTGCGTGAGACCGACGACGATGGCCGGAACGCCGTAGCTGAACAGCGACGTCGGCCCGCTGATGAGGCCGATTTTTATCAGTGTGCGGTTGATGATGCCGCTCGACCCGAACATGAGGTACCACGAGTAGGCGCGGACGAGGTACATCGTGAAGAAGGGGAGCAGGACGAGGAAAATGACGATTTTGAACGTCTGCCCGTCGCGGCGAGCGAGGAAGTACGCGAGCGGGAACGCCATCAGCAGACAGAGGACGGTCGTTATCGCGGCGACGGCGTACGAGAGCATGAGCGCGTCGAAAAACGGCGTCTCCCAGAATGGTCCCGATCCGCTGAACAGGCCCGAGTAGTTGTTCAGCGTCGGCTCCCAGATGATGCTGTAGCTCTCGTTACTGACGCTCATGAAGCTAACGACGACCATGAACGTCAACGGCGCCATCAACAACAGCAACAGCCAGACGAGACTCGGGCCGAGCGTGATTCCGAGTTTTGCTTCACGCGCTGCGAACGCTCGGACGAGCTGTGTCCGCGCTCGGGTGAGTCGCGCCCATCCGGAGTCGGAACTGTCGGTGGACATGGTTCAGGCTGTTTTGACTTCGTCCCACGCGTTCTGCCATGCGTCCTCGTTTTCGACGGCTTTGAACGGGATGAAACTCTCCAGACGCGACGGCTTGATGGATCCGAACATGTCGTTCTGTTCCTTCGAGAGGTGTTGTTGGGTCTTCGGGTTACAGCTCGGCGAGTAGCCCACCTTGGCGAGGTTCGCGCCGAGTTTCGGCGCGATGAACTCGTTGACGACCTTCCACGCGAGGTCTTTGTTCTTCGACTTCTTCGAGACGACGGCGGATTCGAACCACGCCAGCGACCCTTCTTTCGGTGCCGCCATCTTCGGCCAGTCGGTGCCGTTCGACCACATCTCGACGATTTCGTTCCGGCCGGACTGGCCGACGTAGAAGTTGCCCTGCTTGAACGACTTGATGTACGACGGGTCGGCAGCGATGTAGCCGTTGAGCTTGGGTTTCTGCTCGATGAGTGTCTGTTTGACCTTCTTGATTTGCTTCTCCGAAAGGGTGACTTTGCTCCCCTCGAACGCCTTCTCGTAGCCGAGGTAGAGCGCCGTCGCGCTCATCGCCTTGAAGTGGTTGTCGTACATGACGACTTTCCCGTTCAGGTTCGTTCCCTTGTACTTGTCGCTGAACAGCACCTCGTAGCTCTGCTCGTGGCTCTCGGGAATCTTCCGGGAGTCGTAGGAGTAGCCGTACCAGCCGAATCGGATGGGGACGCCGTACTGCTTCCCGTCTTTCGTGAACTGGCTCTTGCTGAACTGCTTGAACGTGTCGTAGATTTGATTCTGATTTTTGACGATGTCGTCGGGGACTGGATCAACGAGACCCGCGCCCATCATCTTCGGGACGTAGTTGTTGTTCGGCACCGCGATGTCGAACTGCTTGTCCTTGCCGGACTTCCAGCCCGTGAACATGTCCGACGAGGACGTGGATTTCGTGAACTTGACCGTAACGTCGAGTCGGTTCTCGATTTCCTTCTTCAGGTCGGCGTACTCCTCCCACGTGAGGATGTTGATAGTTTTCTTTCCGCCACCGCCGCCACCGCCACCGAGAAGACACCCCGACAGACCGGTCATGCCGGTCGCTCCCGCGACACCGGTTGCTTTCAGAAACGTTCGGCGTTCCGTGCTATTGCTCGTCTCCGAACTGCCGTCAGCATTGCCATCAATACCCATACGAAACGCACTTATTTGAGTAATATTAAACCTTTGGCAGATAATAGTAATTCAACTGTGGGTAAATCCCGACAATACAAAAGTTACTTAACTCACCCCAATGGTTTTATAATTCGTGGTGACAAACGGTGCCGCATGACAGGTGATGACATCCTCATCGATTTACAGGGCGTTCGCAAGGAGTACGATGAGGTAACGGCCGTCTCGGACATCGACTTCACCATTCGAAGAGGGGAGTTCTTCTCGCTCGTCGGTCCCTCGGGCTGTGGAAAGACGACGACGCTCCGAATGATAAGCGGGTTCGAGACGCCGACGAGCGGTGCCGTCTACCTCGACGGGAAGGACATGACCGGCGTTCCGCCCAACGCTCGGGATTCGAACCTCGTCTTTCAGCACCTCTCGCTCTTTCCCCACATGACTGTCGGTGAGAACGTCGAATACGGCCTGAAGAAGTCCGGCGTCGGCGCATCGAAGCGGGAACGGAAAGCGAGTGACTATCTCGAACTCGTCGATTTGGACGGGTTCGAAGACCGCAATCCGAACGAACTGTCCGGCGGTCAGCAACAGCGGGTCGCCCTCGCTCGGGCGCTCGTCAACGAACCGAGCGTCCTGCTGTTCGACGAACCCCTGTCGAGTCTCGACCGAAAACTCCGCAAGCAGATGCAGGTCGAACTCCGCAAGATTCACGAGAAGACCGAAGGCTCCTTCTTCTACGTCACGCACGACCAAGAGGTCGCGATGACCCTTTCCGACCGAATGGCCGTGATGAACGAGGGCCACATCGAACAGGTCGGCACACCCGAAGAAATCTACCGCAACCCCGCGAGCGCCTTCGTCGCGGACTTCATCGGCGACACGAATCTCTTCGACGGCATTGCCCGAACCCAGAACGGAACCACGACGGTCAATATTGGCGACGGGCAGGTTACGTTCCCGACCGACGAGCAGGTCGCCGACGGCCCCGTCACCGTTTCCATCCGCCCGGAGGACTTCTCCTTGGCCAGCAACGGCGGTGGACTACAGGGTCGCGTCATCGAGCGCTACTTCCAAGGCGACCAGACCAACTACATCGTGGAACCGGCTTTCGACACGCTCCCGGACGTTCGGGTCGTCATGCAGGGCCGCGACACGCCAGTATCGCGCGGCGACCGCGCTTCGTTCGAGGTGCAGGACGGCGCACCTGTCGTCTTCAAAAGATAATCATTTTCCCCGCCCGACTGGCGAGGGGGTAGCTACTTGCGCTCGGCTACCGTATGGTATTTCATGCCACGCTCCGCCAGCAGACCCATCAAACTCGCGCTCGGTGCCCTCGCCACCCTCGGACTTGCGTGGGTCGGGTGGGGAGCCTACGTCCGACGGACGACCGAGCGAATCCCCTACACGACCGCCCTCACGCTCGATGGCGTCGAGATTCGACGCTACCCGGACAGCGTCGTCGCGCGAACGACCGCCGACAACGAGGGCGAGGCGTTTCGCCGATTGTTCCAGTACATCACGGGAGCGAACGATTCGAGCGAGAAGATTGCGATGACCGCGCCCGTGACGACCGAACCGGAGCAAATCGCGATGACCGCACCGGTCGCGTCCGAAACGACCGAGAAGGGCATCGAAATGGCGTTTTTCCTCCCGGGCGAGTACACCGCGGAGGGTGCGCCGACGCCGACCAACGACGAGGTCTTCGTCGAACACGTCGGGGCGCGAACGCTGGCAGTCCGTCCCTTCTCGTGGTACGCCAGCGACGGTCGCGTCGAGCAAAACCGACGCCGACTGTTCGACGCCCTCTCTGCTCACGATTTGACGCCGGTGGGCGACCCGTTCCTCCTTCGGTACGACGACCCGTGGACGCCGCCGTTCATGCGGACGAACGAGGTCGCGGTGGAGTTGGCCGAGTAATCGCGGTCGGGTCGCGTCGGTTGCTGAACGGCGACCGACGCGACCCATCTCTGCCGACCGGATGTTTTCACCGACTTGGTAGAAGATAGTTTAGTACACAACACGTAGCTAAACTATGACGGATTCCGTCTCGCTCGCTATCGAGGCCCCGGGACGGGGTGAGTCGAAGTCGAACTGCCGAAAGAACTGCTCGAAATGCTCGCCGGGCCAGACGACAGTTCAGCGGACGTGCCTGGGTACGAGACAGCGGAAAAGCACGAACACTGAGCGCGAGGTTCCGAAATTCGCGCCGTTACGTCGTCTCCAGCGCGCGTTCTGCGAACCGCTCACGTATTTCGGGGCCGGGAATCGGACATTCGTCTTTTCTGCCGAACACGCGATAGCGATGTTTCGCCACGAACTCGTAGACTGGGTCGCGCAAACGCTCGGGGACGAACACGAGCGGATACAAAAGCGGCCACGGTCCGTCGAGTCGGCGGCAGACGCGGAGGGCGGCGGTCGAGCGTGTGTAGTAGTCGTCGCCCTCCACGAGGACGAACGAGTCGAAGTCATCGGTTGGGAGGTCGAACCTGGCGAGCAGTTCCCGCCCGATTTCGGACTGGAGGGGGGCGAACCGGAAGGTTCCGGACTCGTCGAACCGGACGGTAAACCGAACGACCGCGTTACAGAGATTGCAGACGCCGTCGAAGAGAAGGACTGGATGCTCCGGGCTTCCGACGGTGTCGGCGGGATCTTCGACCGTCATCTCGGTTCGACGTAGGTTCCCCTGTCGGATAAACGCGATGCGCTCGAAACGCCGCTGTCTCGAAATTCGTGGAACACTACGGGTCGCCGTCCGACAGCCGACTGCGAAAAAAGGAATTGCCGAGTTGCCGACCTCGGCGGAATCGAGGAGATTCGACCGCTTTTCGCGTCCGAATTAGGCGACCACCTCGAAACGACTGTCCTCGTTCAGCGCGTTCGTCGGTCGGTTGTCGAGGTGCGCGGACTGGTTTCCAGCGTCGAGAACCGTAATCGCGCTCGATTGGGTTTCTTGGAGGCTGGAGACCGCGAACTCGTACTCGCCGGGTTCCTCCGTTTCGCCGATGGAGTAGGTGAACTCGACGGTCGTACTTTCGCCGCCCGCGAGCGTCACCTGCTGGGAACTCTGCGGTTTGTACCGTTCCATCATCCCCTGCGCCCCGAGTGCGCTGAAGTCCTGTTTGGCGTCGGAGGCGGCCATGAAGAAGAGCCAAATCGTCTGCGTGGCCGCTTCGTCGCCCGTGTTCGTGAGCGTGGCCGTCACCGTAATCTCCTCGCCCTGCGCGGCCTCGGCGGGGCCGTTTACGTTCGTCACTTGGAAGTAGGCAGGATCGGGGTCGCTTTCAACGACGGAGACGTTCGCGGACTGCTGGTCGTCGTCGGTTGCAACACCGTGTTCGTAGGCTCCCGTCTGGTTCGGCATCGTCGCCGCAAACTCGACGGTCGCGTTCGAACCGGCGTCCAGCGTCAGTTCGGTCGTGTTCTCGACCGCACCGTCGAATAGGTACTCGACGCTCTGGGTTCCGGTCGCGTTGCCGGTGTTTTCGACGGTCGCCGTGACGGTCACGTCCTCACCCGGGTTCGCTTCGGCGGGTGCGTCGAAGCTCGTAACGTCGAAGTTCGCTTGCCCCGCCGATTCGTTCTCGGTGACGGTGATTGTCGTCGAGGCGACTTCGTCGGCGGAGACGCCGTGTTGGTACTCCCCGGCGGCTCTATCGGACTCGATTCGATACGTGAACTCGACGGTCGTGCTTTCGCCGCCGTCGAGCGTCACCTGCTCGCTGAGTTCCGACTGTGAATCGACCACGGTTCCACCGAAGTCAGTTCCGGGCGGGAAGTAGAACACCGTGCGGGTGTCCGACTGCTCGCCGACGTTCGTGACCGTCGCCGAGACGGTGATTTCTTCGCCCTGCTCCGCCTCGCTCGGTGCGCTGAGGTTCGAGACTTCGAAGAACGTCCCGAGCGTCAGGTTCTGCGTCGTCGTCTCGTTCGCCGCCACGTCCACGAACGTAACGTCCGAATCCGGATAGCGGTCGTGGGTCACGCGGAGCGCGTAGGTGCCGCGCGAGAGGTTCTCGATGCGGAAGTAGCCGTTCTCGTCGGTCGTCACGTTGAACGCGCCTTGGTCTGCATCGAGGACGTTCGCCCCTTCGACCGGGACGCCCGCCGCGTTGGTGACGTAGCCCTCGATGGCTCCGTCACGCGGTTCGACCGTGAAATCGACGCCGGTGACTTCCTCGTCTGGCGCGACCGTGACGATTTCGTCCGGTCGGTAGTCACCGGGGGTTCCGGCGACGTTCACGACGTACGTGCCCGCCGGAACGTCGAGCGAGTAGCTCCCGTTTTCGGCGGTCGTCGTCTCGTAGACGTTGCCGTCGTCGTCCTCCGCCGCGACGGTGACGTTACCGACGCCGTCGCCCGTGTCGGATGCAGTCACCTGCCCGCTGATGGTTCCCGGTTTCGGATCGAGTCCGAAGTCGGCGGTCGCGGTGTCGTTCACCGGAACCGTGACGGTGTCGGTGATATCGTCGTAGCCGTCGGCGGATACTGTCACGTCGTGCGTGCCCGACGGCACGCCCTCGATTCGGTACTCGCCGTTCGCATCGGTGACGGCGGTGTAATTCCCGTCGTCAACCGCGACATCGACCGAGACGGTCGCGTTTTCGACCGGTTCGCCGGTCTGGTCGTCCGTGACGACGCCTTCGAGGGCACCACGGTCGATGGTGATGTCGAGCGGCGATTCGTCGCGGTCGTCGTCGCTCGTGACGGTGTGGTGCCAGTCTGCCGACGGGTCCCGTCCGTCGTCGAGGGTGTAGCTGAACTCGACGGTTTCGCTCTCGCCGGGTGCCAGCGTGACGTTCGCGCTCGTGTCGTCTTGCGCGCCAATCGCGTCGGCACCGACCGTTCCGCCGCTGGCGTACGTCACTGCGTTCGCCAGAATTTGGTCGGCTGAATCGGTGAAGTCGTCGTTCTGCACGTAGTTCTCCCGGCCGAGCGACGACGCGAGCACCGTCGCGTTGTCGGCATCGACACCCACCGCCGAGCCGCCTTCGTCCGTGTCCTGCGCGCCGACGGTGGCGACTACCTGTCCGTCGTACTCGCTAAACCAACTGCGGTCGGCGTAGTTCGCGTTGTGAATGTCAACGGTCTCACCGGCGTCGGCCACCCCGTCGAAAATCGGGTGGCTCTGCGTGACTTCGAAGGAGACGGGCGTGCTACCGTCGTCGTTGTCGGCCACTGCTCCGGGGTTGCCGGTCGCGTCGGACAGTTCGGCGATGGCGTCGCTGTCCGAACCCCAGTTGTCGAGCCAGACGACGCCGGTCTGTGGGCCGTTCGTCGCCTCGACGAACGCCTGCACGTCGAGATCCGCTTGGTCGAGGTCTTGCATGACGAACGCGTCGTATTCGCCGACCGCGGCCATCGCGTTCTCGTCTTCGACCAGCGTGACGTTGTACTGCGACGGCAGTTCGTCTTCAAGCGTCGAGACGACTTGTTCGCCGTAATCCTCGTCGGAATCGACGACTGCTATCTTCTGTTCCGACCGCGTTACGTCGTAGCTGACGGTCTGCTCGCCGGTCGCGTCGCCGGTGTTTTCGACTTCGGCAGTGACGTTGATTGTCTCGCCGACGCTGGCTTCCGCGGGCGCGTCGGTGATGGTCACGTCGAAGAACGCTTCGAGCACCGTGACGTTCGCGGTTGCCGAATCGTCCTCGGTGAAGACGCCGTGTTCGTACGTGCCGTTGTTGATGTCGCTCGTGTCGATGTCGAACGTCACCGCGGTGGATTCACCGACGCCGAGCGTGACGTTCTGCGTTTGAACCGGCGTTCCGAGGTCGTCGAAGCGATATTCGACGGTTTGGGTGCCCTGCTGGTTCCCCGTGTTCGTGACCGTGGCGTTCACGGTGAGGGTGTCACCCTGCTCGACTTCGTCGGAGGCTTGCAGGTTCGACACCTCGAAGGTCGAACCGAGGACGGTCATCTGATCGGTTTCCGAGTCGTTCTCGGAAAACACGCCGTAATGGACGGTTCCGCCCGGCAAGTTGGACGTGTCCAGTTGGAACGTGACGGTCGTTTCGTGCGGTCGATTGACCGGGTCATCGACGCCTTCCGGTGCCATATCGACCGGCGTCGTCGCAACCGGTTCGCCGTCTCCGAGGTCGCTCTCGTTCTGCGCGACGTGGAGTTCTATCCCCTCGAGCGCACCTTCCTCGCCGAGATTTTCGAGGTCGGCGGTCACGTTAACCGTTTCGCCTTGTTCGACCTCTGCGGGCGCGCTGAGGTTGGAAACGTCTATTTCACCGTCGTCGAGCGTACCCTGAACTTTCCGTTGTAGGAGGTTCAAGTCCGTGTACGTGACCTCGCCGTCGCGGTTCATGTCCGCGAGGTTCGGCGTGAAGCTTTCGGGATTCTGCCCCGCGAGGTACTGTTGCGTGAGTCGAACGTCCTGCACGGTGACTGCACCGCTCTTGTCAACGTCACCCAACTCGGATTCGGGGACGAATACCATCTGGTCAACCGCGGCGTAGGCGTCGATGATACCTTTTCCGTACCGCGTGTCTTTCTCGTCTTCCGGTTCGTCCCAGTCGTCGGGTTTCTCCGCCGTCGATTCGAGTGTGGTCTTGATTTCCTCGACACTGGCGTCCGGATTGGCGGAACGCATCAGGGCGACCGTCCCGGCGACGTGCGGGGCGGCCATCGACGTTCCGGACAGTTCTTGGTAGCCACCGCCGGGTTCGGCGCTCAGTACGTCCACGCCGGGTGCCGAAACGTCGGGCTTGACGAACGTGTCGGGCCACTCTTCTGGCGGACTTTCCCAGTTGCTCTTGTCGATGACTTGGCCGCTCGAAAACTCCGCGATGTCCCTGTTGCTGTCGGACGCACCGATGGAGAGGGTCTTGTAATCGTTACCGGGCGACCCGACACAGCCCTCGCCGCTGTTCCCCGCGGAGGCGACGAAGACGGTGCCGAGGGATTCGGCATTCTCGATTACCGGCGTCCACGCGTCGTTGTAAACGGGGCCAAACAGTCCACAACCTGCGCCGAGGCTGAGACTCGCCACGTCGGCGTCCTCCTCGACGGCCCACTGGACGCCACCGATGACGGCTTCGGTCGAACCACTGCCGCCGGGGATGACCATTCCGTGCATCAATTCCGCCTCGGGCGCGACGCCGATTGCGGTGCCACTGCTGGCACCACCCATCGTGGTCGCGCTGGTGTGCGTTCCGTGGTAGTGGCTATCTCGCGGCTCCGAGCCGGGAACCATGTTCCCGCTATCGTCGAACTCCGCCCAACCGCCGGGGTAGGTCGGGTCGGACGCGTCTTCGGTGTACAGTTCGATGTCGGGGTGGGAGATATCGACGCCGGTGTCGAGGACGGCGATTTTCGCACCGTCGCCGCGGGTGCCGAGTTCGTCCCAGACCTCCGGTGCGCGGATTTGGTCTACGCCGTAGGTAGTATCGTCCACGCTCGTGTTCGACTCAGTCGTCGCTTTCGGCTTGGGCGTCTCGGGAACCGTGTACTGCCGGCTCTTGACTATCGACCGGACGCCGTCGATAGTGGCCAACTCGTCGATTTTGACCGTGTCGGTATCGACCGTCACCGCGGCCGCGTTCACTATCCAGAAGGTGTTGCGCACCTCGACACCGTTCTTGGATTCGAGTTGGGAGACGGACTGTTTTCTCGTCTCAGTAGCGTGTTCTTTGAGGTGTTGTATCGCCGCTGTGTCACTCATCTCCGGACTGACCGATGTCTGCTCGAAGAGCAGTAACACCTGTACGTCCCCTTTCGCGTTCTCCAGTGCGGGGTCGATTGCGACGTCGTTCGGATTGGTCTCTGTTCCATATGTGACGGTTTCGGATACCACCGTATTCTGTGCTGTCGTCGCCTCTGCGAGTCCGATAGCGCCGGTCGCGATGACCGAAACTATCAGCAGAAGCGATAAAAATATCGCGTCGATTGATTTCGTTCGTGAACTCATTATTCGTACTAATCCCTTTCCACATATCATTTATACTCTTAACATAAATGTATGTGATGACTCTAATTAGCAATTCCACGACTAATAATTATTGCTTACATTATTATAATTACAACAGCATTGGTAGAAGATTCTAATGGCACAAGAATCGATGGGAGTAAAGTTATATGTAATTATCTAATAATATTCCCGATAACGAGCGAGCGAATGCGGTTTGTCCGACTCCACGAATTCACCCCGATTTGGGGTTCCGGGTGGGGTTCGAAAGCTCGCATCAACGAGAAATTATCGGAGCGCGCTAGATGGCCTTAATTTGTTTAAACACACACCACCCCGTCGATGTCCTGCGATTCCCCCGAACATTTGCCGAGAACGATGTTCTCGCGTCCTGAAACGACCTGTCTGACGGCAACGCTTAAATAGGAGGTCGGGACTTCAACCGAGTACAATGTCTGAAAACGACAGCACCTCCGAGAGGGGGGGTCGAGTTCTTCGAGGGCACGTTAGCCCACACCGACGAGATTGAGACAGTTCGAATTTTCGACACGACGCTCCGTGACGGCGAGCAGACGCCACGCACCTCGTTCACGCCGGACGAGAAGCGAGAAATCGCGGCCACGTTGGACGAGATGGGAACCCACGTCATTGAGGCAGGGTTCCCGGCCAACGGGGACGCCGAGTTCGAGGCCGTCAGCGACATCGCCGAATCGACACAGGCGACGACCTGCGCGCTGGCCCGAATCGTGGACGGCGACGTGGAAACTGCGCTGGACACTGGAGCAGGAATGGTTCACATCTTCGCTTCGACTAGCGACGTGCAAATCGAAGATTCGATGCACGCCACGCGCGAAGACGTGAAAGAACGCGCCGTGAAAGCGGTTGAGCGCGTCGCCGAGGCGGGCGCGAGTCCGATGTTCTCGCCGATGGACGCGACGCGAACCGACCCCGAGTATCTGGACGAAATCGTGGAAGCCGTCACCGAGGCGGGCGTCGAGTGGATAAACATCCCCGACACCTGCGGCGTCGGGACGCCCGCTCGCTTTGCCGACCTCGTGACGCAAATCCGCGAGCACACCGACGCCAGAATCGACGTGCACACGCACGACGACTTCGGCATGGCCACCGCGAACGCGATGGCCGGGTTGGAGGCAGGTGCAGACCAAGTGCAGGTCAGCGTCAACGGCATCGGCGAGCGCGCCGGAAACGCCGCGTTCGAGGAGGTCGTCATGGCCGCCGAGGGCGTCTACGGCGTTGATACCGGCATCGACACGACGCAAATCGCTGACGTCTCCGAGATGGTCGCCGAATACAGCGAGGTGTCGGTTCCCGTGAACAAACCCGTCGTGGGCGCGAACGCCTTCGCCCACGAGAGCGGGATTCACGCCGCGGGTGTCATCGAGAACAGCGACACGTTCGAGACGGGCGTGATGAAACCCGAAATGGTCGGCGCGAACCGGGAATTCGTCCTCGGTAAGCACACCGGCACCCACGCGGTACGGAAACATCTCAAGCAGGCCGGATTCGACCCGACCGAAAGCGAAGTTCGACGAATCACGCGCCGGGTGAAAGACCGCGGAGCAGAAAAGTCGCGCGTCACCGTCAGCGACGTGCGACAATTCGCCCACGAAATGGGCGTCGATTCCCGCGAGGAGGTCACAGCGTAATCATGCCTTCTCGCGTTCGTTTTACCGATGACCAGCGACTGCCCAGCGGATCATGCGAGAGAATACCACGGGGCAAAAATTGCCCGGCACGAAAGGGCTTTTTCCCTCGCCGTGGGTACGTTGTTAACACAGATGCGACAGTCACACGCGACCCTCGGTTCGTCGGAACCGAGCGGTGCGGCTGTCGAGCGCGTGATTATTGTAGGGGTCTGAGTACCCCTTACTTTTCTTCTCCCCAAACTGCTGAATCGCCATCCAACAGTACGGAGTGTACGCGCAAATCGATGTCAAAACCACGACCGAAAGCCGCGCGGTATCGACCGCCAACCGGCACCGACCGACCGAAAATCGACCAGTATCGACCACCGACCAACCAACGCCGACCGCCAGCCGACAAATCCACCGTCCCGCCAACCGAGGTGACGAATTCGTGACCGAGAACGCCGTTCGCGCCGTCTCCCACGAATCCGGAAGCGAGGACGGAACCGACACCGAGACGACGTCCGAGACAGACGACGAGAGCCAGACGGGTGCGAGCGCGGTCGTCAACGCGCTCGCATCCGTGGGCGTCGAGACGCTGTTCGGCGTGCAGGGCGGCGCAATCATGCCGGTGTACGACGCGCTCGGTAAATCCGACCTGCACCACGTCATGATGGCCCACGAGCAGGGCGCGGCCCACGCCGCGGACGCCTACGGCATCGTCGCCGGAACGCCGGGCGTCTGTCTGGCCACGTCCGGGCCGGGCGCGACGAACCTCGTCACGGGTCTGGCGGACGCGGACATGGACTCCGACCCGGTCGTCGCCCTGACCGGACAGGTGCCGACGAACTTCGTCGGCAACGACGCGTTTCAGGAGACGGACACCACCGGCGTCACGGCCCCCATCACGAAGGCGAACTACTTCGCGGGCGACACGGAATCGGTCGGCGACACCGTGGGCGAAGCGTTCGCGCTGGCCAACGAGGGTCGGCCCGGACCGACCCTCGTGGACCTGCCGAAGGACGTGACGCTGGCCGAAACCGACGCACAGGAATCGACTGCCGAGACGCCGGAACACTACAACCCGCAGGAACAACCGGACGCGGAGGCGGTCGCGGAGGCCGCCCGGACGCTGGAATCGGCAGATCGTCCGCTGATTCTGGCTGGCGGCGGCGTCGTCAAAGGCGACGCCACCGCGGCACTGCGGGCGTTCGCTACGGAACACGACATTCCAGTCGCAACCTCCATGCCCGCCGTGGGGTCGTTCCGCGAAGACCACGACCTGTCGGTCGGCATGATCGGCATGCACGGCACCGGCACGGCGAACATGGCGGTGACGCACTGCGACACCCTGCTCGCGGTCGGGTGTCGCTTCGACGACCGACTGACCGGCGGCGTCGAATCGTTCGCACCGGAGGCGAACGTCGTCCACATCGATATCGACCCGGCGGAGATTTCGAAGAACGTCTACGCCGAGGTGCCGGTCGTCGGCGACGCCGGAACCGCACTCACCGACATCGCGGACGAGATGGAATCCTCGCCGAACGCGGACGACTGGCGCGAACAGGTCGAAGCGTGGAACGACGAGTATCCGATGACCTACCACGCCCCCGAAGACGGGCCGGTCAAACCGCAGTTCGTCGTGGAGGCGTTCGACGCCGCGACCGACGACGACGCCATCGTCACGACCGGGGTCGGCCAACACCAGATGTGGGCGGTGCAGTTCTGGACGTTCACCGAACCCCGAACGTGGGTGTCCTCCCACGGCCTCGGAACGATGGGGTACGGCCTGCCCGCCGCCGTCGGAGCGCGAATGGCCGCGGACGACGACCAGCAGGTCGTCTGTTTCGAAGGAGACGGATCGTTCCTGATGACGGTGCAGGAACTTTCGGTGGCAGTCCGCGAGAACATGGACATCACCGTGGCCGTGCTGAACAACCGCTACATCGGCATGGTTCGCCAGTGGCAGGACGCCTTCTTCGACGGCAACCGCGTCGCCTCGGAGTACGATTGGTGTCCCGACTTCGGCACCCTCGCCGAAGCCTTCGGCGCGGAGGGATTCACCGTTGACCATCCCGACGAAGTGGCCGAAACCGTCGAGGCCGCGTTGGAGTACGACGGTCCCTCGGTCGTGGACTTCCACATCGACCCGCGCGAGAACGTCTACCCGATGGTCGCCAGTGGCGGCGCGAATGGAAAATTCGCCCTGTCGGAGGACCAACTATGAGCGGTAACGATTCCGCGCCCTCACCGGGAATGCCCGGCCCTGCACCGGAGGAGCGACCGCATCCCGACGGCCGACGAAACGAGCAGGGCGTCCGAATCGACCCCGACGCGGAGGCGGAACAGGAACCGCGAACTGCGGTGGTCTCCGCGCTGGTCGAACACGAACCCGGCGTCCTCTCGCAGGCCTCCGGGTTGTTCTCCCGGCGACAGTTCAACATCGAGAGTCTGACCGTCGGCCCGACGACGGTCGATGGCCACGCTCGAATTACGCTCGTCGTGGAGGAAACCGACCACGGCATCGAGCAGGTTCGCAAGCAGTTGGCGAAACTGCCGACCGTCATTCAGGTGGGCGAACTGGGCGGTGACGCGGTTCGCGCGGAACTCGTCCTGCTGAAAGTTCGGGGCGACGAACCGGACAAAGTCCACGCCATCACCGAGATGTACGAGGGTCAGACACTGGACGCCGGACCGCGAACCATCACGGTGCAGATCACCGGCGACCAGCCGAAAATCGACGACGCCATCGACGCCTTCCGGCAGTTCGGCATCATCGAAATCGCCCGGACTGGACAGACCGCACTGGCCCGCGGCGACACGCCGACGACGCCCGGCGAAGAACCGGGTCACTCCACGAAACCGACAGACGAGGAGTATCCCGAGACGACAGAGACCGGCAACCACAACGATTGAGACACCAACAATGACCGACCAAACCACGATATACTACGACGACGACGCAGACGACGCACAGATAGCAGAGAAGACGGTGGCCGTCCTCGGCTACGGCAGTCAGGGCCACGCCCACGCTCAGAATCTCGCGGAGAGCGGGGTAGACGTGATCGTCGGCCTCCGCGAATCGTCACCCTCGCGGAAGGCCGCGGAGGACGACGGCTTGCGGACTGCAACGCCGACAGAGGCGGCCAGCCAAGCCGACATCGTATCCGTCCTCGTGCCGGACACCGTCCAACCGGCGGTGTACGGCGACATCGAATCCGAACTGGAACCGGGCGACACCCTCCAGTTCGCGCACGGGTTCAACGTCCACTACGGCCAAATCGAACCGCCGGAGGACGTGGACGTAACGATGGTCGCACCGAAGTCGCCGGGCCACCTCGTCCGGCGGAACTACCAAGCCGACGAAGGAACGCCGGGACTGCTCGCGGTCTACCAAGACGCCAGCGGCGAGGCGAAAGCCGAAGCGCTGGCTTACGCGAAGGGAATCGGCTGTACCCGCGCTGGCGTGGTCGAGACGACGTTCAAAGAGGAGACCGAAACCGACCTGTTCGGCGAGCAGGCCGTGCTCTGTGGCGGCGTCACGGAACTCATCAAGATGGGCTACGAGACGCTCGTGGATGCGGGTTACTCGCCCGAGATGGCCTTCTTCGAGTGGGTGAACGTGATGAAACTCTTCGTGGATCTGCTGTACGTGGGCGGTCTCGGCGGGTTGTGGGATTC
>CAYNQM010000008.1:0-22379 GCA_964399275.1 uncultured Haladaptatus sp.
TCCGGGACGGCCTATCAGCGCGACATCGACGGACAGGATGCAAACCGATTCCTCGGCAAATCTATCGGCGAGGACGTAGACGGCGGTGCCGTCGGTCTCGACGGCTACACGGTCGAAATCACGGGTGGCTCCGACAACGCCGGTCGTCCGATGCGCGGCGACGTGAACGGCCCGAACCTCAAGGACGTGCTCCTCGAAGGCGGTACGGGCTACAACCCCGAGCGAGACGGTGAACGACGCCGAATCTCGGTTCGCGGCAAAGAAATCAGCGAGGAAGTCGCCCAACTGAACGTCCGAATCGCCGAGCGCGGCGACCAGTCGGTCGAAGAACTGTACGGCGAGGGCGACGACGAAGACGAAGAAAGCGACGAGTAATCCGGCGGAGCACTCAAACACCTACACTGCCTTTTCATCACCATGACCCAGCGGGTTTCTAGCGAGACGACTGACACTGTCCGGGCGACGATGGCGCAGGCCGGTGCGACGAATCGCCCACGAATCGAAATTTCGGCGGACGAGGCGGATGCGTTTCCGGCGGACGAAATCGTCCGCCTCGTGATGGACGAATCCGAGTACCGCGCCAGAATCGAGCGCCCACTGACCGGTGACGGTCGTCTGATTCGTGGCGTGTACGATACGCCGCGACTGGCCCGGAATCCCGGCGACGGCGAGAATCGACTCACTGACTGGTTCGACGATAGCGGTCGCCAGTTCGGCGGGTCGGTGCTCATCGATGTCGTAGAAGAAGGGTTCAAATACGGTCTCCGACATCCCGGCGAGCGCACAGTGTACGAGGCGACCGAAACGCCGAACGAAAGCCTCGCCGACATTGCCCAGCAGGTGGAAGACCAATGAGCGAGACCAAGCGAGCGGAGTTTTTAGCCGGGGAGCGTCCCGACGATGTGGCACTCTTTCTCGCCGACACGTTCGTTTCCGGGGACGCGATTGCCGACTACGGGAAGTCGGTTCCCGGCGGCACCCTACTCGTCGTCTCGGGCGAAACCGGTCGAAGCGTCTTCGAAAAGGCGACCGGGATGGAAGCGATGAGTTTCGCCAAGCAAGCGATGGAAATCGAGGGGGAAATCGCGGCCGATCTCTCGGACGCCGATTGTCCCGAGGGCGACCACGACGTGCAGTTCGTCTTCGCCTTCGCAGAGGCACAAAACGAGGAAGTGGGCGGTCTCTACGCCGAAGGTGACGTAATCCACGCCTACGCCTACTGCGATTGCGGCACTGCCTTCTCTCAGAAGTGGGTCGCCGACGACCGGTAAACTGCTTCGACCGGGATTCGTGACAAATTCCAGACACGGGGCTAAGGAGTAAATATATGTCTTTTAGCCAATAATGGCCAATAAATCATATGCTGGGTGGAGAACGAATTTTGACGGACAAGAACCTCCCCACCGATATTCGAGTTCTTCACGTTGATGACGACGAACTGGTATTACGGGCGTCCAAAGCCTCGCTCGAAGGCGAGGCCGACATCAAAGAAGTCATTCCTGTGAGGACGAACGAAACGGCAATCGAGTACCTCTTCGAGCGGGACACGAGTATCGACTGCGTGGTCAGCGACTACGACCCCGAGGGTAGTTCCGGATTGCAACTGCTCAGGGTCATCCGGGAACGCCGTCCGAATCTCCCGTTTATTCTCTTCACTGACGAAGGAAACGAGGATGTCGCAAGCCGCGCCATCTCGTCCGGCGCAACGAACTACCTCCAGAAAGGGAGAGACGACATCGGATTTCTCTCGCTCAGCGTCCAAATCCAGCAGGCAGTCTCCCATCGCCGAACCGAGATGGAAATTCATCGCGGATTTCGCGCAATAGAGATGACGCGCGAGGGTATCGCCCTGCTCACCGACACGCTGGATTTCAACTACGTCAACAAAGCCTACGCGGAACTGTTTGGCTACGACCAACAAGCCCTCATCGGACGCGACTGGGCGACGACGATGACCGACGAATCGGTCGAATGCCTTCGCGAGGAAGTCGTCCCGAGGGTCGATTCCGACGGAAGTTGGATCGGCGAAATCACCGGTCGGCGAAAGACCGGCGAGGAAGTTGCGCTAACCCTCTCCGTCTCCACCGTCGGCGAGAACGAGTACGTCTGTGCAGTCCGCGACGTTACCGAACGAAAAGAGCGCGAAAGAGCCCTCGTCCGCGAAAACGAACGGTTGGACGAGTTCGCAAGTCGCGTTTCACACGACCTCAGAGGCCCGTTGAGCATCATTTTCGGCTATCTCGACGTAGCCCGGGAAACCGGGAAAGACGAGCACTTCGACGAAATCGAGGAGGCCGCCGACCGCATCGACGCCATTATCTCCGACCTCTTGGAGGTTGCTCGCGAAGGGAAGAAAGAACTCGACCACGAACGCGTCGCCCTCCGCCCCCTCGCCGAAACCATGTGGGACGGCATCGACTGCGGCGACGCAACGCTTCGATTCGACGCCATCGACGGCCAGATACTCGCCGACGCCAACCGACTCACCGAACTGTTCGCCAACCTCTTTCGCAACGCGGTCGAGCACGGCGGCGACGACGTCACCATTTCGGTCGGGACGACGGCGGACGGCTTCTACGTCGAAGACGACGGTTCGGGAATCCCACAGTCTGACCATCGCGCGGTGGTCGAATCGGGCTACTCGACCGCCGAAAGCACCGGACTCGGCCTGAGTATCGTCCAAGAAATCGCCGACTCGCACGACTGGTCGATGCGAATCGAGGAGAGCGACGGAGGGGGTGCACGATTTCACTTCTCCGACGTCAAATTCGCCGACGCTCGACGCGAGTAATCTGTCTCGTCGCTGTCGTCCGTCGATACCGATTTCGCGTTCCCCGTCGTGTCTCTACGTATGGAAACGCGCGTGCCGATTTCCGACTGGGACGCCATCGCAGACAACCTCGACCGATTCTCCCCGGACGTGGACGTTCACGACGCGAGAATCGTCGCCCGGATGGGGGTCGCTCGATTCTCGATTTCGCGCGATGGCCACGTCACTGCCGGAATGCCACTTCACGACTTCGACGGACGGGCCGATTCGCTAGTGTTCGACCACGATTCGGGCGCAATTCGAATCGAACGTGCGGGAGTGAGCTACGTGTTCCGACGACCGTAGAACTATCGCGACACCGTCGAACGAGCAGATGACGGTCGGTTCGGATAGCAATCACGCACAATCGCTCCACTCTCCGATTTTCTGCCGCTTAGTGCGGCAGCACTCCCATCTATCCGAATGGCTACGTCGGTACCTCCGTTTCATCGACAGAAAAAACACAATTATCAGAAATCACTAATTCATTTGTCTGTTTTAGGGCTCGTACTATCTCCAGAGATAGTTAAACGCATCCTCGCCGCGGCTAACAAGTCAACGAAGTAGAAAAAGTTTTAGATTAAGATAAAATAATTGTTTCGCTGAACGGCATTGTAGGCACCGATTACTGCGTAATTATTCCTTCAGACTGCTCATAACAAAATGTGAATCCGTCTTTGTCCATTTTGTAGCATGCCCAAAAACAACGACAACCAGGGGAAGCTCAATCGTCGAGACTACGTAAAAGGAATCGCCGCGGCCGGTATCGGTGTCGGTACTGCATTGTCCAGCACCGCCATCGCCGAGACGGACGCGAACGGACAAGACGTGTTCCTCCTCTTCGGCGTTGATACCTCCGAAACCGACCTCGAATCGTGGCTGAAAAGCCGGGAAGGCGATATTCAGTCACAGGAATCCTCCTCGGAAGTCATCCAGTATCAGGACGTCGAACAGCTAAACGTCAATCAACAAGAGAACGCCATCGCAATCTCCCTCGACGGCGGTGAGGCAGATGCGATTCAGCGCACCTACCAGAACAACACGAACACGCAGGTGGGCGAGGCAGAGTCGGTAAACGCCACCAAGGAGAACAAAGACCATACGTTCACGCAGGTGAAGGACGTGTACGTTATCTTCGCGGACGATACCAAGTCGCGCGAATTCTCCGGCTGGGTCGTCAGCGACGACGTGTTCCAGAGCGAGCAGACCGCGGTGGCGGAAATCGACCAAGAACAAGAAGTCGAACAGGTCAACTACAACAGCCAGAGCACCGCCGTCGCGATCGCGGAAGGCGGTAGTTACTCCCGCTCGTACCAGCAGAGCTATCAGGAGAACGAGAACGCGCAGACGGCGGAAGCCGTGGCGGCAAACGTCGGCGACGGCGACAGCCAGAACGCCGATTCCTCGGTCGAACAATCCCAAGAGGTCGATCAGCTAAACGTCAACGAGCAGGGTATTGCCGTCGCCATCGCAGTCGGCGATGGGAGCACCGCCAAGGCGTGGCAGGTGAGCTGTCAGTACAACACGAACGAACAGATTGCGGATGCGACCGCGATAAACTTCGACCCGAAATCGATGACCGAGGCCACTGCGATGGCCAGAATGGACGGTGACTTCTCGGAGTCCGACGTGAAGAGAACGAACGACGGTGCCGACCAGTCGAACACGCAGGAGGCGGCGGCGGACATCGACCAGTTCCAGGAGGTCTCCCAGCGGAACATCAACCTGCAGAACGCGGCGGTGTCCATAGCTCTCGGCGCCAGCGTGGCGACGGCGACGCAGGCTAGCTATCAGGGGAACTTCAACGCACAAGTCGCGGAGGCGTCCGCGGTGAACATCGAGGTGGGCGATTGGAAAGCCACGGCAGTGCTGAGCGGTATGGACGCCAACGGTGATGGTTCGTGGGCGGTGAGCTACGATAACGGTGCCGAACAGGTCAATCAGCAGGCGGCTATCGCCGACATCGACCAAGCGCAGTACGTCGAGCAGTTGAACGTCAACGAGCAGTACAGCTCCGTTGCGTTTGCTATAGACGACGGCAATGCGTCGGCGGAACAGATCAACTATCAGCTCAATCAGAACGAGCAAATCGCCGAGTCGGAATCGAGCAACGAAAACGAGAAGTGCGTGCCATAACCGGATAGGCCGATTCGAAGTAAGAGTCGGGTGTTTCCGGCGAGGCAGTTTTCCGCCAGCCAGCGGCACCATATTCTTCGGTGACCGCCGATAGATGAGTACCAACGTGATTTTCGACTGGGACGCCATCGCAGACGATGTTCATCGATTCGTTCCAGTGGTGTCGTGTTCTGACGAATCTAACCAGCCTCAGCAAACTCGTCCCACGGTCGTCCGATTCCCGAACCGATTCTTCTTCCGTAAGGCCAATAGCATAAATGTGTCTCTGCCTCCTCGATGCTCCTGCTGTCCCTCTCCGTACGTCACCTGCTCTTTACTTGCGAAACGAGCTTTGAAACCCGCGTCTCGTCCACCCGATTCGTGGTCTCTCCGCCCTCTTTCAGCGCGGTGCCGACGATTGCGCCGTCCGCAATCGCCAGCAACTCCGCGACGTTCTCCGGCGTGGTGCCACTGCCGACCAACACGGGTGCGTCCGAATCGGCGTCGTCCCGCGCCGAGACGACCGCTTCGAGCAGGTCGGTATCGACTTCGTGGCCGGTTCCGACGCCGCTGACGACGACGCCGTCGGCCCGCCCGCGTCCGAGGGTTTCGTCTACCAGTTCGTCGAGCGGTCGCTCCGCGAGCGGTGCGGAGTGTTTCACGTCCACGTCGGCGAGGATTTCCACGTCCGAATCGATTTCGTCGCGGAGTCGCAGGGTCTCGTGAGCGGTTCCTTCGACGATGCCTTGGTCGGTCAGGCGCGCGCCAGTGTGGACGTTCACGCGGACGAAATCCCCGCCGCCAGCGGTCGCAATCGACAGGGCCGATTCGGCGTCGTTCCGCAGGACGTTCACACCGAGCGGACAGTCCACTTCCTGCCGGAGTTCGGTCACGATGCGGGTCATGGACGCGACGACGTGTTTCGGCACGTCGTCGCGGTAGAACGGCGAATCGCCGAAGTTCTCGACCAAAATCGCGTCCACGCCGCCGGATTCGAGCGCACGAGCGTCGGCGAGCGCGCGCGTCCGAACGGCGTCGAAGGCGTCGTAGTCGGGCGAACCGGGCAATGCTCGGAGATGAACCATGCCGACGATGGCGTCGGTGCCGAAACTGCTCATACCGGGTGGTCGTCGCGTCCCGGATTAAATGGCGCGAGTCGTCCGTGCTGTCGCCGACTCGACATCACAAGATTTCTATCGCCGTGGCAGTGAACGACTGCAACGAAACCGCATGGACGACGCCGACTTGGACGCCGAGACCGTTACGGAGATGGTTCGGGTCTTTCTCTCCGAGTGGACCGTGCTCGACGTGATGCAGGCCACGGACGGCACTGACGCCGTTTTCGCCGTGACTGCCGAAACCGCGAACGCTCGCCGACAGTGCTTTCTGAAGGCGTCTGCGTTCGTAGACGCGCCCGCGTTTCGGGCCGAACCGCGGGTTCTTGACCTCGTCGGCCGTCGAACCGACATTCCCGTCCCGGACGTTCTCGGCTACGTGGACGACCACGACGACCTGCCCGCGCCGTTCTTCCTGATGGAGCGTGCGCCCGGCGAGCAGATTTCCGGCCCCGAATTGCTTTCGGACGCCGCACTCGAACGAACTGCTCGGGATGCGGGCCGACACCTCGGTGAACTCCACGCCGTCGAATCGTTCGACGGTTTTGGCGGGCTTCGCGCAAGTCACGACGCAGACCGTGACCCAACGGTCGGCGATCTCGTGGTCGCCGACCCCGCAGAAGATTGGCCGTCGAGTCTCCGACGCCCCGCAGAGGATGCGTTCGAGCGCATTGCCGACACCCGGTTTTCCGACATGCTCGGCGATCTCCGCGCAGGTCTCGACACGCATCTCGATGCAGTTCCCACCGACCCCGACCCGTCGCTCCTCCACGCCGATTACCGATTCGGAAACCTACTCGTTGACCCCGAGTCGGGCGGGGTTCGGACGGTTCTCGACTGGGGGAACCCGTCCACAGGCCACGGCGAGTACGACCTCGTGGCGACCGAACAACATCTCTGTGAGCGACTCCCGCTCGACGCAGACCGCCGCCGCCTCGTCCGCGACGCGCTCGAAGCGGGCTACGACGAGGCGAACGACCTCGCGCGCGACGACGGATTCGAAGACGTGCGCCGAGCGTACCGCTTCGTCACGCAACTCTGGCCGCTCGCGTGGTTCGACCTCTGGTACGACGGCAACGACGACGACGCGACAGAACAGAGAGAACTGATGCAGTCGCTCCTTCCGTAGGCGCTGCCTTCCTGATTCTACTCGTCCGCGTCGGCCTCTTCCGCCGACTCGTCGTCTTCGTGTTTCAGGCTCCAGAACGCCTCCAGGATGACCTGCTTTGCGACCGCGCCCTGCGTTGTCCAGTGGTGGGCGTAGTCCAGCATGTCGTCGTAGATGCTCGGTTTGCAACCCGCGGCTTTTGGATGGCCGCCGCCGTTGACCTGCCGGGCGACTTCGTGGCATCGCTCGAACTCCTCGGTACCGCGGATGCTCGCGCTTCCGGCGGGTTTGACGACGACCGAAGCGTCCGCACCTTGCTCGCGCATCGCCTCGGCGACTTCGTTCTGCGAACAGCGACCGTAGGTGACGCCGACCGTCCAGTCGCCGATTTCTTTCATGTCGGCGCGTGCGACTGCTCGCTCGATGAGCGCCTCTTTCTCGACGCGCTGTTCGGCGAGGAACTCCTGTACCTCCTCGGGGAGGTCTGCGCCGTGTTCTTGAATGACCTCCATGTACTCCTCGGGTTCAGACCAGTAGGAGTAGTCCGCGAGATCGTCGCTTCGCTCGTCTTCGCGGAGCCACAGGTCGTGGTCGCGCGTGACCGCCGCGAGTTCGACCAGATACTCCGGAAACTCGTACTCCAGCGAGCGAGCGACCACGTCGGCGGTACACTCCTCTTCGGAGTCGCCGACGACGAGTTCGACGCCCGCGGCGCGAACCGCGTCGGCCACTGCATCGTCCCACTGGTGGTGGTCGAACCAGAACACCTCGTCGGCTTCCGCGACGAGGACTTCCAGTTCTTCTGCAATCTCTTCGTAGGCGTCCGGACAGAGGTCGCAGACGAAAATCGTCGCGCCGGGTTCGCTGTAGGCGACCACGCGTTCGAGCGCGTCGCCGAGGTCGTGGGGACCTGCGTCGATGAGCGCGCCTTCGCCGTACACCTCGCGGACGAGCGCCGTCGCGGCCAGTCCGTCCGCGTCGGGGTCGGCGACGACCGCCACCTCTGCACCCGACAGCGCTTCCTGTGCAACCTGCTCCTCTCGTTTTTCTTCGACCGAATCGGGGACGAAAAAGCCCTCGCCCGGCAACAGCGATTTGCGTTCGAGCGAGAGGTTCTTGTCGTCGATGACCCAATCTTTCATACCTCTTCTCTGACGCCCGACGCAAAGAGTTCCCGGTTACGCGCGCGATGCCGCTTATTCGAAGGTGCGGTCGATTCCGTTCCGGCGAAGGAGATGGCGCACGATGTTCAACGTCCAGTTGACGCGCGTATCGAGCGACGTTTCGTACCGCGTCGTCTGGACGACGTAACCGGGGATGTACATGTCCCCGAAGACTTTGTGAATCAGACCCGGTTCGTCGCCTCCGACGAGGTGGCCGCGCTTGAACTCGTAGTATTCGGGACGCAAATCGTCGAGATGATGCTGGTTCATGTACCTCGCAGTCATCGTCGCGTCCACGTCCGCTCCCTCGGAGAGCGTCGGATAGATGGCTTGTCCGGCGCCGTCCGGTCCTTCCGCTTCGCGGTAAATTCCTTCCGAACTGCGGAGGCTGAGCACCGTTTTCGGGTTGTGTCTGTCGATGGCGTTCCAAATCGCTCGGGCGTGTGCGGTTCTCGGTTCCTTTCCGGGCGTGAACTTTCGATTGAAGTTTTCGCCGTCGTTCAGATACGTTTCGCGCTCGATGGCTACCGGGTTGGCCCGCGGAATCACGATGAGTTTGCCTTTGTCGATTGACCACGTCGCCACGTCGTCCGCCGCGCGGTAGCCGCTCTCTTCGGTGCCGTGGATGCCGCCGACGACCACGGCCGTCGGGCCAGGTTCGCCCGTGTCCGTCACGTGCACTTCGGTTTCCGCTTCAGTTTCCTCTTGAATCGTGTACGAGTACTGCTCCTTTTCTGCCGTGCTCATTCCGGAAATTCCCGCCGCTGCTGCGAGTATTCCGCTAGACTTCAGTATAAAACCGCGTCGCGAACTGGCCATTTCGATTATCGAGTCGTTTGTTTTTTCAGATTGGTCGTCTCTAACCATTTAGCAATTGAACAACAACTACTACCAATTTATCACTTTCTTATACTTAATTACGTAATGTTTCTTATTATATTGTTATTTTTACCTATCGGCAAAAATCTATCACTGTTCTCCCCGATCTGCTCGAAACGTTCTATCACCAATGGCCGTTTCTCAGAGGTCTGCCCGATCGAACTGCCGATAGCCGAGCAGGACTGGGATGACGGCCCACGCGACGAGCACGAGGATAGCGAACCAGCCCGTTTCGTAGAACGACCCGACCGCTCCGTTCGAGTGGACGAGCGTGTCGATGCCGGTCGAAAACGCTCGAATCGGACTGAGGCTGTCGATGACGGTTGCCCACTCGGGGCGTCCATCGCCCGGCGTCGAAAAACCGTTCAGGACGTACCGAATCAGTTGCGGAATCGACGACCAACCGACCAGCGTCAGGATGAAAAACCCGACCGACGTCGCCAAGGCGCGGTTGCTGGTCGGGGACGCCGCCGAGAAACTGACCGCAGTTCCCGCGTACGCCGCGGCGAGCAGGAGTACGAGCACGAGAAATGCGACGTAACTCCCGAGTTGGACGCCGCCACCGAGCGCTAGAAACACGACGGTGGCAACGAAGATACCGAGGAACGTCGCCGTCCCGACGACTATCGTCCGTCCTACCGCTATCCCTGCGACGACATCGCGCCGAGTGTACGGCTGTGCGAGGAGCAGTTTGAGACTGCCCAGTTCGCGCTCTCCGGCGATAGCGTCGTAGCTCATCATGAACGCCGCCAGCGGAAGCAAGAAGACGATGAATCCAATCGCGCCGAAAAAGTTCACTGCTCCGGGGGTGCTCGCGTTGTTCATCCCCACGTACACCGGGACGGTCAGAAAGAGGACGAAGGAGACGGCCGCAACGCCGAGCGACCACGTCCGATAGGCGTCCAGAAAATCCTTCTTCACCAATACGCGCCAGTTCATGCCGACACCTCCGCGGTGTAGGTGGCGAACAGTTCCTCCAGCGAGGCTTCCTCGGTGTCGAAGTCTTCGATGGTGACGCCGGTCGATTCGATTGCGTCGAGAACGGCCTTCTTCGCTCGCTCGTCACAGGCGACGGTAATCGTCGTTTCGTTGGCTGAGACTCGTGCGACGCCTTCGACCGCTCGCACGTGGTCGATGACCGCCGCTGAACAGCGATTCACCTGGACGGTGAGCGACGTACCGGTTCCGACCGTCTGTCGAAGCCCGTCGATGGTATTGACCGTCACCAACTCCCCGTTTTTGAGGATTGCGACTCGGTCACAGACCGCTTCGACCTGCTCCAAGATGTGACTGGAGAAGAAGACGGTCGTTCCTCGTTCTCGTTCCTCGCGGATGATTTCGCGCATCGCCAGCGCGCCGTTCGGGTCGAGTCCGGTCGTCGGTTCGTCCAGAATGAGCAGGTCGGGGTCGCCGACGAGCGCCATTCCGAGGATGAGTCGCTGTGTCATTCCCTTCGAAAAGCCTTCGACTCGTCGGTCGGCGGCATCGGGAATCCCGACCCGCTGGAGCAGTTCGTCGGGGTCGTCGTCCGCATCGCGCGACTCGATGACGAATGCGAGATGCTGACGCGCGGTTAGATGGTCGTACGCGTGATAGGCGTCGGGAAGCACCCCGATGCGTTCGTGCACTCGCCGCGTTTCGTTCTGGGTATCGTGGCCGAACACGCGGGCAGTTCCGTTCGTCGGGCGGACGTAATCGAGGAGGATGTCGATGGTCGTGGACTTCCCCGCACCGTTTGGCCCGAGGAAACCGAACACTTCCCCCTCTTCGATGGTGAGGTGTAGATTTTGGAGGGCGGCGACGTCTCCGAACCGCTTGGTGACGCCGTCCAGTTCGATAGCGGGCATAGCGGCCACATTGTGGCCCGCTGATATATACTTTGTTTACGCCTCGCTCGGGTCGAGTTGTCGAACCGTCAGCACGGGCGTCGGGCAGGTTCGGACGACGCGCTCGGCGACGCTTCCGATGAGGAATCGATTTTCGCCGTGGCGCCCCCGAGTTCCCGTCGCAACGACGTCGGCGTCGTTTTCGCGGGCGTATTCGCGGATTTTCACGGCCGGGTCGCCCTCGCGGACTGCGGTGAGGACGTCCCTGTTGGCGTGGTCGCGCACCGATTCGAGCGCGTCGTCGCCCTGCGATTCGAGGGCTCTGTGGAGTTCGTCGCGGAGCGTTTCTGGAGAGGACTCTATCTCGCCGGTATCGACGACGTACAAGGCGTGAACCTCGGCGTCGAACCGGCGCGCGAGGTCGAGTGCGACCGTCACTGCGCGCTCGACGCTCTCAGAGCCGTCGGTGGCGATGACGACGGTGTCTAGCATCGTTTCCTCTTCTTTCGTCATCGTTCTTAAACACTGAGGTCGTCTCTTGTTCTTGTCAAAAGTTGCATCAATCAAAACTGCTATATGCCATGTCAGTAGTTATCAATACGCCCGACGGGGCAAGGTTGCACCCAAACCGCAATCCCATCCGATTGCGGTTTATTGGAGCGACGGGAGAAGCTTTTTTGCCCACCTGCGCACACCCACCCATATGACCGAGTCGCCAGTCGAAGTGAATACGGTGCTCGTTCCGGTGGACGGGAGCGACGAATCCGTTCGCGCCATCGAGTACGCCGTCTCTATCGCCGAGAAGTACGGCGCGAGCGTTCACGCAGTCTACATCCTCGGCGAGGAGTTGACCCGAGCAGTCGAGACGGGGGTCGCCGAAGAGGAGGACGTCGTCGTCGAAACAGAGTCGTTCATCGATAGCGCCCGCGCCGTCGCGGACGATGCGGATGTCGAACTGTCGAACTCGATTGCGCTCGGTTTCTCGACTCGGCGCAAACTCCAGCATCCCGGGAGCGCAGTCCTCGACTGCGCGGACGAAATCGACGCTGACTTTATCATCATTCCGCGGGAACCGCTCTCCGGCGAACCCGGTGAAATCCTCGAAAAGGCGGCGGAGTACGTGCTGTTGTACGCCAGCCAGCCCGTTCTGTCCGTCTAAGTGGTTCGTTCGTTTTCCCACCTCCTTTTCAGAAATTAGTCACTTTCGATTGTATCCGTCCGTCGTCGATTTCTTCGGTTTTCCCCTCGGAATCTCTGAAATACTGCGCCAGTTCGTCCGCTCTTACCTCGTCGCTTTCGTGGAGATACGCGATTTCGGTGAGCGATAACGTTTCGCCCGACTCCAACTTGTGAAGCAACTGGTCAGCGGTGAGAGAGTGAAAGGTCAGGTCGAGTTGGACGGTTGCAACTCTGGCGTCTTTCACTTCAGCCACGTTGATTCCCTCGTTCAGTACCGTCTCGAAGTCGAGACTCGTGTCCGCTGTTGCTCGATACAAGAAAGAGACCGCAGACACGAGGGAATCAAACGCTTCGGTTCCGTCCATGTTCTCGAACCGCTTCTCGAAGATGAGTTTGCGGTCGTGCTCCGAGAGGCATTCCACGAGGAGTTCGAAGTCCAGAATGCTGTTGTAAATTCGGTCACGGATTCGCGCGCGAGTGTTCCGCTCCGATTGGGTGCTACCCAGGCTCGTCTCGCCGCGGAGATACTCCCTGTCTGCACGACTCAAAATACCGCGTTTTCGTTCATCTCCTCTCATAACTTGTATCGGGTTATGATGAGTAGTATAGGTATATAATAATAACTCATATTGGATTATCTATCTGAATCATTAACAAAATGCTTATAAGATATATAATTGATAAGTAGTGTAGAAACAATGAGCGAATCAGGTTCGGAACTCGAATCCAACGGTGCCGAGGGAGAGTTGCTCGAAGCAGTGGTGAACGCCGAAACATTACAAACAACCGTCGCGCTCGTCGGTGCAGTGGTCGATGAGTGTCACGTCTACTTCGATGCCGACGGCATTCGGATTCCGGCTATGGATCCTGCGACCGTGGCCGCAGTCGATTTGCGGGTAGAACGTGCCGCGTTCGAGGTGTACGAAGCAAGTGACGTTCACTTCGGTGTGGATGTCTCACGACTGAGCGATATCGTGGGGATTGCCGACCGCGAGCAACTCGTGTCCCTCGAACTTGATTCGGGGACGCGCAAGCTCGAAATTCGCATCGGCGAACTCACTTACACCCTCGCGCTTCTCGACCCAGATACGGTTCGGTCGCCGCCCGACAAAACGAACCTCACGTTCGAATTTTCGGGCGGAATCGTCACCGACGCCGAAGCCATCGATCGTGCAGTGCAGGCCGCGGATATGGTGTCTAACCACGTCATGCTCGGTATCGACGATGAAGCGGACATATTTTACGCCGATGCGGAAGGCGACACCGACGATGTCTCGTTCGCGTTGTCAGCGAACCAACTCGCCGAATTTACACCCGGAGACGCACGCTCACTGTTCTCCATCGACTATCTGAAAGCAATCAACCGCGCAATGCCTCGCAACCCCGAAATCGACCTCGAACTCGGTACAGACATGCCGCTTGCCATTCGCTACGCGTTTGCTGAGGGGTCGGGGTCGGTCGAGTATTTGGTCTCACCCCGGATCGCCGCGAACTGAGCGAAACGATATTCTTTCACCGCCGCTCGGCAAACCGCGAGGACACAACGTTTTTACCCGAAAAAGCCCCGAATCGGGGTATGGACGGGACGACGCCGAACGTTACGGCACACTCGCGAGCGATGCCATTCTGGGAGGATGTTATCGCCGACATGGAGGCAACGGCGGAAGGGTACGAGGAATCAGGATGGGAGACCCTGCAACTGCATCCGGGCGACGTCGCACCGCTCTGGAACGAACGCGACGACGAGTTCGGACTGGACGTGCTCGTACCGGACAACGAGTTCGAAGCACTGGAAACGCTTCTCGATTCGGGCATCGAGTTCGATTCCTTCGAAGCGTACCGCGCGATGGGCGACGATCTCGTCTTCGTCGTCGTCGTCATGGAAGACAACGACGCCGAAACCGTCGTCTGCTATCCGGCCTACTACGACGTGCGCGGCGCTCGACAGACGTTAGCGGACGCGATGGACGCTGGAAAGATGTACACGTACGTCCGGACGCTGACCGAAGACCGCATCCAGTTCACGCACGACGACCCCTCGGTGTTTCAACCGCCGGAACCGACCGAAGGCGAAACGGGTGAAGTGGAGGAGACGGACGACTCGACCTCCGAATCCGAGAACTGACTACTCTTCCTCGCCGATTTCGTGCCCGCAGTGTGGGCATTCCATTTCGTCGTGGCGCAACTGCTCGCTCGATTCGCGCACCTCGCGCATGACGTTCGAAATTCTGTCCTCGGCGGCGAGTTCCTCGTCCACCGACAAATCGACGCCCTCGACTTCGAGGAGGAACTTCGCTACCTCGGTCACTTCGTACATCACGTCGTCCAGTTCCTCGGCGGTGAAGAAGCCGGACATCGCGCCGTAGAGGAACGTTGCACCCGCTTTTCGGACTTTTTCTTCGAACGCCGACCGCGCTTGATTGACCGCCTGCGGGGTGTAGGTGTCGGTCATGAACGGGATGAGATACGGGAGGTTGTTCCCGATTTTCGTCATCTCGACGCCCGTCTCGGTTCGGAAGTCGGCACAGAGACGAGCAATTGCCCACTCGCGCGCGGTGATGTACGTTCTGTCGCGCAAGAATTCGTTGACGCGCTCGTACTGCGCGCCGTCCATCTTCTTGAATCGCGCGTACTTCGCCACGTCCGGCGGGAGGTCGGGGGTAGAGCCCGGGGAGGGCTCCGACGTCTCGTCGTCCATCGGACTGTCGGCGTCGTCTCGTTCGGCGTCGTCCCGTCTGTCTCCGTGCGCGTCGGGTTCGTCCTCCTGCTCGGATTCCGACGGGGAGGGGTCGTTTGACATACGCCGTCGTTACCGAGCGGAGTGCAAAAGCGTATCGCACCCAATTGTTTTAGCACCCGACGGGTATGGGGAAGTATGAAAGTATTATTGGGAACCGGTGGAAGTGATGACTCTTTCACTGCACTCGAACAGACGGTATCGCGCGCCGTCCTCGCGGGCGACGAATTGACGGTTGCTATCCTCGACAATCCGGAGAGCGACCGGTCGAAAGACGATATCGGCGAGAAAGTCGAAGCCGTGCTGACGGACGCCGACATGGACGCCACCGTTCGGGACGTGTCCGGCGACCCCGGAAGCAGACTGCTCGACATCGCCGAAAGCGAGGGGTACGACCAAATCGTTCTCGGTGGGGGACAGCGCAGTCCGATGGGGAAAATTCGACTGGGCCACATCGCTGAGTTCGTCCTGCTGAACTCTCACGTGACGGTGAAACTGGTACGATGAACGAGAACCGACGATTCCCGGACGAACCGGCGGGACCGTTTCCGGAGCCGCCGCTTTCGTTCAACGACCGTGAGGAACGGGAAATCGAAATTCGTCCCTGCGAGGAGGACGACGTGGAAGCACTCGTGGCGATGTACGTCGATTTCGACCCCGCCGACCGTGCGCAGGGTATTCCCCCGGCTACGGAACCGCGCGTCCGCGACTGGGTGGAAACCCTGACCGAGAGCGACGGACTCAACGTCATCGCGTGGCATGACAACAACGTCGCAGGCCACGCGACGCTGGTTCCGGACGTCGACTCCGCCTACGAACTCGCTATCTTCGTCCATCAGGACTACCAGCGCGCGGGAATCGGGTCGCACCTCATTCGCACCCTGCTCGGCTACGGCAAACAACAGGATATCGAAAAAGTGTGGCTGACGGTGGAGCGATGGAACCGCGCCGCCGTAAATCTCTATCGTAACGTCGGATTCGAAACTGCGGACGCCGAGAGTTTCGAACTGGAGATGGTCTTGCGGTTGTAGGTTCGAATCACGTTGACTGCGTGTCGTATGCTAATCCCGACCGAACCATTTTTGCTATCCCGACGAAGATACCCGCGTAACTGTGACCGATTTACTGTCCATCTCGAATCTCAAGACGCAGTTCCACACCGAGCGAGGAACCGTCGAGGCGGTGGACGATTTCGAACTGACCATCCGCGAGGGTGAGACGGTCGGACTCGTCGGCGAATCGGGGTCTGGAAAGAGCGTGACCGCGCTCTCGGCCATGCAACTCATTGACGACCCCGGCGAGATTGCCGCTGGTGACATCAAGTTCCAGCACGACGAAATTGCAACGGAATTCGCCGAGAAGTACCCGAACGGCGTCGGCGAGTACGTCTTCCCCGACGAGGGGTACATCGACATCATGTCCGCGCCCGAATCCGTCATGCGCGACGTTCGCGGCGGCGAAATGGGGATGATTTTCCAAGATCCGATGACCTCGCTCAACCCCGCGATGACCGTGGGCGAGCAGGTCGCCGAGAGTCTGCGTATGCACCAGTACGACGGCAAGCGGAAGGACAACTGGTGGAACGCGGTACGGGAAATCGCGCCGAAACTCGGCGGCGACGAGATGGACGAGAGACTGCTTCAGGACACCATCAACATCCTGGAGGAAGTCGGTATTTCCGAACCCGCGTCTCGCGTCGAGGAGTACCCGCACGAGTTCTCCGGCGGCATGCGCCAGCGCGTGCTCATCGCCATCGCGCTCGCCTGCAAGCCGAAACTGCTCATCGCGGACGAACCGACGACGGCGCTGGACGTGACGATTCAGGCCCAGATTCTCGACCTCATCAACGACTTGCAGGACGAGTTAGGCATGTCCGTCTTCATGATTACGCACGACCTCGGCGTCGTCGCCGAAACCTGCGACCGTGTCGCCGTGATGTACGCGGGCGACCTCGTGGAGGTCGGGCCGGTGGACGAAATTTTCCACAATCCGAGCCATCCCTACACCTACGCACTGCTTGAATCCATCCCGCGCGAGGACAAAGAGCGCCTGACGCCCATCGACGGAAACGTCCCTGACCTCATCGACATGCCCGAAGGGTGCCACTTCGCCTCGCGATGTCCGTGGGCACAGCCCGAATGTACGCAGGGCGAGATTCCGAACCTCCAGCACGGCCCCGAGGACGTAGACCACCACGCGAAATGTATCCTCGAAGAGTTCGACGAGAGTCAGTACGTCGAGGAGTACGAGAGCGTCTCGACCGGAGGCCACGAGACCGGCGACACGCTCGTCACGGTTGACGAGTTGAAAAAACATTATTCGCGGGCCGACGACTTCCTCGATAAGTGGTTCTCGGACGGCGACGACAGCGTGAAAGCCGTCGATGGCGTGAGCTTCGACATCTACGAGGGCGAGACGCTCGGTCTCGTCGGCGAGTCGGGCTGTGGGAAATCGACCGCAGGTCGCTCGCTTCTCCGTCTCGAAGAGTTGACCGACGGGCGCGTCGTGTTCGCCGGAACCGACCTCGGCGGACTAGACGACGACGGACTCCGGGAGACGCGAAAGGACATGCAGATGATTTTCCAAGATCCGCTGTCCAGCTTAGACCCCCGGATGACGGTCGAGCAAACCATCGTCGAACCCCTGAAGATTCACGGGATTGCGAAAGGGAATCGCAAGGAGCGCGTCACCGAACTGATGGAGAACGTCGGTCTCGAACCGGGCCAGCGCGACCGCTACCCACACGAGATTTCGGGAGGTCAACGCCAGCGCGTCGGCATCGCTCGTGCGCTGGCGGTTGACCCCGACTTTATCGTCGCCGACGAACCCGTCTCGGCACTGGACGTGTCCGTACAGGCCCAGATTATCAACCTGCTCGAAGACTTGCAGGAGGAGTTCGGCCTAACCTACCTGTTCATCGCCCACGACCTTTCCGTGGTTCGCCACATCTCCGACCGCATCGCGGTGATGTACCTCGGCGAAATCGTGGAAGTCGCGGACACCGACGAACTGTTCGCCGACCCGAAACACCCCTACACGCAGGCGCTCCTCTCGGCGATTCCGGAACCCGACCCCCGCGCCGACACCGACGACCGCATCATCCTCGAAGGCGACGTTCCATCGCCTATCGACCCACCGAGTGGGTGTCACTTCCGCACTCGCTGTCCGAAAATCATCCCGCCCGAGGGAATGGACATCGACCAGCCAGCGTTCCGCGAAGTGATGGACTACCGCGAACGAGTCGAGAATCGCGCCATCAACCTCGACGCGGCGCGCGAGCAGACCATCGCCGGTGACGCTCCGGAGCAGGGAGTGACCGCGACGGACGGCGGTGCACCCCCGACCGACGCGTTCCACGCCGCGCTCTGGGACAACCTGTTCGAGACCGAACCGACCGGCGAGCCTCGTGACGTGGTCGAGCGCTCGTTCGACCACCTCGCGGACGGCGATTGGGAAGCCGCCGAATCGCTCCTGCGCGACCGGTTCACGAGCGTTTGCGAGCGCGAATCCCCGGCTCTACAGGAGAGCGCCCATCCGTCGGCGTGCCACCTCTACGACCAACCGAACTGATACGGAGACACTAGCTCCGTGACGAGGGGGAAGTCTGCTCGACGCCCGTCCGAACTGTTCTAAAAGTTCGTTTCTTCGAGCGAGAATCCGTCTTCCCTCGATTTTGTTGGATTATAATGCGGTTCCGGTGACAAATGGTTGTCGTCTTTCGGTTTCGTTCCTGATTCTTCTCGTCTGAACGCTACTATGGGTTCGGTATGTTTATATGGAACATGTGTGCACACTGGCTTATGGCATCACACGACAGGCGAAGTTTTCTCAAAGCCGCTGGCGGTGCGGCGGCCGCGGCAACTACGGTTACGGCTGGTTGTCTCGGCGGCGGCGGTGGCGGCAGTAACGGCGGCAAGACACTTACGTACTCTCGCGGACAGGACTCGCAGTCTCTCGACCCGCAGATTTCGACCAGTGGTGAAGACGCGAAGGTGATGAACCAGGTTTTCGACCGGCTCATTCACTTCAAACCCGGCGGAACGAGTCTGAAAGAAGGGCTGGCCAAAGAGTTCAAACTCAAGGGGAAACAGGCGAAACTTACCCTCCGCGAAGACGTCAAGTTCCACGACGGCGAGTCGTTCACCGCGGACGACTTCATCGCTACGTACCGCCGATTCATCGATACCGATTACAAACACTTCGTCGGCGACGCGAATCAGTCCGTCTACGGTCCGTACCTCCTCGGCAAGGTAAAAGACGTGAAAAAGGACGGCAAGTACAAACTCACCATCGACCTCAAGCAGAGGTACACGCCGTTCCTCGCCAACCTCGCGGTGTTCGCACTCGCGGTGCTCTCGAAGAAGCAAATCGAGAACAACGCGGGCAAAATCAAGAACAAGCCGGTCGGCACCGGCCCGTTCTCGTTCGAGAAGTGGAACACTGGAAATGGCACCATCCGACTGACGGCCAACGACGACTACTGGGGCGAAGGACCGCACGTCGACGGCGTCGTCTTCGAGGCGATTACCGAGAACTCCACGCGCGCATCGTCGCTCGTCAGCGGCGAAACCCACATCGTGGACGGTCTTGGCGTACAAGCGGCGAAGCAGGTCGATAACGGCGACGGTGCGAAGCTGAAGAAAGTCGAAGGAATGAACATCGGCTACATGCCGATGAATATGGCCCGCAAGAAGCCGTTCCGGAAGAAGAAGGTGCGGCAAGCCGTCAGCTACGCTATCAACACGAAGGCAATCGTCGAGAATATCTACAAGGGCATGGCCGCACAGGCCAGTCACCCGCTTCCGCCGGGCGTGATGGGGTACAACAAGAATCTCGACCCCTATCCGCACGACCCCCAGAAGGCCAAGAAACTGCTCAAAGAGGCAGGATATCAGGACGGATTCGACTTCGAACTGGCGACGATGACCAACCCGCGTCCGTACTTCCCGTCGCCGAGCCAGACCGCGAACGCGGTCAAATCCGACCTGAAGAAAGTCGGTATCAACGTCTCCATCAAAAAGCAGTCGTGGAATCCGCACCTGAACTACATCGGCAGCGGCAAACACGACGCCTGTTTCATCGGCTGGATGTCCGACAACGGCGACCCGGACAACTTCTACTACCCGCTCCTGCATCCGCAGACCGACGGTCCGTCTAACAAGGACTGGATGGAATACGAGAAGATGACGAATTCGAGCAACTACGCGGCGTGGGCCAACAGCGAGTTCATGAGTCTCGCCGACGAGGGCCAGAAGTCGTCCGACGACAGCAAACGCGAGGAACTGTACAAGAAAGCTGGCAAAATCGCGCACGACGAAGCGCCGTGGGTGTTCGTCACCCACACGGAAGTCCTTCGCGGTGTCAGCAACAACGTGAAGAACTTCACCATCGCGCCAATCAGCGGTCCGTTCCTCGACCGCGTCAAACTGTAGTACGCCGACAACTGTAGAGCGCGAACGCATCTTTTTTAGTGACCCCCTCCATGCGATTAGGTGATGATTAGCAAGCGGTTTGTGCTCAAACGACTCTTACTGCTCGTGCCAGTTCTGCTGGGCGTAGCGACGTTCGTCTTTGCGATTCTCCATCTCTCTCCGGGGAATCCGGCCCGCGTCATCGCGGGTCAGCGAGCGTCACAGCAGTTCGTCCAGCAAGTCGAACACGAACTCGGTCTCGACGACCCGATATGGGTGCAGTACGGACGGTTCCTGTTCGACGCGGCACAGCTCAACTTCGGGCAGTCTTATCAGATTCGACAGGGAACCGACGTTACTACCGTACTCGCGAGCAAACTCCCCGTGACGCTCGAAATGGCGATTTACGGGCAGTTGTTCGGCATCCTTCTCGGGATTCCGCTCGGCATTATCAGCGCGGTCAAACAGAACACGCTCACCGACCACTTCACCCGCATCGGTGCATTGACCGGCATTAGCATCCCGATTTTCTGGAGCGGCCCACTGCTCATCCTGCTATTCGCGCAGATGCTCGGTATCCTCCCGACGAGTGGACGCATCGCCACCGCGTACTCGGTACAGCGGTTCACGGGACTCATCACGCTCGACGCGCTTCTCAACGCCAACCTCCCCGCGTTTCGGTCGGCGGCGCGTCACCTCCTCCTCCCGTGTCTCGTCCTCGGTATCTACCAGATGGCGCTCATCTCTCGGATGATGCGCTCGTCAATGTTGGAGGTCATCCGTCAGGATTACATCCGAACTGCTCGCGCGAAAGGGCAGGGAGCGAAGATTACGACGCTGAAACACGGCTTCCGCAACGCGATGATTCCCGTCGTCACCGTCATCGGCATCCAGTTCGGGACGCTTCTCGGCGGTGCGGTGCTGACCGAGGCGGTGTTCGGCATTTCGGGTATCGGAACACTGCTCGTCAGTGCGATTCGCGTCGGTGACTACCCCGTGGTACAAGGCACCGTGTTGATGTTCGCGTTCCTGTTCACGCTGGTGAACTTGGGCGTCGATATCACCTACTCCTACCTCGACCCGAGGATCGAACAATGAGCGCAGAAACTGAAACCGAACGCGAGGACGTGGCGGCGAACCGCGGCTTCATCGAACGCCTGCAGGCGTCGCCGTTCCTCTCCGAACTCCTGTCGAATCGACTCGCAGTCATCGGTCTCTCCATAATCGCCTTCATGGCACTCGTCGCAATCTATGCACGGGTGTTCCTCAACTTGGGCGTCCTGTCGTCCTCAAATCTGGGCTCGAACCCGTCGCTTGCGCCACCGTGTGGACACCGAACCGTTACCGGTGCGCTGGGGTCGGTGTTCTCCTGTGGGCCGTATCCGTTCGGGACGGACGGACTCTCTCGGAACGTCTTCCTCCGGACGATGTACGGCGCGTGGATTGCGCTGAAGTACGGCACCATCACGGTCGGTATCTCCACGATACTCGGCGTCGGGTTCGGGACGCTCGCCGCCTACTACGGCGACCTCGCGGACAACGTCATCATGCGGACGATGGACATCCTGCTGGCGTTCCCCGCCCTGCTGTTGGCGCTCGCGCTGGTGGCCATCTTCCCGGAAGGATGGGGTATCTGGCGCGCAGTCGTCGCGCTGACGCTCGTCTACACGCCGCGATTCGCCCGCGTCGTCCGCGGTGCGGCGCTGAAAGTGCTCGAAGACGAGTACATCGACGCGACAGTCGCGCTCGGAGCCAAAGACCCACGCATCCTCCTGCGACACATCCTCCCGAACTCGCTCGCGCCCATCACGGTGCAGAGCACGCTCAACTTCGGACTGGCCATCATCGACATCGCGGCGCTGTCGTTCCTCGGCGTCGGTGCGAGCGTCGGGACGCCGTCGTGGGGACTCATGCTCTCGAACGGCGTCAGAAACGGTTTACTCACCGGAATCTGGTGGTGGTCGTTCTTCCCCGGCCTGTTCCTCGCCGTGACGGTGCTCGGGTTCAACCTGCTCGGTGACGGGATGCGGGACGCGC
>CAYNQM010000008.1:22389-43710 GCA_964399275.1 uncultured Haladaptatus sp.
CGAGTGGTTTCCATGAGTCAGCAGTCCGATCAACGGATGCGCGAAACGGTGGACTGATGGGTTCGCTCGGCGAGGCGCTTCGTCCGCGCGCTCGCTTCGCCGGTCGGTTCGCTCTCCTCGGAATCGTGGTGGGGAGCGTCGGATTGATCGTCGCGGTAGCATCGGGCGATTCGGTGCGGGTCGCCAGCGCGAACGTGTTCGCACTCGGCGCGCTCGCGTTCGGTTTCGGCCTCCTCGGCTGGTCGGGGTCGGTGTTCGCGGGGCGAGCCATCGAGAACATGCAGGAGTACCTCGATTCGAATACGAACTGGACGGAGGCCGATTCCCGGCGGGCGATGACGGTCATCACGAGCGTCGGGGCTGGCTGGATGCTCGGCGTGAGCGTGATGACGCCCGTCTTGCGCGCGGCATATTAGGCCGTAAGGTTTTTGCTTATGTATTATAATTTAGGCAGATATGGTCGTTCTAGAATCGACGTTCGTGGGATTTCTATTGGTCGGGATCGGCCTTGCAGTCGTTACCAAACCACGAGAAATATTTACAATCAGACATAGGTTCGCGGTCGCATCGGCGGGCGAGCTCCACGGGTTCGGCGTCGCACGGTATCAAGCCTACGGGCTGTTCTGCGTCCTCGCGGGATTGCTGTTGGCTATCGTTCCGTTCTTTCTGTCGTAGGCGGACTACGTTGGTTTCAGTTGCGATTAGAGATGCGAGACAAACCACTCTCCTGCGAGGTCTGCCACCGTCTCTAGCGTGCCCGGTTCTTCGAACAGATGGCCCGCATCGTCCACGACTTCGAGTTCGTTTTTACAGGTCAGCCTCGCAGACGCCTCTCGATTCAGTTCGAGCACTTGCGTATCTCGCTCGCCGACGACGAACAGGGTCGGTGCGGAAACCTCGTCCAGTTCGGCGGTTGCGAGGTCAACGCGTCCGCCGCGGGAAATGACTGCACCCACCGAAGAGTGCCGCGCCGCCGCACGAAGCGCGGCGGCCGCGCCTGTACTCGACCCGAAGTATCCGATTCGGTAGTCCGATAGCTCTGCCTGCGTTTCGACCCACTCTGTCACAGCGACGAGGCGGTCGGTGAGCAGAGCGATGTCGAACCGGTTCTCGTAGACTGCGTCCTCTTCCTCCGTTAGCAGGTCGAAGAGGAGCGTTCCGAGACCGAACTCGCGTAACCGTTCGGCGACGAAGTTGTTCCGCGGACTCTTTCGACTGCTTCCGCTTCCGTGCGCGAACAGGACGATTCCGCTGGCCTCTCGTGGAGTTGCTATCTCCCCTTCGAGTCGAGCCCCTCCGACTGGAATCGTTACGTTCTCCGGCATAGCGAATCCATACACGACGCGTGACTCGGTAATCGTGACGGCTGTTCACTGCCGAAGTCGGTCGTCCGCCACCGCTCGCTCCTCGGGCGTGTTGACGTTCACCGACCAGCCCTCGGTTGTCATCGCTAGCATCGTTCGCTCCGCTACGAACCGCGCAATCGATTCCGCGAGTTCGTACTCGCCCCGAACCGACAGTTCGGTCTCCCTGCAAGCGTCGAATATCGCCGGACTGTACACCGCGAATCCTGCCGCGACGAGACTGGGATTCGGTGGGTCGTCGGGTTCCTTCTCGATTCCGAGTAGTTCGTCATCTTCGTTCACGTCACAGATTGCTTTGACACGCGCCGCCTCGGGCGACACCCGCTCGACCTGCTGGACTGCGTCCACCCCCTCCTCGCGCTGGCGCTCGACCAGCGGTCGGAGGTCGGACTGAATCACGCAGTCGCCGTCCATGCACATAAAATCGCCTTCGACGTGCGGTTCGGCCTGCAACAGCGCGTGCGCCATTCCCTGCTGCTTGTCCTGCCACGCATACGTTATCGGGACGCCCGAAAACGACGCTCCGTAGTGGTCTCGAATCTGCGCACCCTCGTAACCGATGATGACGAGTAACTCGTCCGCACCGAGTTCGACCAGCGTCTCGAAACAGCGCGTGAGAATCGGCTTGCCAGCGACCTCGACCAACGCTTTCGGTTTGTCCGCGGTTCGCGGTCGCATGCGGGTTCCCTCCCCCGCCGCGAGGACGACTGCTTGCATACTCGCCCTATTCTGTCGAATTCCAAATTAGTTCGGGCTACACTCGAACGTTCTCGCCGACCGGTTCGCCGAACTCGCCGTCTTCGAACACTACGTTTCCGCGAACCATCGTCAACTGTGGGAAGACGCCCGTCCACCCCTCGAACGGCGTCCAATCACATTTCGAATGGAGGTCGTCGCCGCGAATTTCGCGGTTCTCGTCCGGGTCGACCAACACGAGGTCAGCCATCCGTCCTTCCTCGATGCGGCCCTTTCGCGGCAGACCGAACACCTTCGATGGGTTTCGGGCAGTTAGGTCTGCCACGCGGTCGTAGCTCAGGTTGCCTTTGCTGGCCTGCTCCAACAAAAGCGGCAGCATCGTCTCGACGCCGGGAACGCCGCTCGGCGCGTCCCAGATGCTCGCGTCTTTCTCCTTGCGGGTGTGCGGCGCGTGGTCGGTCGCTATCATATCGACCGTGCCGTCCGCTACGCGCGCGAACACTTCTTCTCGCCGCGCTTCGCTCCGAAGTGGTGGGTTCATTCGCCCAAATGTCCCGAGTTCGTCCACGTCGTCGCGCGAGAGGAACATGTGGTGGGGCGTGACTTCACAGGTCGCGCCGACTTCGCGGGCCGTGTCGATTCCCTCCGGCGTGCTGGTGTGGGCGATGTGCAGTCGTGCGCCGAGTTCTTCCCCGATTTCGCAGGCTCGTTCGACCGCAATCGCTTCCGCCTCCGCCGTACGGTAGGCACTCCACGCGTCGAAATCGTCGTCCGCGCGCGACTTCGCGTCTCGGTCGAACGAGTCCGCGTCCTCGGCGTGCACCGTCACGACGAGATAGTCGTCCGTGGCGCGTTCGACCGCCTCGCGGAACAGATCTTCCTCGATGCCCATCTTCCCTGTCGAGTCGGCGAGAAACACCTCGCCGAGCGCGAGGAGAGGCCGGTCGAACAGCGATTCGGGTTCCCAATCCGCCGTCACGCCGCCGTTGATGCCGTAATCGACGTAGGATTCGGCGGCCAGTTCCGCCTTCGCGTCGAACGACTTGCCGTCGATGGTCGGCGGATTCGTATTCGGTTGGTCAACGACCGTCGTCACGCCGCCCGCTGCGGCGCTCTTGCTTCCGGTTCCCCACGTCTCCTTGTGCGAAAATCCTGGTTGGCGAAAGTGAACGTGTGCGTCGATTGCACCCGGAAGCAGGAGTTTTCCAGTCGCGTCGATGACATCTCCGGACTCGGTGAGGGACGACCCGATTGCGGAGATTCGCCCCGCGTCGGTGTCGATGCGAACGTCGCGCTTGCTCCCGTCGGCAAGCGTCGCGTTCCGAATGGTGAGCATATTCGCCAGTGGTTCGGGAACTGTCCTAAGTGTCTCGGTCGCCGACGTGTTCGACCACGATGTCCTCCTCTTCCTCTTCACTCACCAGCAGGTCTTCGATGGTCTCGATGACACTGTCGGGGTTCGAGTCGCCTTCCACCTTGGCGATGCTTCCGACCGAGTCCGGGTCGAACGGCACGTCGAGGGCCGCGTAAATCGGGTCGAGGACGCCCGCGATTTCGCCGTGGTCGTCCACCACGATGACGCCGGAGACCAGCGCCGCACCGGTTCGGACGCGCTGTGCGACCCCGGCGAGTTTTCCTTGCCACTGCAGCGAGTAGTCGCCCGGACAGAACGACCGCGGTGGTTCGCCGCGCTGGGCTGGAACGTCGAGTCGCCAGAACGCACGCTGAATCGCCTTCGTCGTCTCGGCGTATCGGGCTTCCATTCCAGTCCGAATATCGGAGAGGGGGACGGTGTGGGCGAACGCGACCGTAGTTCCAGTGTAGGCGACTGCACGCCCGCCGACGCTTCGCTCGACGGGTTCGAATCCACACGTTTCGGCGACGGATTTCGCCACGTCGAACTCGTCGGCGCGCGCATCTCGTCGTCCGAACGCTATCTGACGGTGTGGCGTCCACACTCGAACGGCAGCCTCGCCGCTTTCCGCCGTCTCCGAGAGCATCGCGGCAGTAACCTCCCGGTCTTCGTCTCGTGTTTCGGCCCGGCCACGAAGCACGCGCATAGCCCCCTATTGAACCCGATGTATGTAAACGCTCTCGGTCCAGAGTGTGGTGTATGGTCGGGCTTCCGCCGGACGTGCTCGCGCGCTACCCACGCTTTTCGCTCTACAACTCGCCGTATCCCGCCCACGACGAGGGCTGTGCTATCGACTTGTATCCCGGTAGTCGAGTGGGAAGCGAAGCGTCCCGCGAGACGCGTGCACCGAGTCCCGTCACTGGCGAGGTGGTCGAAACCCGAACCGTGACGGCACCGCAGAAGCCCTACGCCGTTCCCCACGACTACCTCATCGTGGTCGATACCGGCGACTATCTGGCTCGACTGCTCCACGTGAATCCGAGTGTCGAACCCAGCGACTGGGTCGAAGTCGGCGACTCACTCGGTGAGATGGTTCGCTCTGGATTTTTCGCGCCGTGGGTCGCAAACCACATCCACCTCGGCTTTCGCTCTCGGAATTCGAATCCGATTCGGGCCTCGGGGTCGCTTCCCATCGACCTCTCGGTCGAAGTCGAACCCCTCGCGTGGGACGGTTCGGGTCGCGTGGTCGAGACTGGCGAAACCTTCGTGGTACTGGACTCACCGACCCACCCCGCTCCCGGCGAGCGATTCGTCGGCATCGCTGGCGTCGCGGGCGACGAGTCGGTCGTGTTGGACGGCGGACTACCGCACTACGACGGCGGCGGCGCGCTGGCCTGTTCTGCTGAGGTTTTGGACTCGGTCTCGCTCGTGGACTCGTCCGTTGGCGTGGCTGACGGGCGAACAGTGACGTGGGACGACGTGGAGATTCGCGCGAACGACAGCCCGATTACCGGCCTCTCGCTGTTCGCGGCGCGCGAGCAGTTCGGCGCGAAGTTAGTCTGCCCGGGCAACGATTTTTCGGTCGGGGAGTCGGTTTCCGTGGAAATTCTCTGAGTTCAGGGGGTGGCTGACTACCGCAAGCGATTTTGATTTATTCTGGTTTTTACATCGTGACGACTCTGGCCCCGTCTTCGTTTATAAAATCTCGCTGATTTCGTGGGTTCGGATAAGCCGCGTCCTCGCGTTGTAGAACTAATTTTTGTCCGACTGGGTCGGTAGCAGTTGCTTCCTGCCCAATGCCTAACAGTAGGTTCTTACGCGAAGATCGGCCAAACACCACGACGATCGTCTCGTCATACGAGTGTGTGGATTGAGACTCGCGGTTGTTGCGCTGTTCTTAGACGAAGTTCACGTTGTCCAGTTCTACGCCTTCCCCGAACAGCCACTCTGAGTGTTCCACGGCGTACTCCTTGTGGTCTTCCTCGATGAATCCCACGGCGTCTTCCACGATGACGGGTTTGAAGTCCCGCAATCCGGCGCTTCCGGCGGTGTGGAGCACGCAGACGTTGGCCAGCGTTCCGCAGATGAGGAGGTCTTTGATCCCGTGCGCGTCGAGATAGCCTTCGAGGTCGGTCTGGTAGAAGGCGTCGTAGGTGTGTTTCGTCACGACGTGGTCGTCCTCGCGCACGTCGAGTTCGTCCACGATTTCCGTCTCCCACGTGCCTTCCACGACGTGCTCGCCCCAGCGGTCGAACTCGTCGTAGTAGTGGTTATCCTCGAACTGTTCCGGGGGGTGAACGTCGCGGGTGAACACCACCGAGGCACCCGCATCGCGCGCACGGGCGAGGAGGGTTTGGACGGGTTCGATGACGTCCTCGCTTTTGGGTGCGTGGAGGCTCCCGTCCGGGTGGCAGAAGCCGTTTTGCATGTCTACGACGACGATGGCAGTCGAAACGGGGTCGAAGTTCATGGTCAGAAATACGTCCGGTTTCCACGAAACAGTTTCGGGCCGCCGTCCTGTCGTCTCACATCACTTTCACGACCTTTTTTACACCGCGGTTCCAGTTGCCTACAGGAATGCGAACTATAACCGTTGTCGCGGTTGCTCTCATGCTCGTGTTGGCAGGGTGTTCATTGACCCCGACCAAGGATACGACCACGAGCGGCCCCGACGTGCCGACGACGCAGAACCCCGGTACGACGACCCCTCCAAGCGAGAAGAAAGCCGTTCATCCGCCCGACCCCGAGTCCGACGTTCTCGGGTGGGAGGATGGCTACTGGTTCAACGAGACCATCAACGTCACTCGGAACGACGGACTGAACGATTCGGAGATGGACGCCGTCGTCAGTCGGTCGATGGCCCGCGTCGAGACGGTTCGGAAACTGGAGTTCGAGAAGAAGGTGCCGGTGAACGTCATCTCGCGCGCGCAGTTCCGTAGCGACCAAGGAAACCAGACGACGCCCTCGAAACGCCGCCTGTTCGACAACGTCAAGTTCGAGGCGCTGATGATGATCGACGAATCGACCGACTCCATCGGGGTGCAGAGCCAAAACTCCGGTTCGTCGGTCGGCGGCTATTACAGCCTCGACAAGCAGTCTATCGTCATCATCTCGAACAACCAGACTGCGCCCAAGATGAACGAGATTACGCTGTCACAGGAGTTGTTTCACGCGCTCCAAGACCAGAAGTTCGGCTTCAAATCGTTCGACCAATCCACTCGCGAGCGCCACAACTCGATAGACGGCGTCATCGAGGGCGACGGTAACTACGTCGATTACCTCTACGAACAACGGTGTAACAACCAGTGGAAGGGGACGTGCCTGATGCCGAGTAGCGAGGAAAGCGCGGGCGGCGGCGGACTCGCTAACATCGGCCCGTACCTCCTCAAATATCAACCGTACAGCGACGGACCGCCGTTCGTCAAGCGGATTCATCAAAAACAGGGCTGGAAGGGGGTCAACGATCTCTACAAGAATCCTCCCGCCAGCACCGAACAGGTCATCCACCCCAAAAAGTACCCGAACGACAAACCCGCGAAGATTACGATTCAGGACAAAACCAGCAACGGTTGGAAGCGTCTGAAGCCGAACGGACGACCGAACTTCGGCGAAGTCGGTGAGGCGGGCATCTTCTCGATGTTCATGTATCCCTACTACGAGAGTCAGGGAAGCACGCAAATCGTCCCTGCACAGAAATTCTTCAACATGAACAAGCAGGGGAACCTCCGGGAGTTCGACCCGCTGAACTACCGAAGCAAGGCGACGAACGGGTGGGACGGCGACAAAATTGCCGTCTACACGAACGACGGCGCGGCGACGAACGAGACCGGCTACGTGTTCAAGACGAAGTGGGACTCGAAGAAAGACGCGAAGGAGTTCGTCCAAGCGTACAAGAAACTGCTCACCTATCGAAAGGCGAAGAAAGTCAAGGGGCGCACAAACACGTGGACGGTACCGGATCGCACCGGTTTCGGTGATGCATTCTACGTCCAGCAGAAGGGCGATACCGTCGTCATCGTCAACGCACCGAAGGTGAACGACCTCTCGGACGTTCGACGCGGTTCCGCGCCGAACGTGTAATTCGGTCGGTTTTTGTCGCTCGCTTCGACGCTAGCTGTCCGGTTCTTTCGGCGAACCACCTTGTTCAACTGGTTCCGTGACTCACCTATCACGCCTACAAACTCGTTCCATTGCATTCCGGTCATATCTTCTACTCTTAATGAGGTTTAAATATCCGACAAGCTCCACTCTCTCCCCACCGGCACCAAACCCGGTGCTTTTTCGCTACCGCGCGAAATACCCCCGGTATGAGCAACAGGTGGTTCGCGTGAGCGACCGATTCGACGTGGTTTCCGAGGACGCTATCCGCGACGGAACCGCGACGGACGCCTACTTTCTGCGCACCGAGGCGACGCTGGAAGCCGCAGGGAAGAACCCGCACGTCGTCGCCGAGGTGACGGCCGACCAGTTTCCAACCGGGGAGTTTGAACTGCTCTCCGGCGTCAAAGACGCGGCGTCCCTCCTCGAAGGGCTTCCAATCGACGTGGACGCGATGGACGAAGGGCGACTGTTCGACGGTGGCCCGGTACTCACCATCGAAGGGAACTACCTTGACTTCGCGCGATACGAAACCTCGCTTCTCGGCTTTCTCTCGCACGCCTCGGGCATGGCGACCAAGGCGCTCGAAGCGCGCGTCGCCGCACCGGAGTCGTCCGTGCTGAGTTTCGGCGCGCGCCACGTTCACCCGTCGATTGCGGCGGTCGTGGAGCGGTCGGCTCTCGTCGCCGGATTGGACGGCTTTTCCCACGTCTCTGCGAGCGAGATTTTGGAGAAGGAGGCCAGTGGCACGATGCCTCACGCACTGCTCATCTGTTTCGGCAGTGGCAATCAGGAACAAGCGTGGCAGGCTTTCGACGAAGCCGTCGCCCCGGACGTGCCGCGAGTCGCGCTCTGCGATACGTTTTCCGACGAGAAAGACGAGGTGCTCCGCGCGGCGAACGCGCTCGGCGATTCGCTCGACAGCGTTCGCATCGACACGACTGGGTCGCGCCGGGGGAACTTCCGGCACATTCTCCGCGAACTGCGCTGGGAACTCGACTCGCACGGCTTCGAAGACGTGACGATTTTCGCCAGCGGCGGTCTCGGCCCGACGGAACTCCGCGAACTCCGCGATGTGGCCGACGGCTTCGGCGTCGGAAGCTACATCAGTGACGCGGAACCGGTCGATTTCGCGCTCGATATCGTGGAAATCGACGGCGAACCGGTGGCAAAACGCGGCAAGCTTTCTGGGAGAAAGCAAGTGTATCGCACGGACGACGGAGGCCACCACGTTTCCCTCGCGCGTCACGGTGCCGACGGCGAACCGCTACTGCGACCGCTGATTCGTGACGGTGAGCTGGTTCGTGAGTTCGACGTAGAAATTGCTGCTCGTCGCGCTCGGAGCGACACGTCGTCAGTCGATTTTTAGATTCGCTCGATACTCCCCTCGGGTTCGCGCTCGCGGAACACCGGTCCCTCGACGAGGGTGACGAACACGTCGTCGTCTTCCCATGCGCCGTGGGGAAGACCGGCCTTCCGGCAGGTGCGGTCGAGGTATTCGAATTCGCTCCAGTTGTGTTCGACGGGGAGCGTGGGGTACATCCATGCGTGATTGCCACGACCCTCGATGGCGACGCCGTGTCGCCCCAACTCGATGTCTTTCGTGGGGTCGTTGGTTAGTACCGTGTTCTCGACGATGAACACGGAGATGTTGAGATTCGACAGCTCTGCGGGCTCGATTTCCGACCCACAGGAGTCTTCGCTCGCCGCCGCGATTGCGGAATCGACGATTTGGTGTCCTAACTGGTCGCTCGTGTCGTAGGCACCAGCGCACCCGCGCAGACTTCCGCGCCCACGGGTGGACTCCAGTCGAACGAAGACGCCCGTTCGGGCGTAAAATGCTTCCCGCATACTGCCGGGTTGTTCGCGTTGTCCGTTGATGACGTAAGAGTTCACGGCTTCCCGTGCGAGTTCGACCGCGCGTGTGCCATCCTCATAGGTAAGGGCTACAGCCTGTGCCTCAGACATACAATTGGTTTATGCACAGAAGCATCTTCAACGCTTCCCTTCAATCTGGCTGGCTTTAAGCCCCCATGACTAGTCCGACCGAACTGCTTAAACGCGAGTATGACCTAGCTTACTTCGGCAGAGGGAGCTCGGTTCCCGCGGTTGACGGTGCGACATCGCACCTACGTGAGGAAAGTCCCCCCACCGTCCGAGCAGGCAACCGGACGCAAGCCCGGAGTGGGAGACCACTGGCTCTGGAACAGAAACGAGACCCCTTCGCGTGACCGATGCAGTGTGCGAACCGACCCGAGAGGGAAGGGAGCTAACCCACTAAGGATGCGCGACGCTCGTCGCGCGAACCGCGAAGAATGGATGGAACGGCGAATCCTTGCCGGTGCAAGTCCGTACCGAAATGGTAGCTCGGACACACGGTGCGGACGCTGAGCCGAATGCCGAGCCGAACAGAAGGGGGCTTACTCCCCTCAGCCGCTTTTCAGATGCCGAACGCAACTGCCAGTAACGCTACCCCTGCGAGTATTTCGACCGCAACCATCGCCAAGGCCGCGCTTGCTTTGATGTGCCTCATCTGCCCACCTCAGCCAACGATACCACCCCCAATAAGTGAGAACGATGGTTATACTTCGTTTCCATTTTCAACCGTACATTAACGAATTGAACGGTCTGGAACGATAGTTTGGTGCTCCAAAACCCGAACTGAATTATCGGAATGGTTCCGTTTCGACGGTTAGTTATTAATTAATCGAGATCTACTTAATAGTCATTCTCAATTCTGGCCCGATTCGTGACAGCACGATTAATAACCATTCGGTGGCTAGGTGTCGACAATGAGTACTACGGAAACGCTTCGTCTCTCGGTACCCAGCATGGACTGCCCATCCTGCGCCGGGAAAGTAACTACGAGCGTGGACGCCGTAGACGGCGTTACCGACACCGACGCACAGGTGACGGCGGGGAAACTCGTCGTTACCTTCGACTCGGCGCGCACCGACCCGGACAGCATCCGTGCCGCGGTCGAGAGTGCGGGATACGAGGTAGACGACTCCCGGAGGGAGACGCTTTCCGTGCCGGAGATGGACTGTCCATCCTGCGCCGGAAAGGTCGAAAACGCGTTGGACGACGTGGCTGGCGTCGTCGAATACGACACACAACCAACCTCGGGTCGCGTCGTCGTGACGACTTCCTCGGCGTCCCGCGAGGATCTGGTGACCGCAATCGAGAGCGCGGGCTACGACGTTGCCGACGTATCGAGCGACGACGGTTCGGCAATCGGTTCTCCTCACGACGTCTGGACGAGCACGCGCGCACTGAAAACGTGGGCGGGAGCGGGCTTTCTCGCGCTCGGATTGCTTTTGGAGTTCGTTGTCTCCGGTTCGAATCCCGACCTCTTCTCGGCAATCGGTCGGACGTTCACCGCCGCCGACGTCGGATTCCTCGTCGCCACCGCCATCGGCGGACAGGAAATCGTTCGAAACGGCTACTACTCCGCGAAGAACGCGAGTCTCGACATCGACCTCCTGATGGCGGCCGGAATCGTCGGCGCGCTCGCCGTCGGTCTGTACTTCGAAGCCGCGACGCTCGCGGTGCTGTTCAGCATCGCCGAACTGTTGGAACGGTTCTCGATGGATCGCGCCCGCAACTCCCTGCGCGAACTGATGGATCTCTCGCCCGACATGGCGACGGTTCGACGCGAGGGCGGCGAGAAGACGGTTCCCGTCGAATCGGTTCACATCGGCGACGTGGTCGTCGTTCGCCCCGGCGAGAAAATCCCGGTCGATGGCGACGTGCGCGAGGGAACGAGTTCGGTCAACCAAGCGCCCATCACGGGCGAGAGCGTCCCCGTCGAGAAGGAAGTGGACGACGAGGTGTTCGCGGGCACGGTCAACCAAGAGGGCTACCTCGAAATCGAATCGACCGCCGAGGCGGACGATTCGACCATCTCGAACATCGTGGAGATGGTCGAAGACGCGCAGGGCAACCAAACCGAGCACGAACAGTTCGTTGACCGCTTCGCGCGCTACTACACGCCGGTCGTCGTAATCGGGGCGATTCTCACCGCGACGCTGTCGCCGTTCCTCTTCGACCTGTCGTTCGAGGACTCGTTTGTCCGCGGACTCACGCTCCTCGTCGTGGCGTGTCCCTGTGCGTTCGTCATCAGCACGCCCGTCAGCGTCGTTTCTGGAGTCACGAGTTCTGCACGGAACGGCGTCCTCGTGAAAGGCGGCGACCATCTCGAAGCGATGGGCGAACTCGACGCCGTCGCGTTCGACAAGACCGGCACGCTGACCAAGGGCGAACTGACCGTCACGGACGTTCTCTCGCTCAACGGCAACAGTGCCGACGACGTGCTCCACTGTGCGCACAGCATCGAACGCCGGAGCGAACATCCCATCGCCGAGGCCATCATCGACCACGCTCACGAGCGAGACGTCGGCGAGCGCGAGGTGTCGAACTTCGAAAGTCTGACCGGCAAGGGCGTCCGCGCCGACTTGGACGGCGTAACCCACTACGCCGGAAAGCCCGCCCTGTTCGCCGAGTTGGGATTCGACCTCGAACACACGCATCTGACGACCGACGGCGGAACGGTGGCAGAAGAGGAAGCGATGGCGGAAAGCGAGGCGGTCGAACCCGAGAGCATCTGCGACCACCGGGACGACTGCCTCGATCTGCTCGCTGAGGTCGTCCCGCGATTTGAGCAGGAAGGCAAAACCATCGTCCTCGTCGGTACCGAGGACGAACTGGAGGGCGTCATCGCCGTCGCGGACGAGGTGCGCCCCGACGCGGAGCGAACGGTCGAACGACTCCACGACCTCGGCGTCTCCCGCGTCGTCATGCTCACGGGCGACAACGAAGGAACCGCCCGCGCCATCGCCGAACAGGTCGGCGTGGACGAGTTCCGGGCCGAACTCCTGCCGGAGGAGAAGGTCGCCGCAATCGAAGAGCTCACCGAGGACGGCGTCGCCATGGTCGGTGACGGCATCAACGACGCGCCCGCCATGGCCGCCGCGACCGTGGGAATTGCGATGGGCGCGGCGGGTACCGACACCGCCATCGAAACCGCCGACGTGGCGCTGATGGGCGACGACCTCTCGAAACTTCCCTACCTCCGAAAGCTCGCCCGGAAAACGAACCGCGTTATCCGCCAGAACATCTGGTCGAGTTTGGCGGTGAAAGCCGTCCTCGCCGTCGGCGCACCCCTCGGCATCGTTCAGGTTGTGCACGCCATCGTCATCGGCGACATGGGGATGAGCCTCGGCGTGACAAGCAACGCGATGCGACTGGCGGGCGTCAAACCGGAAGACGAATAGGCTAGCCGTCTTCGTTCCTTCGATGCCCCACGACCATGCCGACGATTCCGGCGACGCCAGTTTCCGCGCGCTGACCGTCGCACTGGTTATCAACACCGTCTTCTTCGTCGTCGAACTGCTCGGTGCGGTCTACTCCGGGTCGGTGACTCTGCTGGCGGACGCGGTTCACATGCTCGGTGACAGCGCCAGTCTGGTGCTCGCGCTCTTCGCGGCGTGGATTGCCGCCCGCCCCGCCGACGACCGCAGAACCTACGGCTACCAGCGCGCAGAGGTGCTCGGCGCGCTAGGGAACGGACTCCTGTTAGTGGTCGCGGTCGGCTACGTCCTCTTCGACTCGTTTCGTCGGTTTCAGAATCCACAGCCAATCGACGCCGAACTCGTGGTCGTCGTCGCCGTGCTCGGTCTGCTGGCGAATCTGGCTGGAGCGTGGGTACTCTCGGCCCACCGGGGGACGCTGAACGTCGAGGGTGCGTTTCTCCACCTGCTCGCCGACGCGGCGGGAAGCGTGGCGGCCATCGCGGTCGGGGTCGCACTCGTCTTTACCGACCTGTACGTGCTCGACCCATTGCTCGCCGTCTTCGTCGCCCTTCTGGTGTTGTACTCCTCGAAAGAGCTCTTTTCGGAGAGTCTGAACGTCCTCCTTCAGGGAACTCCATCCGGAATCGTGGTGGACGAAGTTCGGACGTTCCTCGCCGACCTGCCGGGCGTCGTGGACGCCCACGACGTTCACGTCTGGTCGCTCAGTTCGACGCAAGTCACGCTCTCGGCGCACGTCGTGGTCGAGGACGATGTCGAATCTGATGCGGTGCTCCGCCGCTGTCAGATGGCGCTGGGCGACCGGTTCGGCATCGACCACGCGACGATTCAGGTCGAATCGGCGTCCTACAGCCACACCCTCGACTTCGACTGCAATTTCCGAAGTCGCAAGGTTTGATACCATCTCGGCCCGTCTATTCGATAATGTCGCGCCGCGTCCTCCTGCTCGTCGTCTGTCTCGTTCTCTCGGGGTGTGCTGGCGTCCAGTTCGACCTGCCGACCGATACGACCGACGTGACTCCGGGGAACGCGACGACGAACCCGCCGCCCATGATGGACAACCAGACGCGGGAAACCGGTAGTATCGCAGACCGCTCGAATCCGTGGGGCGAATCGGTGGTGACGGTCGCCATCAATCCCAGTGCGGATTCGTCGCGCGATTACACCGACGAAGTTCGGCGAGCGCTCGACTACTGGGAGCAAAACAGCGAGCAGTACGCCGGATACGCCATCCAGTACGAACTCGTCCCGAACGCCGACAGCCCCGACCTCGTGGTGAACTTCGTGGCGAACGTCGAAAGCTGTCCGCGAGTCGAACACGCCGCAGGCTGTGCGCCCTACATCACCAGCGCGGCCCAGATTTCCCGACCCATGCACGTGGACGTGGCCGACTCGTTTTCCAGTGACTCGACCGTCCACATTCTGAAACACGAACTCGGTCACACCCTCGGCCTGAACCACAGTTCGGCACCGCAGTCCATCATGGCCTCCGAGGCGGCGCTCGCCACGCAACCGATGATTGACGCGACCGAGCGCGATTTGCCGTGGGCCGACGCCGAGTTCACGGTCTACCTCGAACAGACCCAGAACAGAAACGAGGTTCGAAAGCAAGTACGGCACGCCCTCGACTACTACGCCCGTGGCGCGGAGGGAACCGTCCCGTCGAACGTCTCGTTCTCGTTCACGCAGAATCGAGCCTCGGCGGACGTGGTCATCGAATTCACTGACGACCTTCCCTGCAACCCCGGCGCGAGCGGTTCCTGCGGCGGCGTCCGCGGAACCGACCCCGACCAAGACGGCGCGCTGGAGGAGTACGACCGCTTGCGCATCTCCATCTCGAACGTCGATACCGACGCCGTCGGCTGGTACGTCGGCTACTGGTTGGGATACGGATTCGGGCTGGAGGATTCGGAACTCGCGCCGCCGTTCCGGAACGCCACCCCGAGCGAACGACAAAGCGACTGGTGGAGATAAGTGAGTTCGCCCCCGTCTCGAATCTATCTCTGACGCGTTCTCCCGATAGCTTTTCGTCGTGAATGTTGCTCGGGATATGAGCATCACGTCGGCCTGTTTGCCAGTTTTGGTTGCAGTTGCTGGTTCTAATACCGTCCTCGGCGTTCCCTGACCTCCCCGCATGGAGGGACACTTCGCCCGCGATCAGTCCCTCCGGCGCGTCCTGAAGCGGCTGTGAAAATCCATGAATCGGCAGGCCAATCGGCGACCGGATATAGAACTGCTGACTACTCCTCGAAGCCGTCTTCCCACCGGAACGTCCCATTTCGCTGGACGACTTCGCCGTCCACTTCCATCCGCGAATTCTCGCTCACGTCGGTTATCATGTCGATGTGTACTGCGCTCTCGTTGCCGGTTTCGCCCTCCGGGAGGCAGGCGTCGTAGGCCCGCCCGACCGCGAGGTGAATCGTATCGCCCATCTTCTCGTCGAAGAGGATGCTGTCGGTAAAGCGGTCGATACCGCGATTCATCCCGATGCCGAGTTCGCCCAGTTTACGCGCTCCTTCGTCCGTGTCGAGGATGTCGGCCAGTACCTCCTCGCCGACTTCGGCGCTGAAATCGACCACGTCGCCGTCCTCGAACGTGAGGTGGACGTTCTGGATTCGCGTACCGCGATGGGTCATCGGCACGTCGAAGAACACCTCGCCCTCGGTGGCGTGAGGTGCCGTGAACACTTCGCCACTTGGCAAGTTGTGCGAATCGTAGGCCACCGTGGCGCAACTGTTGACCGCGGTTCGCTCCTCGACGGACATCGTGAGGTCGGTGCCTTCCTTGACGATTCTGACTTCGCTCCCCTCGTCCAGAATCGTCTTCATGTTCGCCATCTCGTCGGCGAGCGACTCCCAGTCCTGAAGCACGGCGTCGTAGACGAACTTCTGATACTCTTCGTAGGACATCCCCGCCTGCTGTGCGTAGGCGCGCGTCGGGTGGAGCGTCGAAACCCAATCGGTTTCGAACCGGGCCTCGCGGACGCCCATCCGCGACTTTCGGTGCGCTTGCTCCGTCTCGCCCGGTACGTCGGCTTTCGCCGTCGTGTTCGTGCTTCCGGCGAGTCGAAGCACCACGTCCGCGTTTTCGTACATCGCCAGTTCGTGGGTCGGATTCTCGTCGAAATTGTCGTCGTGCCCGCGAAGGAACGCCCGCTCGACTTCGTCGGAGCGATACACCGTGAGCAGATTCGCTCCTCGTTCGCCCAGTTTCTCGGCGACTGCTACCGCAAGTTCGTGCGCGCCCTCATCGACCAGCACGGCGACGTTGTCGCCCGATTCGACCCGTGCACTCCAATCGACCAACACTTCGGCGTGTTCGTTGATTCGCTCGTCCATACTCGCCAATCGAAGACCGGAAGAAAAGTTCTCGTGGTTTGCTGACGCGGCGACTTTCGCCTCGATTCACAGACGCGGTGACTGCTCTTCGATGACATCCGCGACTTCGTCCAACTCGTCGGCTACCGTGACCAGCACGTCATCGAGCGTGATGAGGCCGGTCAGTTGCCCGTCTTCTACCACCGGAATCCGTCGGATCCCGGCGTCTTCCATCTGTTCAATCGCGTCGTGAACGCTCGCATCGGACTCGATGGTTATCAGGTCGCGGGTCATGATATTGCCGACCGCTCGATTCGATGCATCTCCGTCGTCCGCGAGCGAAAGCGCGATTTTTCGGTCGGTGACGATACCGACTGGTTCGTCATTCTCTACGATTGGAACACATCCGACACCTTCGTCGCCCATCGTCCGTGCTATTTCTGCGAGTGTGGCGTCTTCGGTTGCGGTAACTACGTCGGTCGCAGCAATGTCATTGACAGTCATGAAATTCCCCGAAACGGGAACGACAAGCAGTCACCTAAAGACGACGGCCATCAACGATTTCCCCTCCTCAGCGAGCAACGACGGCGACGAGCGTGAACGCACCGATTGCGACCAACACGATGGTTCCCCCCGCCGCGAGTCCGTAGGCGTAGGAGAGCGTGATGCCGATGACGACGGCGATTTCGCCGACGACCACGCCGAGGACGAGCGACTGCCGGAAACTCCGTGCGACCTGCGAGGCGGCCGCGACGGGAACCACGATCATCGCGGCGACGAGAATGACGCCCATGATTTGCATGGCGGCGACGACGACCAACGCGGTCAGCACGACGAGCAGGCGGTTGTACCGTCGAACCGGGATTCCGGAAACGCGGGCCGCCGTCTCGTCGAACGTAACCGCGAACAGTTGTCGTCGCGTGACGCCGACGACGCCAACCACGAGCGCCGACAGTGCAACCATCACCGAGACGTTTTCCGACGTGACCGTCGCTAAACTGCCGAACAGGTACTGGTCGATACCGACCGCGATACCGCCGTCCGAGAGGCTGATGAGGACGCTTCCGAGGGCGAACCCGCCCGACAGCACGATTGCCATCGAAACGTCGCCGTAGGCGTCGGTGTGCTCCGCGAGCGCCTGTATCGCCAACGCCGCGAGCACCGACACCACGAGCGCGGTGAGATACGGCGAAATCACGACGTTCAGGCTCCCGAGGAAGAGTCCGACCGCAACCCCTGCGAAAGCCGAATGGGCCAGCGTGTCGCCGATGAGTGCCATCCCTCGGTGGACGAGAAACGACCCGACGAGCGGCGCGACGAGGCCGACGCAGAGTCCGGCGACGAGTGCGAGGCGCATGAACCGATAGCTCAGCATCTCCGCGAGATCAATCATGGTCGTGGTGAAGTTGCCGTTGGTTCGCCCCGTAGGCCTCTGCCAGTACGTCGCTGGCTTCGAACTCGTCGGTCTCGCCGTGAAAGTACAGTTTCCGGTTCAGACAGGCGATTCTGTCGGCGTGTTCCGTGACGACGCCGATGTCGTGTTCCACGAGAATGACGGCCAACCCGTCCCGATTCAGGTCGTGCAGGAGGCTGTAGAACTCCTCGCGGGATTCGGCATCGACGCTGACCGCCGGTTCGTCCAGCACGAGCACGTCCGCGTCGGCGGCCAGCGCGCGAGCGATGAACGCCCGCTGTTGCTGACCGCCTGAAAGACGAGCAACACGGCGGTCTGCGAGGGCTGCGATTCCGACGATTTTCATCGCCTCCTCGATGGCTTCCCGGTCTTCCTGTCCGGCGAATCCGAATCCGAGGCGCGAACTCCGCCCCGCGGCGACGATTTCTCGAACCGTCACCGGCATCCCCGAAACCGCGCTGACGTTCTGCGCGACGTAGCCGATTCGTCCGCTCTTTCTGCCCTCCTCCGGCGATTGGCCGAACAGCCGAATCGTTCCCTCGTCCGGGGTCTGCAAGCCGAGAACGAGTTCGAGGAGCGTGCTCTTTCCCGACCCGTTCGGTCCGACGAGGCCGAGAAATTCCCCGTCCTCGACCGTCAATGAAACGTCCGAGAGGACTGGTTTGTCGCCGTAGCCGAACGCCACGCTGTCGATTTCCGCGACCGTCATTTCGCTCCGAGTGCCGTTTTCAGCGAGGAAAGGTTCACTTGCTCCATGATTTCGACGTAGCCCCAGTCCTTCTCGTTCCATTCCTTCGTAACGCCCGGAATCGGCGTAATCGGCAGGTGGTCTTTCGCGTCGGTCTCCGAAACCAGTTGTTTCGCGGCGCTGTCGGACTCGAACACCGGTGCGAGCACGTGTTCGATGTCGTGTTCTGCGATGAGTTCTTGCGCACGCCGAACGTCCTTGGGACTCGGCGACGAATCCGGCGCGAGTCCCGTCAAGGTGTGAACTTCGAACCCGTATCGCTCGCCGAGATACTGGAAGGCATTGTGCCCGGCGACCAGAACCGCGTTTCGCTCGGCCGATTCGAGTTCGGATTCGAACGTCGCGTCGAGTTCGTCCAGCCGATTTCGGAAGTCGCTCGCGTTTTCGGCAATCGCGTCCGTGGACGCACCGTCCAGTTCCGAAAGTCCATCCTCGATGGTCGAAACGGACTGCTTGGCTCGTTGTGGGTCGAGCCAAAAGTGCGGGTCACTGGTTCCGTGGTCGTGGCTCCCTTCGTTTTCTTCGTGACCGTGGTCTGTCTTGTGCGCTTCCCCGTCGTGATGATTCGTTTCGTTCCCGTGATTCTCGCCGTCGTGCTCGCTTCCGTGGTCTTCGTGACGTTCCGCTTCGTGTTTGTCTCCGTGACCCGGCGGGGGCAGAAGCGAAATCCCGTGTCTGGCCGCGATGATGGCGATTTCCGGACGTTCCTTCTCCACGTTCTCTACCATCCTGTCGGCCCACGGCTGAAATCCGTCGCCCATGTAAACCACGGCGTTGGATTCCATCGCGTCCCGCTGAACCTGTGCCGACGGTTCCCAACCGTGGCCGTGCTGGCCGATTGGCACCAGACCTTCGACGGTCGCGGTGTCTATCGCGACGTTCCGTACGAAGTCCGTGAGGACGAAAAACGACGTTCGTACCGTGTTCGAACTTTCTTCGCCGGACGAAGAGCCGAGACAACCGGCAATCGTTCCGCTTGCGAACAGCGCAGTGCCCGCCTTGAGCGCGTGTCTCCGAGTGAGGTTCGTCATCGGTGTTTAACAACTTTGAACCTCTAGTTAATAACTTCTGCTATCTAGTTACGTTTGGATATTAATTACGCCGCCATTCCGTTATCTACCACAGACGGTACTGCAGGTCGGGCGTTTCCACTCGGGGCTCGCAGTATCGCATTTCAACTAGCGAATTTCGCTCGACGAAACAGGAAAACTCGGAACCGGCGCTTCAGGGGAAGACGAGAACCGTCGCGTGCTCGGTTTCGAGCACTTCGACTTCCTCGCCGCTCTCTGCACGATACTCCTCTTCGATTTCCACCCAATCGCCGTCGAGCGTGACTTCCTCACCTGCAGCGTCCAGCGTGAGTTCGCCGTGGGTGTCCAACTGGGCTTTGAGTTCGGCGGGGTCGGTCGATTCCAGTGCGCCGACGACCGCGCCCGCTTTGTCGCGGAACTTCGGCCCGATTTCGGAGTGGTCGGGCGAAACGCCGACCGGCGCGAGTTCGACGTTCGGTTTGCCCGCTTCCAGATAGACCGGCCCGTTCACGGCCTCGCTCAGGTCGTAGGTGTCGGGTCTGCGCTCGGCGTCGCTGTACAGTTCGATGCGGTCGAGTTCGGCGTTGAGGGCCATTCCCTCGTCGGACTTCCACGCGCGAACAACGCTTGCGACTTCCGCGATGACTTCGCCCGCGAGTTCGGCCGCATCATCGTGCATTTCGACGTCGGGCCACGACGATTGGCTGACGCTTTCCTCGGTTCCGGGGAGGTGGCTGTACACCTCCTCGGCGAAGAACGGCGAGAACGGCGAAAGCATGCGGACGACGGAGGAGACGCAAGTGTAGAGCGCGTGCCGGGCGGCGTTTCGCTCGCCGGGGCGACCCTCGTAGAGGCGACCTTTGACCAGTTCGAGGTAGTCGTCCGCGAGGTCGTTCCAGACGAACTCGCGGAGGGTTCGGAGCGCGCTGTCGTAGCGATACGCCTCCATGTCGTCGCTGACCGAGTCGGCGGTCTGGGACAACCGGGACAGAATCCAGCGGTCGGCGTCACGGTAGGCCGGGTCGCTGATTCCAGGCGTGCTCTCGTCGAAGTGGTTCCGCGAGAACTGGAAGATGTTCCAGATTTTCGTGAGGAAGCGCGACGCCGAGGTCGCCTCTTTCGGCTGGTACTGCACGTCGCTTCCCGGTTGGCCCCCGATAGCCAACGCTTGTCGGAGCGAGTCGGCACCGTATTCGTCGATGGCCTCCCTCGGCGTGACGACATTGCCCCGCGACTTACTCATCTTGTTGCCGTCCGGACCGGCGACCATCCCGTTGACGAGGACGGTGTCCCACGGACGCTCGTCCGTCAACTCGCCGACGCGGAGGAGCGTGTAGAACGCCCACGTTCGAATGATGTCGTGTCCCTGCGGGCGGAGCGCGACCGGTTCGAATTCGTCCAGTTTGAGGTCATCGGGCCAGCCAGTGATGTGGAGGGGCGTAATCGAGGAGTCCATCCACGTGTCCATCACGTCGGTTTCGCCGGTCCACGAGTTTGCGCCACACTCTGGGCAGTCGCCGACTGCCGGATCGGTTTCGGTCGGGTCAACCGGGAGTTCGTCTATTTCGGCGAGATGCCAGTGACCGCAGTCGTCGCACTCCCACGCCGGAATCGGCGTGGCGAACACGCGCTGGCGGGAGATGACCCAGTCCCAATCCATGCCCTCGGCCCACTCTTCGAGGCGTGCGTGCATGTGTTCCGGAATCCACTCGACTTCTTCGGCCTTCTCCAGAATCTCGTCTGACTGAACTTTGACGAACCACTGCTCTTTCGAGAGAATCTCGATGGGCGTATCACAGCGCCAGCAGGCACCGACTGACTGCTCGGTCGGTTCGGAGTCATTGAGATATCCTTCCTCGGCCAGCGCGTCGGCGATTTCTCCTTTCGCCTCATTGATGGCGAGTCCCTCAAACTCTCCTGCGAGTTCGTTCAAGTGACCGTTTTCGGTGAACACTGGACGCAAGTCTAAGTCGTGTTCGGCCCACCAGTC
>CAYNQM010000008.1:43720-48687 GCA_964399275.1 uncultured Haladaptatus sp.
CTGCTTGTCCCCGAAGGTACAAATCATGACAGCGCCCGTCCCGAAGTCGCCATCGACGTCGTCGTCTGCGACGAGTTCGACTTCCTGCCCGAACAGCGGCACTTCGAACGTGTCGCCGACTCGGTCTGCGTAGCGTTCGTCGTCGGGGTCAACCGCCATGCCGACGCAGGCCGGGAGGAGTTCCGGGCGAGTGGTCGCGATTTCTATGTCGTCGTTGCCGACGCCGTCGAACGTGATGTAGTAGAGCGTTCCCGTTCGGTCTTCGTTTTCGACTTCGGCGTCCGCGATTGCGGTCTCACAGCGCGGACACCAGTTGACGGGGTGTTCGTCGCGGTAGACGTACTCCTCCATCTCGATGAACGATTGCTGGGTCTTCGCCCAGTATTCTTCGTCCATCGTCCGGAACTCGGCGTTCCAGTCGATAGAGAAGCCGAGTTCGTTCATCGTCTCTTTCATCGAGTCGATTTGCTCCTCGGTGTGCTCGATACAGAGGTTGCGGAACTCCTCGCGGGAGACGTCGGTTCGGTGAATGTCGTGGTTCTCCTCGACTTTCACTTCCGTCGGTAGACCGTGACAGTCCCATCCCTGCGGGAACAGCACTTGCTCGCCCTGAAGTCGGTGATAGCGCGCCGCGAAGTCGATGTAGCTCCACTGGAGTCCGTGGCCGATGTGGAGATTCCCTGTCGGATACGGCGGCGGCGTGTCGATGACGTACTCCAAATCCTCGTCCGGTGTGTAGACGTCGGAGTCTTCCCACTCTTTCCGCCACTTCGGCTCTATACGCTCGGGTTCGTAGTCGCTTGGAACGTCAGTCATGGATACAAATTCCCGTCGCTGTATGGTGGTTCGGCGAGAAAGACGAACGAGTCGTCGTCTACGCTAGAGACGTACTACCGACACCATCGCGCTCATACCTGTGACTCTGCGCGCCGTCGCTGATAAAGGTTCCCGTCCTTTGTCGCTCGAATCAACTCTGTACCGTCCGATACGTTCGAACGAGAAGAAACACGCCTGCGGTTATCAAGGCAGCGGGAATGGCGAGGAGCGGACTTGGCAACCGTTCGACCAGGAACTGGAGGTACGGTATCGCCACGAGCGTCACCAAGACCGAAAGGAGGGCGATGACGACGTTCAGTCGCCGGACGATTCGGTTGCTCATATATCTCTATATTACTACGATTCATTTAATGATACTGTATACCTGATAATCGTCGTACTGCTCGTGTCTGGGCTTCGAATTTGTGGAACGCTCCGGTATCTATACGTGTATATGTCACAACGTCAGCCACATACAAAATTCTAATACGATGTATATTGATTTTTGAATGTGATCCAGAAATTAAAATCACGTGATGCGGTCGTCGCGGTGGTTTTCACGCTCATACTCAGTGGTTCGGTCGGTACCTTCGCCGTCGGCTTTGCTGGGGCGTCAATCACGGGGAGTGACGAAGTGACTGTCGTCGATGTCGTAGACGGCGACACCTTGGACGTTCGGTATCCCAACGGGACGACCGAAACCGTCCGACTGCTCGGCGTCGATACGCCGGAAACACACAGCAGCAACACGCCGGACGAGTTCGAAGGCGTCCCGACCAACAGCGCAGGCGAGGACTGTCTCGCCGACGAAGGCGGGGACGCGAAGTCGTTCATGACCAGCGAACTCGAAGGCAAGCAGGTCACGCTGAAGTTCGACTCCGAGTCGGACAAGCGCGGTTACTACGGCCGACTGCTCGCCTACGTCTATTACGGTGGCGAGGATTACAACTACAAACTCATCGACTCCGGGCGAGCGCGCGTCTACGACTCGACGTTCTCCAGGAGCGATAGCTACTACAGCGCCGAATCGGAGGCCCAGAGCGAGCGTCGCGACCTTTGGCGATGCCGCGACGCTGGCGGCGCGGGCGACATCGACATCGAGACGATCCACGCCGACGCGTCGGGTAACGACAACGACAACCTGAACGACGAGTACGTCGTCCTCGGAAATACCGGTTCGGACACCGTCTCCCTGTCGGGTTGGACCGTCTCGGACGCGGCTGGTGCAACTTACTCCTTTTCGAGCCTGTCGCTGGCTCCGGGCGAAACCGTCACCCTGCACACCGGAAGCGGTTCCGATTCGAGTAGCGACGTGTACTGGAATCGTGGCTCCGCGGTCTGGAACAACGGTGGCGATACGGTCTTCGTCGAAACCGATTCGTCCAGCAGAGCGACGAGTCGAGCGTACTAACCAACCGTCCTCGTTTTCGCCGACTCTCGTTCTCGACGGTCTCCCACAGTTCTCTCTCGCTGACGCGTGACAAGGCGAATCAATGTCGTCCCCGTCACCGAAGATGGCAGAGTGTGCGCAACGTAGAACCGATATTCCTCGCCGAGAACGCTTTCGGGCGAAAGCGTTACGCGTCTTCCATCCAAGTTACTACCATCGAGATGAGTAGCTTCGAGCGCGTCGACCTCCGCATTTCTCCCGACGAAGCCACCGACATCGTTCGGGGTCGAATCGACGACCTTCGCGTGGTTCGGAGCGACGAGGCCATCGAGTTTCGCACCTCCACCGGGTTCGTCGTTGCCAGCCTCCGACCTCGTGACGGGGGGAGCGATACGAAGTCGGTTCTTCGCTACAGAACCGCACCCCGGCTTCCATTGTTCCTCCACAAGATGACCAAGGGGAAGGAGATTCGAGACGCGCTCGACGAGTATTGCGTGTCGTAATCGGTTGCGTACTGACACGATCTCGACGTGACGTTTATGCCCTTTCCAACTCGCTTTCCGGTATGACTATTTACGAATCGGAAATCCCCGGCGTCGGCCACAAATTCGAACTCGAACTCGACGGCGAAGAGCGCCTCGTCGTCATCATTCACCACGACGGCAAACGCGAACTGTATCGTCGTCCGTCGCCAAACGAGGACAGCGTCAAACTCGCCTCGCTGACGGGAAAGAAAGCCCGCCAACTCGGTTCCATTCTGGAAGGCGCGTACTTCCAACCCGTCGAGATGGACGAACTGAACGTCCCGCTCGGTGAGTCCATCATCGAGTGGGTGGAGGTCGAAGATGATTCTCCGATGACAAAACAGACCCTTCAAGAGGCGGCGATTCGCCAACAAACCGGCGTCTCGGTTATCGCTATCCAGCGTGGCGAGGAGACGATTGCGAACCCGGATCCGGACACGGAAGTCGAGTCGGGCGACATCCTCGTCGCCATCGGAACCCGCGAGGAACAGGCTGAACTCACGAATCTGCTCGACGCCGACGAGGACAACTAATCTCCGATGGCGGATCCACTCCTCGTCCAGTTCGGAATCGCAGTGACAGCTATCGCCCTCATCGGCGCGCTCGCAGCCCGAGTCGGCCTGTCCGTCATCCCGGCCTACATCGTGGTCGGCATCCTCGTCGGTCCCAACGAACCGACTTCCATCGCCGGTATCTCGCTCAGGCTCGTGCAGACGGGCGAGTTCATCGACCTCCTCGCGGAACTCGGCATCGTTTTTCTCCTCTTCTTTCTCGGATTGGAGTTCAGCCTCGAACAACTCGTTTCGAACCGCGACCGACTTGTCAAAATCGGCGTCATTGACCTCGGAATCAACTTCCTGTTGGGTCTCGGACTCGGCGTCCTGTTCGGCTTCTCGTGGCTTGAATCGTTCTTCCTCGCCGGAATCGTTTACATCTCGTCCAGCGCCGTGATAACGAAGTCGCTCATCGACCAAGGGTGGATTGCGAACGCGGAGGGCGAACCGATTCTTGGGACGCTCGTCTTCGAAGATATTTTCATCGCAGTGTATCTCGCCCTCCTCTCGGCGGTCGCACTGGGCGAAGGAACGCCGATGGACGCCGCCGTTTCGGTCGGTCTCTCGATGGCCTTCCTCGCCCTCATCGTCGGCATCGCGTGGTACGGGTCGGAGTACGTCGAACGGTTCTTCGAAACCGAGTCGAACGAGCTCTTTCTCCTCCGCGTCACCGGCGTAACCGTCCTCGTCGCTGGAATCGCCCTGGCGATGGGCATCAGCGAGGCCGTCGCCGCTTTCTTCGTCGGAACGGCGTTCAGCCAAACCGACCACGTCCACCGAATCGAGCAGGTGCTTTCGCCGACCCGTGACCTGTTCGCCGCCGTGTTCTTCTTCTCCATCGGTTTGGCGACGGACATCACCCTGTTGGCGGATGTGCTTCTCCTGCTCGGGGTCGCCGTCGTTTTCACGACGGTTAGCAAGTTCGTGAGCGGAACGCTGTCTGGGCGCTCCTACGGACTCGACGGGACGCGCTCGTTCCGCGTCGGCCTCGGGATGATTCCCCGCGGCGAATTTTCGCTGGTCATTTCGACGCTCGCGATGAGCGTCGGAACCGGCGCACTCGGGGAGTTGATACCTGCGTTCACTGTCGGATACGTCCTCGTTATGAGCATTCTCGGGACGCTTCTCATTCAGCACGCGGACAGGGTGACGGAGACGGTAAACTCCATCGTGCCGCAGTTTTGAACTGTCTTCCGCCGTCGAACACTTTGGGACAGCCCCGAATCGCAACCCCTACCACACCCCCACCTCCACCTACTCCCATGCAACTGGGCGTCATCGGACTGGGGCGCATGGGTCGAATCGTAGTGGACAGAACGCTGGACGCGGGCCACGACGTGGTCGCCTACGACGTGGCCGAGGGGGCCGTCGAATCCGCGGCGGAGGCGGGTGCGGAACCCGCCGACTCGGTGGCCGACCTCGCCGAGAAACTCGGCGACGAGAAACGAATCTGGCTGATGGTGCCCGCCGGGGAACCAGTGGACGCCGCACTGGAGGACTTGGAATCCCACCTCGGCGAGGACGATGTGGTGGTCGATGGCGGCAACTCCTACTTCGAGGACTCGGTTCGCCGTGCGGAAACGACTCCGGCGGCGTATCTCGACTGCGGAACCAGCGGCGGCCCCGCGGGCGCGGAACTGGGCTTCTCGCTGATGGTCGGTGGCCCCGAATGGGCCTACGACG
>CAYNQM010000009.1:0-7226 GCA_964399275.1 uncultured Haladaptatus sp.
CGCAGACGCAGAGCTCCTCAGGCAGCCCGCACGTCGAGCAGACTTCCGACATTACGCATGGGGCTACGAAATCAACCTATTAAACATTGTCGGGTGTGTTGCCATATCGGTCAGTCGCTATTGGTTCGACGACTGATGATTCGCTCCGCGAACGATGTCGTTAACGAGCGACACCGCCTCGTCCGCGTGTTCGCTGGAAACGTCGCCCGCGTATCGCGCTCGTTCGTACAGCGAACCGACACGTCGCGCCCGGTCGTCCACACCGACGTGCGAGAGCGCGGCGACGTATTCGCGCGGCGTCTCGCCCGGTTGTCGCGCACGATGTTTCCGCGAGAGATGGTACTCCAGTCGGTCGAACGCTCGCTCCACGTCAGTCTGCGGGTCGTTGCGCGGTTGCCAGCGAACCCACATGGTGCGGTAAATTTCCTGGAAGATGCCGGTTCGTCTACCGACGAGCACCAGCCCGGTGGCCAGCAAGCCGCCGTACAACACCTGTTCCTTAGACGGCATGCTGATGGGAATCTTACCGCCGCCGCCCGCGGACGCGTTCGTCGTCGTCGCCGTCGTCGAACCCGTTCCGCTTCCCGCGATGGGGTCTTGATCCCTACCGCGGTCGGGTTGTGGCCCCTCGATTCCCTCGGTCGTGGTTTCGTTCTCGGTGGAACTGGTCGTGGTCGTCGTGGTCGTCGTGGTCGTCGTCGGTTCCGGCGTCCACGTGCCGTTCGCGCTTCCGGCGGCATCGATTCGGCTTTCGTTGTTCGCGCGTGCTTCTTCGACCATCTCTTCCTCGGCGTCGGTTCGTGGCCCACCCGGCGTGGGGTCGAACCGAACCCAGCCGCTTTCCGGGAAGTACACTTCGACCCATGCGTGAGAGTCGAGACCCCGGACGACCCACTCGTCTTCGGAGACGCGCTGACCCGGCGTGTAGCCGGTGACGAACCGCGCCGGAATCCCCTGCGTCCGAAGCATCGTCACCATCGACGTGGCGTAGTAGACGCAGTAGCCTTTCTCCATGTCGAAGACGAACGAGTCTGCGACGCCGCCGTTCGGCTTGTTCACGTCGAGCGAATACTGCTTGTTCTCCTCCAGCCACTCCTCGATGAGAACCGCCTTCTCGTAGGGGTTGTCCCCGTCGGCGGTAATCTGACTCGTCTTTTGCTTCAGTCGCTTCGACGTCGTGCCGGGGAGTTGGGTGTACTGCTGACTCACCTCGGAAGGGTAGTCGGTTCCGGCGTCTCGAAGTCTCTCCGCGTTTTTGGTCGGCACGCGACTGACGACGCTGTAGCGTTGGTTCTTCGTCAGCGCATTCTTCGGCGATAGCTCACCGGCGCTACTGATTCGCGTGTTGGTTCTCGCGTTGCCGACGACGCGCATCGGCTTCCACGCGGCGGGCATCGCATCGACGCGGTCTGCCTTCACGGTGAACGTTTGTCGAACTTCGTAGGACGCTCCCGGCGGGCCGGATTGGTCGCTGTAGGCTCGGCTGCCGCCGGTCTGAATCCAACCCTTCCCGGTGTATTTGTCGTAGGACGCCACTTTCCAGTAGCCCCAGTGATTCGCGGTGACGGTGTACTGAACCTTCGGCGAGAGTTCGATGCTCCCCTGCACCGCGACGCGCCGGTCGTCGCTGATGAGGCCACCACCGCCGTTGGTGCCACTGCCGCCGCTCGGCAGAATCGGGCTCGTACTGCCGCCCGGAACGACGCTGACCGTCGTCGAGAGGAGTATCATGCCGACCAGCGCGACCGCCAACACGTCCATCTGTCCGATGGTACCGCCGTAGCGGGACATTGTCCCGAAGGCGACGACGCCGAGTGCGCCGACCATCCCGACCAGCGTCACGAACGACCCGGCGTCTCCGGTGAGGACGAAGAAGCCGAGCACCGCCCCGCCGCTCGCCGCCGCGAGGCCGTATCGACGCCGGAAGACGAGGTACCACGGGACGAACACCGCGGCCGGTGCGACGCTCAGCGCCCACGTCTCTATCTCCCGCATCATCTCGACCGACAGTCCGGTCAACAGCGCGACGGTGTCCGCCATGATTTGCCCGGACTGCGATAGCGTGAGATACGCGCCCGGAACCGCCGCGTAGTAGACCACCATCCCGATAGCGAGCAGGACGCCACCGACGACGAACGCCGTCCACGCCGGTAGTTTGCGCGCCAGCAGGGTCGCGCCGACGAGCGCGCACCCGACCAGCAACAGCAAATCCTCCGCGGCACCGACGACGTTCGTGATTCGGTAGAGGATGCCGAGGTACGACCAGATGAGCACCGCCGTTGAACCGACGGCTAACCAGTGGTACGGGATTTCTAACGTGCCGAGATGCAGACTGTCGTCCTGTGCCGTGCTCATCGCTCGTCACCTCGATTTCGTCGGTCGGGGTTTCCGGTTGTTCCGCCGTCTGCACGCGCCGTCTGGGGCGACTGCGGTGGCGACGTGCTCGCGCCCATCGACGCGAACTCGTCGAACGAAACCGTCCGTTCGCCGAACTGGATTTCGGCACCGTTGCGTCCGGTCGCTCCGCGAATGAGGACGTCCGCTCGCTCCCGTTCGCGTTCGTGCAGGCGGCCACTTTCCATGTGCGCGAGCAGGGTGAGCACCTCTGTCTTCTGACCGTCGTTGAAGTCCGGCGTCACTCGTCCCTCGGGCGTCGTCACTCCGACTGTGATTCCTGCGTCGAGCAACGCAGACCCGATGCTCGCCGTCGCGTCGGCCACGTCGTCCACACGTCCGGCGTCCGCCTCTGCGCTGATTTCTATCCGCTGGCGCTCCTCTTCGGTTTCGAACTCGCGGATGAGTAGGTCGTCTGCCGGTCGCTTCGCGCTGGATTTCCAATGCACGTCGCGGAGCGGGTCGCCGCGCTGGTACTCCCGCAACTGGTCGAACTCGCGCCGTGCCGAAACGCCCAGACTCTCTTCGAACGCGGTGACGGTCGAAACGCCGTTTACGTGTCGGATTCGCGGAAACACGAGTATCGACTCCCGAACTTGGTGCGTGAACGTTCGCCGAAAGAGACCGAACACGTCCTCCGCAACGACGCGCACCGGGCCGATAGCCTGCTCGCCGCGGTTGGCCAGTCGCACCTCGAACTCGATATCCGTCTCGCCGATGCTGGTTTCGACGGGGTCGCCCTCGTGTTCGAGTCCGTCCGCGAGTCCCAACGAAACTCGCCCGGCGAAGGGGTCGGGGGCCGAGAAACCGAGCGTGATGGTCGCGTCTTCGTCTCGAAAGCCGACGCCCGGTGCCGACACGTCGAGGTTCGGATGGTCGGTTCGTTTCAGTTGGACGTAGCCGACGACCAACGCGACGAGAACCGGGCCGACGACCGCGTTCAACGACCGCGCGCCGAAGAAAAACGCCATCGCGACGCCGAAGACGCCGACCACGACCAACGCCAGTCCACGTCTCGTCAGCATCTCATTCCACCGGAACGTTGTCGAGGGCGTCTTGGATGACGGTGCGTCCCGCCTCGCCACCCATCGCACCGGAACTGCCGCGGACGCGGTGAGCGAGCACCGTCTCCGCTTCCACCTTCACGTCGTCGGGGACGACGTACTCTCGGCCTTCGAGGACTGCTCGCGCCTGTGCCGCACGGAGGACGGCTATCGACCCGCGGGGACTCACGCCAAGTTGGCTGTTGTCCCGGGTGTAGTTCGCCAATCGCGTGACGTACTCTCGGATGGGTTCCTGAACCGTCACCTTCGAGACGGTCGCTCGCGCCCGGCGAATGCTACTGGCGCTTGCCACCGGGTCGAGTCGGCGAATCGGATGTTCGCCGACGACCCTGCGGAGCACCTCGGACTCGTCTTCCGGATTCGGATACCCCATCGAGAGCTTCTTCATGAAGCGGTCTATCTCCGCGACGGGAAGCTGGTAGGTTCGGTCTTGCTCGATATCGTTCTGCGTGGCGATGACGGTGAACGGATTCGGAACGTCGTGCGTCTTTCCGTCGATTGTGACCTGCTCTTCCTCCATCGCTTCCAGCAGGGCAGACTGCGTCTTCGGCGGCGCACGGTTGATTTCGTCGGCGAGAACGACGTTACCGAAAATCGGGCCGGGCTGAAATTCGAACTCGTGGCTCTTCTGGTTGAAGATGTTGACGCCGGTTACGTCGGAGGGAAGGAGGTCGGGCGTGAACTGCACGCGCTTGAACGAACAGTCGATGGAGAGCGCCAGCGACCGCGCCAGCATCGTCTTCCCGACGCCGGGAACGTCTTCCAAAAGGAGATGTCCTCGCGCGAGAATCGTCGTCAAAATGTGTTCGGCAACCTCGTGCTGGCCGACGATGACGTGTTCGATGTTGTCGATAATTCGTTGTGTCAAGTCCGCCGCGTCCTCGACGGAAAGAGGGTCCGCAAATTCGTCTGTCGGTCGCTCTACGGGAGTCGGCTCGGGGTTCTTATTTGCTTCCTTCATGCTCTGAATGCCGCGGTTAGGTGGTTGCGGGTTCGGATGGCCCCTGTCGAAGACGCGATATAATGCGTCTCCCTCGTTACACGTACTATAGAGACGTGCCTTTGTAACTTTTGTCGCTACTCAAAGAGGTGTTTGAGTTACTGTTGAATACTTTGTGGATTGTAAATTCAATCGAGTAGATAGCTGTGTGCTCTGAGAGACGAGCGACGACAGCCCTAGCTATATAAACTCACACATCAATATGTGTACGTATGGGGACGAAAAACATCTCGCTGGACGACGAGGCGTACGAAAAGCTTCGGACGAGAAAGCGCGAAGGTGAGAGCTTTTCCGACGTGGTAAAACGGCTTGCCGGAGAGCGGTCACTGCTCGAAATCGCTGGAATCCTCTCCGAGGAAGAAGCGAACGAGCTTCAGAACGTTATCGAGGACAGACGCGCGGAGCGTGAACGAGAACTCGACGAACTCGCCGAGCGAATGGAATGATTTTGGACACTGCCTTTATCATCGACCTGATGAAAAACGACGAGCGAGCAGTCGAACGATACGAACTGCTCGAACGAAATCGGATTCAGCAGAAACTGTCCTCCATGACGGTGTTCGAACTTTACCACGGTATCGAACGAACTGTAGAATCGGAAACGGAACGCGAGAAGGTTCGGAACGTCATCGAAACGAAAACCATCGTCTCCGCCGACGCACCAGTGATGCGTAAGGCAGGACGCCTCCACGGAGAACTCCAAAACGAGGGTACGCCAATCGGTGAAAGTGATTGTATCGTCGCGGCGACGGGACTCGTTACCGACGAACCGATTCTCACTCGAAACGTATCGCACTTCGACCGAATAGACGGTCTCCGAGTCGAGAACTACTGACCTACCACTCTTTGCAGTCCGAACAGACCATTCCGTCCCCGTTGCGCCACCGCGTTTCGACCGACTCGCCACAGTCCTCGCAGGCCACGCCATCGGACGTCCAGTCGTAGGTTGCACGGGCCGGTTCGATGTCCTCGTCGGTGCCGACCAGCGACTCGGTTTCTCCGTCCGATTCTGGTTCGGCGTCGTCGCTCCCGTCGGACTCGTCGTTCGCCTCACTTGTCTCGAAGTCGTTCAGTGACGTATCCCGCGACACGTTCTCGTCTACGAATCACCCCGTCGTAAGCGTGACGGAGAAACCAAGTACCCCCGGCACAGACGTTCGAGCATGGTAGACCTCGTCCACAACGTCACGGAGATGATTCGACTGTTCACCGAGATAGGAACGAACGGACCGGCCCCGGCGATACTCCTGCTCATGGGTGCGCTCCTCGTCGGTTTCTCGCTCCTCTTCTTCGGCTTCCTGACGGTCGGTGGACTCCTCTCGCCCCTCATTCCGGATATGTCCGGTCGAGGGCCGCAGCAACGAGGCTAATCGCGTCTTCTCTATCGGGTCCGAGCGGCGACCCGGCGACGAAACTGTCGGCGTACTCCAGCACCGCGTCGATTCGCTCGGCCACCGTCTCCGGAGTTCCGGCGATGCAGAAGGCCTCTATCATCTCGGGCGTTACCGCCTCGAACGCCGCGGAGAAGTTTCCGTCGCCGATTTTCGCGCCGATGTCCTCGGCGCGCTCGTGGTCGATACCGTGCCTGTCCAGCACTGGCTTCGCCGCGCCGCCCGCGATAAAGGCGACCGGTGGCCGGGCCGCCTCGCGCGCTTCGTCCCCGTCCTCGGCGACACTCACGCTGGCGTAGGCCGCGAAGTCGAACTCGCCGCGACGGTCGGGGCGCTCGGCCAACCCCTCCGAAATTCGCTCGTCAGCCCACTCGAAATCCCGGGGATGAGAGGCGTTGACCAGCGCGCCGTCGGCGTGTTTCGCGCTCATTCGGAGCATGTGCGGTCCTTGCGCGCCGACGTAGACCGGAATCTCGCCGACCTCGTAGTTTAGTCCCGCGTCCTCCGCGACGAAGGTTCCGTCGTGGCTGACGCGCTCGCCATTCCAGAGTCGCTTCGAGACCTTCATCGTCTCCAGCACGCGCCGGAGCGGTCGGTCGCGGTCGATGCCCAGATTCTGCAACGTCGAACGGTCGCCCGCGCCCAGTCCGCAGATTCCGCGTCCGTCGCTCGCTTCGTCGATGGTCGCGACCTGCGAGGCGAGCGCGACGGGGTGGGTTTCGTAGGGGTTCACGACACCCGGCCCGAGTCGGATGTCCTCCGTTTCTGCCGCGATTTGCGAGAGGACGGTGAAGGGGTCGCGGTTGTTGTAGTGACTGCTGGCGAACAGGGTGTCGAACCCCTCGCGCTCGGCGCGCGCGCCGAGCGCAACCAGTTCCGGGATGGGGTCTTCGGGCGTGAGTTCAATGCTCCGCAAACTCCCACCCCCTGAGTGCCTGCCGGATAAAATCACCCTCGACCGCCCGGAACAAGTTATCGCTCCCCTCGTGATTGCCGAACTCCCAGTCGCGGACGACGACGACCGGAAGGCCGTCGTCGCCCTCGCCGCTCACGAGGTTCGCGGTGGATGCGAGTTCGTCCACGACCGATTCGACGGTGACTTCGAGTTCGTGGCCGTCCCTGTCCCGCTCCCCGCGCCAGTCCCGACTCGCCGGAATTCCGGCCCATCCGAGCGCGACACCTCGCTGGCCGTGTCGGAACGGTCGGCCGCAGGTGTCCGTGACGACGACCGGCACGTCCTGCGAGAGTTTCGACTTGATTCGCTCGGCGCTCTCGCTCGGGCGCTTCGGGAGCAAGAGGAGGTCGGCGTCTCCGGTGTTCGAACGGTCGATGCCCGCGTTGACGCCGATGTGGCCGAAGTGCGTGACGGTCAGGAGG
>CAYNQM010000009.1:7236-48132 GCA_964399275.1 uncultured Haladaptatus sp.
GCAAGAACGGTGCGTCCATGATGATTTCGGTGCTCTCTTCGAGGACGGCCTGCGCGAATCGCGGGTCTTTCTCCTCACCGGCAATCTCGCCGAGACGGTCGGCGAGTTCTTCTGCCCGCGGACTCGCCGGAAAGTCGGCCAGATTCGCGGTGCGCCCCTCTGCCTTCGAGACGATGGTGCTCGCGACCAGCAGTACGTCGCCCGGTTCGAGGTCTACCCGTTCCTCGACGAGTCGGGCGATGTCGTCGCCGGGTTCGACCTCCGGAATCCCCGGTACCGCGAAGACGTTCATGTCGGGTCATTCGCGTGCCCGGATAAAAACCCGCCCGAAACGCGCAAACCTATCAGCTTTCGTGGCTCTGTACGGTCAGGCGACCATCTTCGATAGTCGCCACGAGCATCGTTGCCTTCTCGGCGGGCGCTGACCCCGTCGCACTTCCGGGATTGAGCAGTCGCACGCCAGCAACTTCCTCGTCCATCACTTCGTGCGTGTGCCCGGCGACGCCGACGACGGATTCGGCGTCGCTCGCTTCCCGGACGACTTCGGCGACTCGCTTCCGATACCCTCGTTTCGGCCCAGTTCCGTGCGTGACAACGAACGTGACGCCGTCGAGTTCGCGGGTCGCCACTTCGGGCAGGCGAAGCGAGCGCGGGTCGGTGTTTCCAGCGACTGCGGTGAGGTTGCCGTCCGTCAACTCGCGGATGGAGGCCAGCGCATCCGCCGAGTCGAAGTCCCCCGCGTGAATCGCGTAGTCAGCGCGTTGGACGCGGGTTCGAACCCAGTCGGGGAGCCGATTCGCGCGGGTTGGGATGTGCGTGTCGCTGATGATGGCGACCCGGAGCATGGCCGTGGTTTCGTCGCGCTGGTAGAAAAGCGTTCGAGGCGAAATCCGCACCGGAACGCTTTTTGCTCACTTTGGTTGGTTCTAAATATGGCCCGCGGTTTCCGCCGCCGCGACTTTCTCCGCACGGCGAGCGTCGGTCTGTTGGGGGTGGGGAGCGGGTGCGGCGCGCTTCAAGCGAACTCCAGATGGACGGTTGACCTCGGCGGACTTCCCTCTCGATTTCCGGCCGTGGCCGACGACGGATTCGCCGTGACGAGTTCCCTCACGAGCGACAGCGAACTCGGCTGGGTCACCTATTCGGGAAAGTACGAGCAATTGACCTCCCTCTCGCGCATCATGGGGTCGCCCGTCCTCCACGGCGACAGCGTATACATCGACGCGGAGGGCGTCATTCACAATGTTCCGCTCGACGGTAGTGCTCTCGAAGCGTACAGCACTAGCTACCTCACGTTCGGGCGCTTCCCGCCCGTCGCGACTGACTCCCGACTGTACAGCACCGGATACAGCGGCAAACTCGGCAAACGCGCCGTCTTCGCGCTCGATTTCGAAACGCGCCGAATCGCGTGGCTCCGCCCGTTCGGCGCGGCACACGCCTCGCTCGATACCGACGGCGACCGCGTCTTCGCGGCGTCTCGTGCGGGCGTGGTTCGGGCATACGACGCCACCGACGGGGCGACGCTCTGGAAGCGGAAGATAGACCGCGCCGCTCGCGTCGCGCATTACGACGGCACGGTCTACGTCGCGTCCGACGGCGGGATGACCGCGTTGAATCCGCCCGACGGGAGAGCCATCTGGCGCACGGAGAGCAACTGGATTGCCTCGGTCGGAACGATCCCGCAAGCGAACGACTCGATGGTGTACGCCATCATGTCGTTTTTCACGACCCGCGTCCGAACCCGACTCGCGACCGAGACGTATCTGGTCGCCTACGACCGAACGACCGGGGAGGAACGATGGCGAACCCGAGCGAAATTCGGGACACCCCTCTCGGTGACGGCGGATACCATCGCCATCGAATCGGTCGAACAAACCACGACGAGCGACGGGGAGAAGAACCGCCGAGAACGACTGTCACTCTTCGGCATCCACGGCGCGCGCAAACGACGATACGAATTATCCGGACGGGCGACGATGAAACCCATCATCCGCGACCGACTCGTCATCGTCGGTGACGACCAAACCCTCGTCGCCCACGAGCGATGACTCCGCTGAATACCAGGGATCCCACAGGTTCTCCTTTCGTCGGCGCGACGTTCCACCATGGACGAAGTTCACGTCGTCACGTGCTTTCTCCGCAATCGCGGTGACGTGCTCTTGCTCCGGCGAAGCGACGAGGTCGGGTCGTATTCGGGCCAGTGGGGTGCGGTCGCGGGACACGCCGAGGGCGATCCGGACGCGCTTGCACGCGAAGAAATCGAGGAAGAGACCAGGTTGCTCGATGCCTGTACGTTCGTCCGGGCGGGCGACGCCTTCGACGTGACGGACGACGAACTCGATACGCACTGGGTCGTCCACCCGTACCTGTTCGACTGCGCGAGCAGAGACGCGACGACTGACTGGGAAACGACCGATGCGGAGTGGGTCTCGCCGACCGAAATCCTGCACCGGGAGACGGTGCCCGGCCTCTGGACTTCCTACGATCACGTCGCGCCGACCGTGGATTCGGTCGGCGAGGACGCGGAACACGGGTCGGCCTACATCTCGGTTCGCGCCCTCGAAGTTCTCCGCGACCGGGCCGGACTGCTCGCGGTTCGCGGTGGCGACTGGGACGAACTGACTGAGACGGCGAACGACCTGCTCGCCGCCCGTCCGAGCATGGCCGCGCTGGAAAATCGGGTGAACCGCACGATGGCCGACGCCGACTCCCCGAAATCGGTCGAGGCGTCGGCCATCGACGCCATCGAGCGCGCCTATCGAATCGACGACGAGGCGACCGAAAATGCGCGCAGGCAGATTACCGATTCCACCGTCCTCACGCTCTCGCGCTCCGGAACGGTGCTCAACGCGCTTCGCGGTGCAAAGCGCGTCTTCGTCGCGGAATCCCGGCCAGCGCGCGAGGGCGTCGGCGTCGCGGAGGAACTCGCAGAATCGACAGACGTGACGCTCCACACCGATGCCGCGATTGCTCACGTGCTGGCGACCGAGGGAATCGAGTGCGTCGTCGTCGGCGCGGACGCCATCCTGCCGAACGGCGACGTGGCGAACAAGACCGGAACGCGGTCGGCGGCGCTTGCTGGCAACCACGAGGGCGTGCCCGTGTTCGCCGTCACCGCGACGGACAAGGTTCGACCCCGCGACGACGAGACGAACGACCCCTCACTGGAATCGGGCGATTCTGAAGCAGTGTACGAGGGAGACGCGAACCTGTCGATGCTGAATCCGACGTTCGACGTGACACCCGGCGAACTGGTGTCGGGATACGTCACGGAGCGCGGCGTGCTGGATACTGTGGGGATTCGGGCGGTGGCCGAGGAGCATCGGCAGTTGGCCGACTGGCGGAACGACAAGAACGAGTAGATCGGCGTTGATTGCACTGCGTGACGTTTTTCACTACCTCCCTTCTATCGTCTGTTGGTGGTGATGACGAAATGTTACCCCCACTGAGCCCCTTGTGATGAAGGGATTAACACCGAACCACCACTGACACGCTACTCGCCCAGTGGCGTCTCTGCCGGGTCGTAGCGGTGGCACGCGGGTGACTGACTGTCTGTCCCGCGATTCCGGATTCTACTCCGCCAGGTTGTCGGAAACGCCTCTGCGAGACGTTTTACAAGACCGACTTTCAGAAACGAGAAGAAAGCGAGGTTTCCAAACCACCTCGTTCCGAAGATTCATCCTACCCCCACGGGTACCATTTCCCATGCAGATTTCCCATCTCGGCATCCACGATTCGGTCGGCGCAGTCTTTCCACCCGAGCAGTTGCGCGAGGCGCTTTCGTCTATCGACCCCGCCGTCGCCGTTGTCGGCGACGACCCCGAGGAACTGGCGGACTGCGACGCGGTGGTGACGTTCGCCCACCGGGACGTGCTCCTCGATTCCGAACTCCAGTGGGTGCACTCGATTCAGGCCGGATACGACCGCTTTCCCCTCGACGAGTTCGAGGAGGCGGGCATCCTGCTGACGAACAGTACCGGCATCCACGGCACCAGCGTCGGCGAAACCGTGCTCGGGATGATGCTATCCATCGCCCGCCGACTGCACGTTTTCGCCCGCCACCAGACGAACTACGAGTGGAATCGCCCCGAGTGGAACGAACCGTTCACGCTCCAGCACGAACCGCTCTGCGTGGTCGGTCTCGGCACGCTGGGGCAGGGAATTGCGAAGCGGGCAGATCAAATCGGGATGCACGTCACGGGCGTTCGTCGCTCCGCCGAATCGGTGCCGCACGTCCGCGAGGTGTACACGAACGATGACCTGCACGAAGCGATCTCGGAGGCCCAGTTCGTCGCGCTAGCGACCCCGCTGACCGATACCACGGAGGGGTTGATGGGTGAAGCGGAGTTCGCCGCCATGCGCGAAGATGCGTACTTCGTCAACGTCGCGCGTGGACAGTGCGCCGACGAGGAGGCACTGATTTCGGCACTGGAAGCGGGCGAAATCGCGGGCGCGGCGCTGGACGTGTTCGAGGAGGAACCGCTTCCCGAGGACTCCCCGCTCTGGGAGATGGACGAGGTGATCGTGACGCCCCACGCCGCCGCCGCGGAGCGCGATTACTACGACCACATCGCGGAACTGGTTCGGGAGAACGTCCAGCACATCGACGCCGACGAGGAAATCACGAATCGCGTGGTATAGGGAGCGTGGTTCGATTAGATTCTCTTTTGTGATGTCCGTTTTCCGTGGTGCTAGCTACTGCCGACTCCCGTCGTATTTCCCTGTGAGAATGTCGTTGATTGGTTTGGGTGAGCAACTGCCGACTCCTCATTACCGCCACTGCACCGCAACCGCCCACAGACCTCCCCAACCGACTCCCTCCGGTCGTCCACCGTCAGAGACGAGCTCTGACGAGCCATTCGCTCGCTTCGCTCACGAAGACCTCGCGCGAGTCGCTTCGCTCCCGCGCGCCAAGATAGTGCTACTACTCACTCGAACCGACGAATCGCATCGCGCCCTCGGCCACGATTCGGGCGACTTCGACCACCTCGTCGGTGTAGACGAATTCGCCTGCGCCATGGATGTTCTCGCCGTCTGGCCCGACGATGACGGTCGGCAGGTCGGCGCGATGACCGAAGTAGTTGAAGTCGCCGACGCTGGCGAAGTAGCCGTAATCGGGTTCGACGCCCGTAACCACCTCCGTCGCATCCGACAGAGACATGACGAGTTCGTGGTCGTCCGGCGTGACGTAGGGTCCGTATCGGATGTCCGGTTCCGGTGATTCCCGAAATCCGATTTCGACTTCGCTCTCGATGTCGAGGTCTGCAACCGTCGCCTTTGCCTGCTCGCGCACCAACTCCTCGGTTTCGCCGGGCACGACGTGGCGGTCTACCATCAGTCGAGCGCGCTCCGGCACCGAGAGGGTTTGGCTTCCACCTTCGAGGAGGAGCGGGCAGACCGACCCGTCGCCGAGTTTCGGATGGCTTCCCACGTCGAGGTTCGACAGCGCGTCGGCGACCTTTCCGGCGTCCACGACGGCGTTGGTTCCCTTGTGCGGTTGCGAACCGTGGGCGGCTTTTCCCCGAACGTCGATGTCGTAGAGGAAGCGCCCTCGCGCACCGAGCAGGAGGGCGGGATTCTCGATGTCTTCCTGCGCGAGAACCGGCCCCGGTTCGGTGACGATAGCGGCATCGCAGTCGTCGAGCACGCCGTCCCGAATGAGACGGTCGGAGCCGAGTCCGTACGGTCCTTCTTCGTCCACGACCGCGGTGAACAGCACGTCGCCCGCGAGGTCGCAGTCGGCCAGCGCGTCGAAGGCGACCATGATTCCGGCGAGGCCACCTTTCATGTCGCAGGCTCCTTGACCGTACAACTTTCCGTCCTCGATTCGCCCGGAGCAGGGGTCTTCTTCCCAATCTTCGACGAGCAGGACGGTGTCCATGTGCGCGTTGAGCAGGAGCGTGGGCGCGTCGGGGTCGCTCCCTTCCACTTTGGCAATCACGTTGTCTCCCTCGTACTCCGTGATTTCTGGCTCGCTGACGTGGTGGTACTCGGGGTCGTGACCCCGCGAATCCAGCCAATCGTAGACAAACTCGGCCAGTTCGTGCTCCTCGAAGTACGGACTCGGAATCCGAACCATCTCCTGCAAGAGGTCGATAGTTTCCTCGGCGTCGATGTTTTGCTCGACGCTACCCGACTCAGTCATCCGAAGTCACCTCTCGAACCTCCGGGTCGTACTCGTCGCTCGGCACGCCCGGCAGGGTATCCAGAATCGCGCTCACGTCGGTTCCGCGCCGGTTGCCGATGTACCAGTAGATGCCGAAGACGACGATACCGACGGCCAGCCACGGGACGTAAATCCCGAGCGAGCCTTTGTAGGCCTCCGTCAGCAGACCGACAGCACCGACAGTCCCGATAAGTCCGGTAACGGGCGTTAGCCAGCCGTAATCGAATCCGGCCTGTTCCGCGAGGTCGGAGCGACTCGCCCGGACGTACAGCAGGGTAATCGAAACCGAGGCATACGCGATGAGGTAGCTGAACGTGGCGATTGCGAGCACTTGGTCGAGACCCGTACTCCAGAACGTCAGGCCCGCCGCCACGAGGTACAGCGTCAGCAGTGAGAAGTGCGGCGTCCCGAAACGATCGCTCACGGACGAGAAGAAACTGGGGAACACCTCGTCCCACGACCACGAGTAGGGCATCTTGATGCCCGCCGCCATCACCGCGTGGACGCTGGACGCGGTTGCGAGCAGACCACCGAAGGCGACGACTGCGGTGCCACTGTCGCCGAGGAACGCCTCTGCCGCCGTCGCCAGCGGTCGCTCGGAGTTCGCCAGCACGGTGTAGTCGCCGACGACGCCGTAGATGACCGCCGCAGTCCAGATGTAGAGCAGGATGAGCACGAGCGTCCCGCCGACCATCGCCAGCGGGAGGTTTCGAGATGGATTCTTTACTTCGGCACCCATCTGTCCCGCAACCGCGATGCCGATGTAGGCGTAAAACAGCGGGACGGCGGCACCGACGAAGCCATCGAATCCGCCGGTGAAAAACGGTTGGTAGTTCGCGGGATCGACGCTAAACGACCCCGGAATAACGAGAACGAGGATGGCCACCATCAACACCGCGAAGATGACGTTTTGGCTGACGCTGTACTCTTTGGTGCCGACGAGGTTGACGAGAAAGAGAACGGTGAGAAGCACGAACCCCGCGATTTCCGGATTCACACTGGGATAGAACACTTGGAGATAGCTTCCGAACCCCAGCGCGAGAACCGCGTCGGCGGCCATGTACCCCAACCACTTCGACCACGTCACCAGAAAACCCGGAAGTCGACTGCCGAACGTCCGGGAGACGTATGCGTACGACCCGGCAGCACCGGGGAAGATAGTCGCCATCCAACTGTAGTTGACCGCGATTGCCATCGCCAGAATCCCCGAGAGCACCACCACGAGGATGACGCTCGGCCCGGTCGTGCTACTCGCGGTGCCGAGCGTGACGAACAACCCGGCACCGAGCGTGCCCGCCACGACCGTACTCATCGCCCCGAACAGTCCCATGTCGCGCGAAAGACTATTGCTGTCTTTGCCGTGCGAGGATGACATATGGTGACATACGACGAGATTGTCGCTTAGACCCCGTGCCTACTATGTGGGGTTTCGGCATTTCGGGGTTGATCTTTCCTCTCACCGGTACGAGTGACTATTTCCGTGTCGCTAGTTGCTGCCGACTCCTCTGGAGTTACACTCATCCAGTTTCTCACGATGGTAGCTATCGCTCACTCCAGAAACCGCAAACCGTCCACTCCTTGCCCAACCGACTTCCGTACTTCGACCGAGCGAACCGGCGGTTCGCTCCCGCACGCCGGGATGGTTCGTGAGAATTCGCACAATCAAATGTTCACGTGGCGCGCGCTAGCAGAGACCCTCGGACGACGGTGTCCTCGGGCCTCTGCCGAAGTCGTGCGAAGTGATGAGGCTTGCAAGACGCGAAGCGTCTTGCTGACCTGCGACCGTGGCTCGCAGATATCGCAGGGAGCAAAGCGACCGAGAAACGCAGTCGGTTGGGGAGGTCTGTGGCTTCTGCGGTGCGGTTGCGGGTGCGGTATGATTGGAGTCGGGAGTAGCTAGCGACATTTTGTCGAATCAATTGACTTCTCGACAGGTGACTTTCGCACTATCGAACTCGAAACTATCCTCTTAACGATCTCACCCTAGCAATTTCGCTTCTGCCTTCCGAATGTGTTCGAGCAGGGTCGTCTTCGAAATCCCGACTTCCTCAGCCAGTTCCGTCGCCGTCACGCCGCGAGGCCACTCGTAATACCCGCGCTGGCGCGCCAGTTCGAACACCTCGCGCTGGCGTTCTGAGAGGTTGTCAGTTCGCAGGATTCCGCTTCCCGTCTCCGCCGTGGCGATGTGGCGCACGCGAATGTCGGCGTCCATCTCTCGACTGACGGCTTCGATTCGGTCGTGGAGTTCCGCTTTGTCCGCCTCGACGAGCACCGTCCAGTACTCGCGTCCGCCGTACATCCGAACCGGTTCGTCGGGGATGAACCCCCGCGAGACGAGGGCGTCGTTGATGCTGTTCTCCAAGTTGTACCGAACGACGATGCCCCTGCTCGCGGTGCCGAAGGCTATCGAATCGTCCGTCGCGTGCGGATGGTCGGTCTCCCACACCGAGTCGATAAGGTCGGACGCGCGAATCGCCGAGACGAGGTCGTCTACCTCCTCCTGCGTGTTTCCGTAGGCTGTGAATCGGCCGGTAGCCATCCCGTCGATGGTGTGGACACCGTGACCCAGCAGACCCGCTCCGGTCTCGTCAGTCACTTTGAGCGTCCAGCAGTCGGGATGCCAAATGTCCAGTGTTACCCGGAGACCGGCGTTCTCCGGTACCGTCATCTATACGGAAAGAAGGGCGAGCCAGGCAAAAGCGTATTTCTAATAAATATGCCATCTGTCTGCACGAAAACCCTGCTCCGGCGTCGCCGACCCTTCTATGCGAGGGGGCATAATTTTCATCGACTGTGCGCCCTCATAGCACATGAACCTCCGGGACGCTTTCGACGCCCCTGCACCTGCGATTGTTCTCGCGGAAGGAGCCTTCGGAACCATGGACGGTAAGACGGCCAACGGTGTCGTCATGCACAGCGAACTGTTCGACGCGCAGGCAGTCATCGACCCGACGCACGCCGGCGAGCAGGCGGGCGACGTTCTCGGCCGGTCGGACGTTTCCGACGTACCCATCGTCGCCTCGACTGCCGAAGCCCTCGACTGCGCGCCGGACGCCGAGGCACTCGTCATCGGGGTCGCTCCCGCCGGAGGTGCGCTCCCGGACGAGTGGGTCGCCGACATCGAGGAAGCGATTCGCGCCGGACTCGACGTGGTCTCCGGACTGCACGTCTTTCTCTCCGAACAGTCGTCGTGGCAGGAACTCGCGGACGAGCACGACGCGCGTCTGTTCGACGTGCGGAAACCGCCAGCGGGAGACGACCTCCGGGTCGGCGACGGAAACGTAGACGAGGCAGACGCCGCCGTCGTGCTGACCGCCGGAACCGACTGCGCGGTCGGCAAGCGCACGACGACGTTCGAACTCTATCGCGCCGCAAAACGCGCCGGATTGAACGCGGGGTGGGTCGCAACCGGTCAGACGGGAATCATGGTCGGCGCGCATCGCGGCGTCGTCGTTGACCGCGTCCCGGCGGACTTCATGGCTGGCGTGGTCGAAGACCTCGTGAAGGAAGTCGCGGACGACCACGACATCGTCTTCGTGGAGGGGCAAGCCGCGCTGACCCACCGCGCCTATTCGGGCGTCACGCTCTCCATCCTCCACGGAGCGTGGCCCGACGCCGTGGTGCTGGCCGATCAACCCGACCGCGGTCGCCGGGAGCATTTCGAGCAGTGGCCGGTCGCGGGCGTCGAGACGGAAATCGACCTCGTGAACGAACTGTCCGATGCGACCGTCGCCGGGGTCTCGACGTGGGGCGACCCCGAACAGGTCGAGTATCCGGTACCCGCCGCGAACGTCTACGATGAGGACGGCCCCGACGACCTCCTCGCCATCGTTCGGGAGGTCGTATGAACGTCCAGCGGGTGTCGGTCTCGCCGCTCGACCTGCCGCTCCGCGAACCGTTCGAAATCTCGCTCGGAACACAGCACCGCGCGAACAACCTGCTCGTGACGGTCGAAACCGAGAACGCGACCGGATACGGCGAAGGCTCGCCGCTCACTCCCGTCACGGGGGAAACCCAAGACGCGGCGCTCGCAACTGCTCGCGCCGCCAGCGACTTGCTCGAAGGCAACAATCTCGCCGACTACCGCGAACTGATTTCCGACGTTCGCTCGACCTTTCCTGGCATGGTGTCGGCGCTCTTCGCTGTCGAAACCGCGATTTTGGACGCCTACTGTCGCGAGCGGGAGATGCCCCTTTCGGAACTGTTCGGCGGGTCGCCAGAATCGATAACGACCGACCTCACGATTCCGATTCTGTCGGCGGACGACGCGAACGACCGGGCAAAACGGGCGGTAGCGGACGGCTTCGACCAACTGAAAATAAAAACCGGAACTACTGTCGAGGAGGACGTCGCGCGCGTCGAAGCAGTCCACGAGGGCGCGCCCGACGCGGAACTGGCGGTTGACGCGAATCAGGGTTGGACGCCGAAAGAGACCGCCCGGTTCGCCGACGAACTCGAATCGCGGGGCATCGATGTCTCGCTCATCGAGCAACCAGTTCCGGCGGACGACGTGGTCGGTCTCGCTCGCGCTCGGGATGCGGTTTCGGTCCCCGTCGCCGCCGACGAAGCGGTGTTCACGCCGGAAGACGCGATTCGCGTCGTCCGCGAAGATGCCGCGGACGTACTCAACGTCAAACTTGGCAAATCCGGGCCGCTGGCGGCGGCGGACATCGCCAGCATCGCGGAGGCCGCGAACGTCGATTTGATGGTCGGTTGCATGCTCGAAAGCGCAATCGGGATTCACACCAGCGCGCACCTCGTCGCCGGACTCGGGTCGTTCTCGCACGTCGATTTGGACGGGAATTTGTTGCTGGCCGAAGACGTGATTTCGACGACAAGAGGGCCGAAAATTACACTTCGTGGGCCTGGTCACGGGATTACGCCCGAATAATTGGGTTTTAGGCGAGGGTGGCTCTGTTGAATTTCTCGACAGATGACGATTTGATGAGATAGTGCTGGATACAGGGCGCGTATCTTTCTGGAATCACTTCATTGAGGGGTCAGAAGTCGTGGTGGCCGTTTCACAGCGTTCACTCGGGTTACCGGTGTGCCAAATCGTAACGTCTGGCGTATCGCCTCGGTCAGTATTTACATCTCCAATGTGCAGTTGTAACCCGAGTTGGTCACTGTTGTAGTCAGCTACGTTAATTGATTGCCACTTCGTCCGGCCATTAAGGCGGGCACGCACGATATATCGTCCTTCCCTTCGCCACGCGGTACCACGCGACAGACGTGTCAGCGTTTGAAAACGCCTTTAGCCACGGATTTCCCAATCCGGCCTAATGAGCTACAAAATCGGACTCGTCGGGAAGCCCTCGGTGGGCAAATCGACGTTTTTCAACGCCGCGACGATGAACGACGTACCGGAGGGTGCGTACCCGTTCACGACAATCGACCCCGCCGTCGGCGAGGCATACGTTCGGGTGGACTGTGCCGCGCCCGAGTTCGACGAAACCTGCACGCCGAGCGTCGGATTCTGCGAGGAGGGGACGCGCTACGTTCCGACGAAACTCGTGGACGTAGCGGGGCTGATTCCGGGTGCCCACGAAGGCAAGGGCCTCGGCAACCAGTTCCTGACCGACCTGAACGAGGCCGACGTGCTGGTTCACGTCGTTGACTTCTCTGGCCAGACCGACATCGAGGGCGAACCGACCGAGGGTCACGACCCTCGCGAGGACATCGCGTTTCTCGAAAACGAACTCGACATGTGGTATCTCGAAATTCTGGAGAAGGGCATCGACCGCTACCGGTCGGGCTACGACGGCGACGAGAAACACATCGAAATCGACCTCGCCGAGCAGATGTCCGCGTTCAAGACGAACAAGGACGAAATCAAGCAAATCATTCTCGCGCTCGGTCTCGAACTCGATCCCGACGAGTGGGACGAGGACGACCGCGAGGAACTCGCCCGCGAGATTCGAAAGCGAACCAAACCGATGGTCATCGCGGCCAACAAGATGGACACGCCCGAAGCGCAGGAAAACTACGCGGACATCACGTCCGACTCGGAGTACGAGCACCTGACCATCGTCCCGTCCAGCGCGCACGCCGAGAAAGCCCTCAAAAACGCGGCCGAACAGGGCGTCATCGACTACGACCCTGGTGACGCGGACTTCGAAATCACGGGCGACGTGAGCGACGAACAGGAGGAGGGACTCGAACAGATTCGGGGATTCGTCACCGAATTCGGCGGCACCGGCGTTCAGCAGGCCCTCGAAACCGCGCTGTTCGACGAACTGAATCTGATGGCGATTTTCCCCGGTTCGGCGAACGGCAGCGCCAGCGAGAAGGGTGTCTTCCGCGACTGTTTCCTCCTCCCCGGCGGTTCGACCGCCGAAGACTTCGCGTACCACCTGCACAGCGACATCGGCGACGGGTTCCTCCACGGCATCGACTGCCGGAGCAAGCGACAAATTGGCTCCAGTTCGGAACTCGAACACCGTTCCGTCGTGGAAATCGTCTCCACGAATCAGTAGTCTCTGATTTCTCGAACTCAGATCTTTATCTTCCCCGACCTCGCTAGTCGAACTTCTCCAACAGTCGTCCGTAAAATCCACTCTTCCCGCCGTCGGCCAGTTTCTCGACAATCAACTCGGGCGTCGAACGCGCCAGATGGTCTTTCACCGGCGAACGCTCGACGACCAACTCCCCATCGACCAATCCCTTGGCTTCGATGCCATCGACCGCCACCTCCTCGTCGGCCACGTCCCGAATCTCGTCCGCGAGGTGAGAGACGAAGACGCCGGTTACGTCGCGCTCGCCGAGTTCCTCCAAAATCCCGGCGATGATTTTCGCACTGGCTCCGGGTTCGGTGATGCTTTCGAGTTCGTCCACCAGCACGAGGCGGCCCGCCTCCCCGTCCGCGAGGTCTGCGAACTCCCGAAGCGTGCTCTCGAACGCCCCGGCGTCGAGGGTTCCCTGCGTTTTCCCGTGGTAGTGCAGTTCTTCGAATCGCGTCAACCGAATCGATTCGGCCGGTACCGGGAGTCCCATCTGCGCGAGGATCACGACGACCGCCACCAAATCCAGCGTCGAGGTCTTCCCGCCGCTGTTGACCCCCGAGAGGAGCGCGACGCCCGATACGCCGTAATCGACCGGTTCGACCGCCGAGAACTCCACGTCCAGCAGGGGGGAGCGACCGCCGACGATGTCGAATCCCGTCACTGTCCCATCGCCAATCCCTGCCTCGCCGAACTCCGGCAGTACGCAATCGAAGTCCCGAGCGAACCGGGAGATGGCGAGTTCGACGTCCAGTTCGAGCGCGGCGCGAACCAACTGCTCCGCCGACTCGCGCTCGTCCGCGAGCGTTCTCGCGAGGTCGCGCTTGTGGCGCTCTTCCCGCCGGGACTTTTCGGCTTCCAGTTCCTCCCGGAGGCGGGCGATCACGCTCTCGTCATGCTCGACGGGAAACGACGGCTCGTCGGGAAACGCCTGCCGAGCGATTTCGGTTTCGCCAGCGTCGAGCGAAAGCGTTTCCACGAGATGGTCGCGGGCCGCCTCGACTGCCGCGTCGTACTCGTCCGCCAACTCGCGCGAGAGGAGCGAATCCACGCCAGCGCCGCGCTCGACCAGCGAGAGCAGGTCGGAGCCTTCGATTGTCACGTCGCGCTCACGAATCGCGTCCCGAAGTCTGTCGTTGGCGACGTTCTCCGCCATCGAGACGCCAGCATCCAAATCGGAGATAGCGTCCGTGAGGCGGACGAGTTCGTCGTCGCCCGTGACCCCGCCGTCCACGGTGACGCGGGCCAGTGCCGATTCCAGTGCCTCGATGTCCAGTGGGGCGTCCAGTCCAGCGACGCGATGGACTTCTGCGGCGGCGAGTAGGGTGTCGCGGTTTTCGGCGAAGAAGGCCAGCGGTCGCTCGGGGACGAGTTCCGCCGGCGTTTCCAAGGCGTCGGGTTCGACGCGAACGTCTCCCTCGACCGTGACGCCCGTGAACGACTCGTCCAATGCAACGACGGTAGAGTAGCCGCGAGCCAACTCGGCCAGTTCCCGTGCGTCCTCGACCACTTCGACGGGGAGTTCTGGAATCTCTCTGCGAGCCGTCGCGTACCGCTCGGCGTCTGTCGTCGCCAGACAGCGGTCGCGGACGCTGACGCTGTGCGGTGTCGAGACGGGTTCGACGCCAGCCAACGCGTCCCGTACGTCGGCGGTCGGTTCGCGTTCCATCGCCTGTGTCGTGAACTCGCGCACTTCCTCGATGCGGGAGGCGGTCGCGCTCGGATACAGCGTTTCGAGGCGCTTTTCGGCGTAGGTCGTGACGGTTCGCGCCTGCAACAGCGACAGTACGTCTCGATACAGTTCGCGCGCTCTATCGGTCGCGAGAAAGCCACCGGGGTCGTCGTGTCGAATCCTGATGGCGGCGCGCGCGATGGCCGCGGCGCGTCCCTCCGTGATCCCGGGCGCTTGCGCGAGCGTAGCCACGTCGCCGGTCTTCAGCGCTCGCTCGGCGTCATCGAGTTCCGCGAGCGAGTCAGCGGTCTTGGCACCGACGCCCGGTATCGCCTCGAAATCCATTCGCTCCGTGGTATTTCGTCATACATAAAAAAACGTTCCCGACGACGGTGGAGAATCGAACGAGCGTCACGAGGGGCTTTTCCCCTCTCGGCAGAGACGAACGAGTATGCCGACCGTCGAGGAGAAACTGGCCGCCGCGAAAGCAGACCTCGCCGACCGTGACGGCGTGCTGGTCGCGTTTAGTGGCGGTGTCGATTCGAGCGTCGTCGCCGCTATCGCCCACGACGCGTTGGGCGACGACGCCGTCGCGTGCACCGCAAAGAGCGAGACGCTTCCGGACGCCGAACTTGAAGACGCGAGACGAGTCGTCGAAGAAATCGGCATCCGCCACGAAATCGCGGAGTTCAGCGAACTAGACGACCCTTCGTTCGTCGCCAACGACGACGACCGTTGTTATCACTGCCGAACGATGCGCCTCGGGACGATGTTCGACCGAGCGAACGAACTCGGAATCGACATCGTCTGCGACGGGACGAACGCCGACGACGTGGACGCTGGCCATCGCCCCGGCCTGCGCGCCGTGGAGGAACTCGATGCCTACTCGCCGCTCCTGCAACACGACATCTCGAAAGCCGAAGTGCGCGAAATCGCGGAGCGATACGACCTCTCCGTCGCCGACAAGCCCTCGATGGCGTGTCTCTCCTCGCGCATTCCGACCGGTCTCGAAGTCACCGAAGAACGGCTGACGCGCATCGAGCGTGCGGAAGCGCTCCTCCGCCAATGGGGCTTTTCGCAGTTCCGCATCCGCGACCACGACGGCCTCGCGCGCATCGAAGTCGGAGAGGACGAACTCTCTCTCGCGCTGGACGAGGAGTTTGCCAGTGCCGCCCGTGAGCACCTTACGGAACTCGGTTTCGACCACGTCACCCTTGATTTGGGTGGCTACCGAACCGGTAGCGTGAGTCCCGAAAACGAGTCGGAGCGAACCGACGAGCCACTGGTCGAGGACGTGTTCAGCACCGACTATCCGACTGGCGACTCGTAGAAATCGTGCGTGGGCGTTCGCACCCGAAGGGTGGCAGTCTGCTGGCACGCGAACTGCGGTCTGTAGCTTGCTGGCACGCGAGCTAAGGGCAAGGCGCGAACGCTACAAACCGCTACGCAATCAGCTCTCTTAGTTATAAGCCGGTTACGGTCTTCGAAAGCATCCATTGTATGGTGAAAAATCCTCAGCCAGTGAGATGAAACGGCGCGAAACGTTATCTTCCCGTCCACTTCAGCAGGAGTAGCGTCCCTTCGAACAGGCCGACCATCGTGAGCGCCACGAGGAAGGGAGCCATTCCGGTCGGGTCGGGACTGAACAGGAACGAGAAGCCGAGGAATCCGCTCCAGAAGTAGAGTCGGCGGTTGGCCATCCACTGTCGGGTCGTCAGCCCCATCATGATTGCGAGCATGATGAGCAGTGGAATCTGGAAGACGACCGCCAGCACGCCCATCATCATCAGGATGAGATTGAACGTCTTCGTCAAGCCGAACGCGACTACGACGATTTCTGCCCCCTCCGTGTACGAGAGGAAGTAGGTGAAGATGGCGGGAAGGATGAGGAAGTAGGCGAAACTGACGCCGACGAAGGCGAGGACAAGGCTCGTCGGAACCGCGGCGAGGTAGTACCGACGCTCGTTCGGATACAGACCGGGGCGCATGAACAGATACGTCTGATACACCATCACCGGCAGTGCGATGAGAATTCCCGCGAGGCTGGCGACCTTCAACTCCGTCATGACGAGCGCGAGCGGGTGGTAGAGCCGAGGACGGGTGGTATTGCTGACCGGGAGCACCGAGTACCAGAGGAAGTTGATGACCCGCTCCGCGAACGGGAGCGTAATGACGCTCACGACGCCCGCAATGATGAGGACGACCGCGAGCCGTTTTATCATCTCCTCGATGTGGTCGGCCAGCGGCATCTCCTCGTCGTCCGCAGGCTGAGTCGGCCGTTCGACCGCTGGTTCGGGGTCTTCTGGCGTGTACAGGTGCTCCTCGTCCTCCGGTGGCTCCCGAGTCTCCTCCGAAGACGGATTCTTCGATAGATTACTGCCTGCCGTCGCCTCCGATTCTTCGCCCATTCACCCGGGGCTAAGCATCCGGGTTATTATAGGCTTTCTTCATCTTGCGAGACGAGAAGATTGATAACTGGGACGGGGCTACCATTCGCAAGGAATGTCTACCTCGGGGAGCGGTGTTATCGACGAAGATACGGCGAAAACTGTCGCTAGTGGCCGTGAAACGATCGGTGCGATGCTATCGACTGCACAGAAGCATCTGCAAAAGGTCTTCATCGTCTTCGTCATCGCGTTCCTCGGATCGTTTTACGCGATGACGACGCCCATCGGGCCGTTTCCGGGTATCTGGCCGTTTCTGAAGAACGTTACGACCTCGGGCATGCCGCAGGACGTGATGAACAAGGTCAACATCATCGCGATGACGCCGTTCGACGTCATCCTCTTACAGGCTAAAATCGCGATGATCTCCGGTGCGCTCATCTCTCTTCCCGTTTTGCTCTATCTCAGCCGCGATTCGCTCCGCCAACGCGAATGGTATCCCGACATCCCAATTTCGTACTGGAAAATCGCCCCGATGATCGGTCTCGCTATCGCGTTGTTCATCGGCGGGCTCTCCTACGGCTACTCGCTTTTCTTCCCGCTGATGTTCAAGTTCCTCGCGAAAAATGCCGTCAACGCGGGATTCAGTCCGAACTACGGTATCGTGGAGTGGACGGAGTTCGTCCTCGTGCTGACGCTCTCGTTCGGACTCGCCGCCGAGATGCCGCTCATCATGAGCATTCTCGGCTACACTGGCATCGTTCCCTACGAAACGTTCCGCGACAAGTGGCGGTACGCGGTCATCGGCATCTTCACCTTCGGCGCGTTCTTCTCGCCCCCAGACCCGTTCACGCAGATTATGTGGGCCGCGCCGCTGCTCATCCTGTACGGGTTCAGCCTCTACTTGACGAAAATCGTCGTCACCATCCGCCGCGGAAGCGAGGAGGTGAGCCTGCGGAAAACGGTTCGGCAGAAGTGGAACCACATCGTCGGCATCACGCTCCTCGCGGCTGGCGGTTCCTACCTCTTCATTTCGCGGGGCGGCGGCGTCTACGTCCAGAACGAACTGCTTCCCAAACTTCCGGCGAAGTACCGACCGATAAACGACGTGCCGACGCTCCAACAGCTTCTCGGCTTACCCCGCGAGACGGCGATTATCGTCGTCGTAGCTGGCATCGCACTCCTCACGCTCGTCGTTGCACTGCTGTATTTCCTGTTCGCCTCGCTCGAAGCCGGTTCGAGCGTGGAACGCTCGGGTTCGCTGTCGGGGTCACCGAGCGCGCTCGACATCGACGAACTAAACGCCGAAGGCGTCCGCGCCGCCCCACCCGAACTGTTCGAGGAGATGAGCGAAGGCGAGTCCCTCGACCACGCGCGAAACGCGATAGACGAGGATAATCCCGAGAAGGCTCAACTCATCCTCGATAGGTGGGACGAAGTCCACGAGGAAGAAGCGAGCGAGGAAGAACCCGAAGTCCGCGAGGCGGACGGTGCACCGCTCGCAGAGGACGTGGCGCAACAGTCGAGTACGGAGGACGGCGACGACAACGTCTTCCAGAGCACTGCCGCGGGCATGGCGAACGCCTTCACCGAAGACGAGACGACCGAGGACGACATCGGCGGCTACTACTACGACATCGCGTTCATCTTCCGGAGCCTCACGTCGAAGATGTTCCGCATCGTGGGCGTCTTCATGCTCGTCCTCGCGGGCATCTTCGTCGCGCTGTATCGCGGCGGTATCGGCTACATCAGAGAGGACTTCACGAGCCGCGTTCCGCAAGAAATCGTGCGACAGGGCGACCTGCTCAACATCGTCACCCTCCATCCCGTCGAGGCGCTCATCTTCGAGGTGAAAATCAGTACTCTGCTCGCCGCCGTCTCGGTGCTTCCGATGGTGATGTACTACGGCTGGCCCGCGATGAAAGACCGCAAACTCGTCAAGGGGAACCGCAACGTGTTCTTCCTCTGGGGCGGGGCGCTCTTGGTCGGCCTCCTCGTCGGCAGTGCCATCGGCTACGGGTTGATCGCGCCGAGCATCATCTCGTGGCTCGTCACCGACGCCCACGCCGCGGACATGATAATCTCCTACCGGGTGAAGAGCTTCTTCTGGCTCGTCTTCCTCACCACGGTCGGTATCGGCCTGCTGGCCGACATTCCCATCACGATGTTCCTGTTCCACGCGGGTGGCATCCTCAACTACAAGACGATGCGCGACCGCTGGCGGGTGTTCGTCGTCGGCACCTTCGCAGTCGCCGGACTGGTGACGCCGGACAGCCTCTACACCATGTTCCTCGTCGCCATCCCGGTTTCGTTCGCCTACGGACTGGGACTCGCCATCCTCTGGCTGGTCACGATCGGCGGCAGACGTGCCTGACGGTGCGCTTAAGTATGCTGTCGAGAATATCACGGTATGAGCAAGATAAGCGTGGAAGTGCCCGACGAACTGCTCTCCGACTTGGACGAGCACGTCGGTGACGACGGCAAGTTCGTCAACCGGAGCGAGGCGATTCGCGCCTCGGTCAGAAAAATGCTGGACGTTTTGGATGAGATAGATGAGCGACACGGGCGACTCCAAGATGACTGAGAGAAGTCCACAGTCCGCTCTCGCCACGGGACAACTCGCTATCGCCGGGCTGTTCGTCACGGCGCTCGTGACGGCCCAACTCACCGCGGCGAAGGTGCTGGCGTTCTCGCTTCCGTTTTCGCTCCCGATTACCGGCGACGCGCTCGTTCTGCCGGGGGCGGCGCTGGCATACGCGCTGACGTTCTTCGCGTCTGACTGTTACTCCGAACTGTACGGACGCCGCGCCGCGACGCGTCTCGTGAACGTCGCGTTCGTGATGAATTTCGTCATGCTGGCGCTCGTCTGGTCTACCATCCAAGCGCCCGCCGCCCAGTCTAGCGTTGACCCGGCGAAATTCGAAACCGTCCTCGGGGCGAGCACGCCCATCGTGGTCGGAAGCCTGCTGGCATACCTCGTCAGCCAGAACTTGGATGTCATTACCTTCCACAAAATTCGGGAACTCACCGACGGTGCGCATCTCTGGGCGCGAAACGTCGGTTCGACGGCGAGCAGTCAAGCCGTCGATACCGTTATCTTCGTCAGTGTCGCCTTCTTCGTCTTCCCGCAGTATCTCGGCGTCGGTGTGCAACTCCCCGTGAGCGTCATCCTTGCACTCATGGTCGGTCAGTACATCATGAAACTACTCATCGCCTTCCTCGACACGCCGTTCGTCTACGCCGTCGTCGGCTACCTACGTTCGCGGGGCCACGAATCTCCCTATTCGACAACGGCGAACTGAAACTGAACTTTTTGCCGAAATCCGCGTCACTTCCTTCTATCTTGGACTTCTACCGGTAATTCCACACGATAGTTCAAAATACACGAATCTATTTATTCTTGTGAATAAATCGGATGGTATGAAACGCAGTGCGATTGCCGTCGCCCTCGTCCTCGTCGTCGGTCTCGCGGGGTGCAGTTCCTTCCTCGGATTGGATTCGGGGCCGAGGACGACCGACTCCTCGACGACCGACTCCTCGACGACCGACTCCTCGACGACCGACGCGACTACCTTTCCGAAAGACGCGAACCTCGCGCCGGGGCTGACGGGTGCTGGCGTCTCCGACCCCGAGCAGTTGGCGTTCACCCATCGGCAGGGGCTCGACGGTCGGTCGTTCACGTGGCGCTCGACCACGGTCGTCACCGCGACGAACGGCACCGAAATCGGTCGCCAACGACAGACGGTGCAGGTCGGTGCCGACCGACGCCGCTACAACTCCTCCACGATGTCGTCCGGATTCAACGGTGACGAATCGACGCAGCTCTACCGCACCTACAGCAACAGCACCGTCTCCTACACCCATCTTGAAACGCAGGACGGGCGATTCGACAAATCGAGCGGTCAGGTGTATCTCCGCGGTCAGTTCGCCATGGAGGAGTACTACGCGAACCTATTCGACGCGATACCGACGAACGTCACGGGGTCGGTCGAACGTGACGGGACGACGCTCTATCGAGTCGTCGGAACGAACGAAACACAGCGGATGGCGTTCGCCGGTTCCAAGGGAAAGAAAGTGACGGTGACGAACGTCGCGATGTCCGCGCTCATCGACTCCGACGGTCGAATCTGGCAGTTTGTCCTTGAGTACGACTACGACTTTCGTGGTCGGTCTGCGCGCTGGAAACGAACGATTTCCTACGAGGACGTGGGAACGACGACGGTCGAGCGTCCGTCCTGGCTCGCGGAAGCGAAAGAGACGCTAGCAAATGAAACGACGGTCGAATCTCGTGACAACGCGGCACTAATTCGTCCTCGATTTTCTGAATAAGACGCTCAGTGGCAAATCTCTAAGTACGAACGTGCTGAAATAACAGCCGGATGAAATCCCAACGGGAGGAAACCGCTCCAGCCGTCGATATGTTGGAACTCGCTGGCTTGTTTCTCCTCCCGACGCTCGGTTTCGGGGTCTGCGTGACCGTCCTCGGGAGCGACGAAAACCTCGTTGTGGCGCTGTTCGCCGGGGCGATGTTCGGTAGCATTCTGGTGTCGATGCGACGGGCGTTCTACGCCGTCAGAACTGAGAACGGAATCGAGCGGCGACGACGAACATACAGTAGCGACCCGGACGAGAACCCGTGGGTTCGAATTGCGAGCATCGAGTACGACGAGAAGTACGACCGGATTCTCGCGATAGTGCTTGGTTTCGTCGGAATCGCCGCGTTTGCGACGATTCCATTCGTTGACGGCGGAGATTCGACCGTCCTGCGACTGGTACTGGTCGGGTTGTTCGGGAGCACGACCTCGCTTCTCGTCTACGGGTCGCTGAACTCGTAACGAGTCGCCTTGCGGTCGAAACTATCCCGCACGTTAGTCGATTCGTTGCGCGAATCCGAATCGCGGTTTCACTTCTTCGACATGGATTTCGACCGTCTCGCCCGCCTCCGTGTTCGGGACGAACAGCGTGTAGCCTTCGACTTTCGCGATGCCGTCGCCCTCGTCACCGACGTTTTCGATGGTCACTTCGAGGGTGTCGCCCGCTTCGACGGGCGAGGTGAGGTAGCCACGGGCGACGAGGTAGACCTCGGACGATTCGTCGCGCGAGGCGTCCGGACTCATCGTTCTTACGTACTCGAACTCGTCTTCGATGTCGGCGCGCAAATCGTCCAAATCCGGCCCCTGAAACACCTTTGCGACGAAGTCGCCGCCGCTGTCGAGCACTTCGAGGGCCGTCTCGAACGCCATTCGAGCGAGGTAGACGGAGCGCGCGTGGTCAAGGTTGTACTCGCCGGTCATGTTCGGTGCCATGTCCGAGAGCACCACGTCGGCGGTACCGACCGTCTCGCGGACTTTATCGCGAGTTTCCTCTTCGGTCATGTCCCCCCGAATCGTCTCGACGCCGTCCAACTCGTCGATTCGCTGGAGGTCGACGCCGACGACCGTACCGGCGTCTCCGACTTTTTCCTTTGCGACCTGTAGCCAACCGCCGGGTGCCGCCCCGAGGTCAACGACGGTGTCGCCCGTGTCGATGAGGTTCGCCTCACCGTCCAACTGCTGTAGTTTGTAGGCCGACCGGGAGCGATACCCCTCCTGTTTAGATTTGTTGTAGTAGTGGTCTTTGCGAGCCATTTGTTACTGGACGATATCCTTCGGAGGCGTAAACGCCCTTCGTTCGCTCGCGAGTCGTCACTAGACGTCGTGAAAAGAGCAGACGGAATTGTCCGTCAGCGATGCTTGCACTCGTCCTGATGGCGGACGAGATCCGATTTGTTCTTTCCGCCGACGAAGACTTTCTTGCTGCAATAATCACAGATACCCCACCGGGGGTCTTCTTCGTCGAGCGTATATCCGTCTGGCCGCCACTCCTGCGACATATTGAGTAAGAGTACCTTCGTGCGTAAAACGTTTATCAAAAATCTGTTTATTATTGGGTGTAATAATCGAATGGGAGTCGGGGATGGCGGGGACTCAAATTGGTTCTCACACGCACACGTCGCGCGCGCGAACGGGTGACTTTTTATGCCACGGTTTCGTAGCAATCTCCAACATGTTCAAGGCTATCGTGAGCGCAGACACGCTCCGGACGACGATTGACTCCGTGGGCGTGCTGGTGGATGAATGTAAAATCCACCTCGAAGAGGATGGCCTCGCTATCAAGGCGGTTGACCCGGCGAACGTCGGCATGGTTGACCTCCGACTTTCCAACGAGGCATTCGAATCCTACGAAGCAGATGGCGGGGTTATCGGCGTCAACTTAGACCGACTCGAAAGCATCGCGGGAATGGCGAGTTCCGACCAACTGGTCGAGATGGAACTGGACGAGGAAACCCGCAAACTCCACATCAAAATCGACGGACTGGAGTACACGCTCGCACTCATCGACCCCGACTCTATCCGACAGGAACCCGACATTCCTGACTTAGATCTCCCCGCGACCATCGTCGTCGAAGGATCCGACATCAACCGCGCGGTCAAAGCCGCCGACATGGTTTCCGACCACATCGCGCTCGGCGTGGACGAAGACGAGGACGTGTTCTACATCGAGGCCGAGGGCGACACCGACAACGTTGACCTGCGACTCGACACCGACGACCTCATCGACCTCACGGCAGGCCCCGCTCACTCGCTGTTCAGTCTCGACTATCTCAAGGACATGAACAAGGCGCTCCCGAAAAACGGCGAAGTCACCATCGACCTCGGCGAAGAGTTCCCGCTGAAGATGCACTTCGAAACTGCGGAAGGGATGGGCGAAGTTACGTACATGCTCGCGCCCCGCATCCAGAGCGACTGATTGCTCACTCTTTCTGTCGCTTCCGTCCGTTCGCGCATCGAACGGGAGTGACCACTGCATTCAGAGATTTCTGTCGATGACCGACTTCGCCGACTGCGCTTTCTCCTTCCAGCCGTAGCCCATTTCGTAGACGTGGCGCTTGTTCTCGACTAGTTCCTCGGGCGACGACTCCTCGAACCCGCCCCTTCCCCACGTTCCACTCTGGCGGAGCCAATCGACGACGTTCTCTTTCGTCTCGGCCCACGACAGGCCGACCATCTCGTACCACGCAATCATAGCGAAGACGGCGTTGTCGTGCGTTCCCGGGACGCTTCCCTTCTCGTAAATCGTCTGCATCGGTTCGAACGTCGGTTCCGAGACGGTTTCCCGAAACTCGTCGGCGGTGAGCAGACGAAGCGCGCCGTCGCTCTCGACAACTCGTTTTTCGTGACGGAGACGGTCTAACGCCGCCGAGTGGAGGGCGTCCCATTGCCCGTGGGACTCCTCGCGGAGCTCTTCCTCGGTATGCGAATCGGTGGACAGCACCGCGACGATGTCCATGTACGATTTCTCTATATCCGCCCACGGCTCCCCGTCGAACCGGCACTCCGGGCCGTGGAGGTTCGTCGTGGTTCGGCAGTCGGGACACGGATACGCGAATCGTGGCACGAACCCCGCTTCTCGCGCCCGAGTAATAGGTGATTGGATTCCAGCGCACATGGGAAACGCCGCGTTTCTTTCGCTTCGAATCGGGAAATCCGCCATTACCGAGCGACCGTCGCGTTTATCGGTCGTCGCTCGAAATGGCGATTATGAACTCGCTCCACGCCCGATACCCGTTTCTCGCGTCTGCTCGTGAGGCGGTTCGGGATGCGAACCTCGACCTCGCCGAAATCATCGCCGGGGAGGGCGACCGCCACCCCGCGGTCGAGCGCGGTGTGGAGCGCGTGCGCCGAGCACTTCTCGACGGCACGGTTCGTCCGCCCGAGGACGGGCGCAGGTGGAGTACCGCTCCGGAAGTGCTCTCGTACCCCATCGCGCGAATGCTGGTGTCGCTTCTCGACGCACCGGGTGCGGTCGAAAAGTACGCCAGCGCCGAGGCCGGAACGGCCTACGAACGATTCGTTACCGACTTCGAGAACCCGGACGACGGCCTGAAGAGCACGCGCGGCACTACCATCACGCTCGACGCACTGCTCGCAGACCTCGACCTCGCCGAGTCGGTCGTCGAGCGCGAGGAGGACTTCGGCGTCGCGGTCGGTACCTACCTCCCCCTCGTCGGTGACTTTTCGGGCGACGAGTGGCGACTGGTCTCCCGACGACTCTCCGACGGATTGGTCGGCGTGTCGCGGACCGAACTCCACGAACTGCTCCGTGCGTCGGCGGAACGGCGAATCGCCGACGACCTGCCGCTCCCGGTGCCGGAGGAAATCGCCGACGCGCTCTCCGAGGAGGTGGCGGAGCTGGAGTCGTCGTTCACGGACGCGGACTTTTCACACGACATCGACACGCTCGCGCCCGAGCAGTTCCCACCCTGCATGAAAGCGCTCCTCACGACGGCGCGGGATGGCGAATCGCTCGCTCCATACTCCGAATTTGCGTTGGTTTCGTTCCTCGCCAGCATCGGCCTCGACGCGAACGACATTCTGGCGCTCTGTGAAGTTCGGGAGTCGGCCCGGGCAGACCGTCTGCGTCACCGCGTCGAGCGCGTGCGCGACGAGCGAACTTCCCAGTACGCGCCGCCGAGTTGCGCGACGCTCCAAGCGTACGGCGACTGCGTGAACAAAGACGACCGCTGTGAGACGATAACGCACCCCCTCGTCTACTACGAAGACGCGCTGGACGAGAGCGGTTCCGTGACCGATTGGCGCGAGCGTTAGTGTCGCGCTTACTGCTGGTTCGCCAGCCAAACGCCGACGCCGGTCATGAGTATGATGAATCCGACCATGACGGCAATGAGCGCGAGCGCTCCTTGTTCCGTGAGGCCGCCGCTATCGAACTGACTGCCGACGACGAGCGTTGCTGCGATAAACAAACCGACCGACACGACAGAGACGACGATGTCGCGGAGCGTCCCGCCCTCGATATTCATATGCCGCGTTTCCCGCGGTTCCGTCAAAAGTTCTCCGCTTCGAAGTCGTGACCGTGATTTCTCTTTCACTCGTGATTTCGAACTGCTCGTTCTGGTGACTGGGTGTGTTTTGAGCAGACTACAACAGCTATCGCTGTTTTTCTATCCCGACTGTGACTACTGATTTTGACTTTTCTCCCGTGATTGCAGTTGCCGACTCCAAATACCGCAAACCGAATGCGGGCGAGTGTGCCAGCGGTTTGCGGTATCTGATTCTAGCAGTTGCAACCGAAGTCGGAGAAACAGAGTGAGCACCTGAAGCCGAACAAATAGAGAGTGCAACCGAACCCGAAGAAGCAGAGTGAGCACTTGAGGCCGAAAAAAGACTGTGAATCGAAGACGTCGAACTGTCGCTTGCGAGGACAGGTGAAACCCTTACGCCGTTCCAGCACGTACTGTAACACGTAGAAACGAGCGCCGAGACGCCGCGAGAAGCCGATTTTGCCGATTCGTTTCCGCAGGAGGAAGCAACCATGACGAACACAACCGCTTCCAGAAAAGTATCGCTCGCTCCACTGGCCGACACTGGCGAGACCGATCCTCGCTCACAGCGCGCCAGAGCGGAGCAGATGGCCGTCACGCCGCTCGGTGGCGGTCTCTACGAAGTCGAAAGCCAGAGCGACCACACCTACTTCGTTGACCTCCTCGGCGGTCGCTGTACCTGCCCCGACCACATGATGCGTGGCGTTCGGTGCAAGCACATCCGCCGGGTGGCCATCGAGATCAACGAGGGCCGAACGCCCCCGCCGGGCAAGGAAGCAGTCGAATGTGCCCGCTGTGACGCAGTCGTCTTCGTGGACGAGCAAAAAGCCGACGCAGTCCACTTCTGCGACCACTGCGAACTCGGCCCCGGCGACCCCGTCATCGACCGGAACACGGGCGACCTCATGGTCGTCGTACAGATGCCGGGCTTTCGCGCCGACAGCGTCGAAGTGCCGGGCAAGGACTGCACGGTCGCCGAGTATCCCGCGAACGAAGGCTATCCGGCCGACGACCCCGTGGTCGAAGTGCTCTATCCGATTCCGGCGGGGCTGCGCCCCGAGCAGTTGCGACCGTCTCACGTCCGTCGGTACTCGTTCCCGCGCTCGCGGCTCCGACGGCCCGAGCGGACGGACGACCAGTCCGAACTGACGGACTTTCCGGACGAGGACTGAACGACGGTATTTTTTGGTCGTCGTGGCGAGCGCCTACTCCAAAATCGCGTCCGCCTCGTCTACCGACAGGATTCCTTCCGCAACCGCGTTGAGAACGTCTCGAACGTCGTGTTCGGACTCGTTCTCCTCGTCGCTAGTCTGGAGGTCGTCCATCGAATCGCCGTCCTCCAGCGCGGTCTCCTTCTTGACTCGGTAGTTCCCGCCGTCGGTCTGGTGGACGTCCGCGGGGTGGAAGAAGTACCAGTCCTCGCGGTCGAATCGAACGCCGATTTTGGGTTTCGCGCCGAAGTTTTGCGAGAAGTAAACCAGTGCTTCGACCTCTTCGCCGGAGAGATAGATGGGGTCGCCGGAACTGGATTTGGCCTCGATAGCGTAGAACACGTCGCCGTTCCCGGCCAGCACGTCCGGGAGTTCACGTTGGGTCGCACCCCCGCTGGCGGGTGCGCGCATGACCGCGAATCCCGCGTCGTCCAGTCTGTTGACGAGTTCGCGCTCCCGCCTGTCGCCTTTCGCGTTCGCCATGTGTTCGGTGATGGTCGGCAGTGGCGGGCAATAAAACGGCCGATAGCACGGTGAGTGGATCTGAAGGGATTCACGTCTCGTCGTCGGTCAGGAACGCCACGACCGCCTCTTCGGCGGCGTCGCCCGGTTCCAGCCACGGAACGTGACCGTAGCCGTCCAGCACCACCATGTCGGCGTCCTTTATTTCGCTCACGACGGGACGCCCGACCGCCGGTTTCCAGAAGTAGTCCTCGGTCCCCCAGACGAACCGCGTCGGAACTCCGGTCGGGAGGTCGTCCCGGAGGTCGAACCGAGGGGCCATCCCGCGAACCGACCCGAGCGACTCCAGCAGGGTCCAGAGGCTCTCGCGCTGGCCGGGCACCGCTTCGGTTCGAATCTCGGGACCGAAATAGCAGTCGGGGAGCGCCGAATCGTCCTCGACGTTCATCTGGCGGTTCGTCGTTCGAGCGTCCGCCACCGTCGTCGCTTCGGAGTAATCGAACAGCCACCGACCGACCACCGGCACGCCGAACAATCGAAAGCCGAACGGGACGCTCCGCGAGAGGCCGACGGGTGCGCCGACGAGACAGAGTCGATCCACGCGGTTCGGACGGTCGCTGGCGAGCGCAAGCGCCTGAAATCCGCCGAGCGAATTACCCGCGACCCTCGCTTCCCCGATTTCGAGTTCGTCCAGCAGGTTCACGACATACTCGACGCCGAACGTCCGGAGGTTCGTCTCGCGGTAGTCCGTCGGCGTCGAGAGACCCCTTCCGGGGCGGTCGGGAGCAATCACGGTGAAGCGGTCGGTGAGTGCGTCGAAGAGCGGAAGCCAGACGGCCGAGGTGCTGCCGAGGCCGTGCAGCAGGACGAGCGGCGGACCGTCACCTGCAACCAGGTAATGAACTCGAACCGCGGGGTTCGAGAAGTGAACGTATTTCGACTCGGCGTCGACGTCGTAGTGGTCACAGGCCATCGAGAGGGCATCGAGATACGCCTCCTCCTCGCCGTTACCCGGCGCGACGTGGTCGAGACTCATGGTTCCCCTGTCGATCCGTCGAGAAGAAAACGTTTGGTCGCGCGCGGCGAGATGTCTTAAAAGCGGATCGAAGCTTCGAGCGCGTCCACTTACGTCCCGTGCTGCCAGCTACCCATGTACTCCGCCTGCTCGTCCGTGAGCGAGTCGAACTCGACGCCGTCGGCTTCCAGTTTGATTTCGGCAATTTCCTTGTCGAGGTCGTCCGGCACGTCGTGGACGCCAGCGTCGTATTCGTCGCTGTTTTCGACCATCTCGCGGACACAGGCGGCCTGCACGCCGAAGCTCTGGTCCATCACTTCGACGGGGTGGCCCAGTGCGAGTGGAGCGGCGAGGTTGACCAGTCGGCCCTCGGCGAGGACGTTGAGGCGTCGTCCGTCTTCCATCTCGTACTCTCGAACGCCGTCGCGGGCTTCACGCTCGGCGACTGCGAGGTCGGAGAGCTGGTCGAGGTCGATTTCGATGTCGAAGTGGCCCGCGTTAGCGAGCAGGACGCCGTCCTTCATCTCTCCGAAGTGGTCTTCGGTAATCACGTCGCGGTTGCCGGTCGTCGTGATGAACACGTCGCCCTCTTTCGCGGCCTCGGCCATCGGTTTCACGTCGTAGCCTTCCATGTGGGCTTCGAGCGCTCTGCGCGGTTCGACTTCCGTGACGACGACGTTCGCGTTCTGCCCCTCGGCTTTCTTCGCGACGCCTTTGCCACAGTAGCCGTAGCCAGCGACGACGACGGTCTTCCCGGCCCACGAGAGGTTGGTCGTCATGGCGATGGTTGCCAGCGAGGATTCGCCGGTGCCGTGGACGTTGTCGAACAGGCGCTTCATCGGCGTGTCGTTGACGGCGAAGACGGGGTAATCGAGCGCGCCGTCCGCGTCCATCGCGCGGAGTCGGTGGACGCCGGTCGTGGTCTCCTCACAGCCCCCGACGATGGAGTCGATGAGTTCGGGGTAGTCTTCGTGGATTGCCGCGACCATGTCCATCCCGTCGTCCACCGTGACGGTGGGTTCGATGTCGATGACGGCCTCGATGGCTTGGTAGTATTCGTCGTCGTCCACGCCGCGTTTCGCGTAGCTCGTGATGTTCGGGTGTTCGTCCAGCGCGACGCTCACGTCGTCGTGGGTCGAGAGCGGATTACAGCCGGTGACGGCGACTTCCGCGCCACCTTCCGCGAGCGTTTCGACCAGCACGGCGGTCTTCGCTTCGACGTGCATCGCCATGCCGATTCGCTGGCCGTCGAGGGGTTTCTCGGATTCGAACTCCTCTCTGACCGCGGTCATTATCGGCATGTGTTGTCGCGCCCAGTCCATCTTCCGATGGCCTTCGGCGCGAGCAGACTCGACGTCGTCGAGTTGCTCGCTAATCGATGGATATGCTACCATAGTTTCGAGAAGAACGACGATACTCAAAATGCTACCGAAGGCAGTCGGATACGCTACTGCAACGCTGTCTCTGATTCGGTGGTTAGCGGCCGTTTCCGTGTTTCTGCTTTCCGTTGCCTTTGCCGGGATGGTCGTCGCTCTTTCCGTCCTTCTTTTCGTCGCCACCGTCCGACCTGTCTTTCTTGTCGTATCCATTTCCGGGGTGGTCGTCACTCTCGTCGTCACCTTTCTCGTCTTTCTCCGGCGGCCCTGCGTGGTCGGGAACGAACTTGAGAGTTTAAAACCCGATACAATTGCCCAATTTTCATACTCGTATATTCATTAAATAACGAAAAAGAAAACATCAATAGAAATGAATCTACAACAGCGTCACTTAGTAGCGCGCTCGACGGCCGCTTTCGCTCGGGATTCGGCTTCTTCCCGGACGGACTCCTCGTCCATGGTTATTACTTCCCTATCTTCCATGAGGACTTTCCCATCGCAAATCGTATGTCTCACGTCACTGCCACGCGCGGCGTAGGCGAGGTGGCTGACGAGGTCGTGATGGGGGGTGAGATGCGCCGCGTCGAGGTCGATAACTGCGAGGTCGGCGTTCGCACCGTCTTCGATTCGCCCGCCGTCGAATCCGAGTGCGCGCGAACTGCCTTCGGTGGCCATTCGGACGACCGATTTGGCATCGATCGCGCTGGCGTCGTCGGCCGCGAGTTTGCCGAGCATCGCCGCATCTCGCATCTCGCCGAACATGTCTAGGTCGTTGTTCGAGGCCGTCCCGTCCGTGCCGAGTCCGACGGTGACGCCCGCATCCAGCATCGCTTGCACGGGGGCCATCCCGCTGGCAAGTTTCATGTTCGACGCCGGGCAGTGGACGACCGCGGTACCCGTCTCGGCGAGCAGTTCGATTTCGGTGTCGTTCAGGTGGACGCCGTGGGCGACGAAGTCGGTCGCGTCGGTCATTCCCATCTCGCGGGCGTACTCCAGCGGGCGTTCGTCTCGCTCTTTCACGATTGGCTCCACTTCGTCTTTGGTTTCGTTCGCGTGGTAGTGCAGTGGCACCCCTGCTTCGCGCGTTTTCGGGACGTATTCTTCCAAGTACTTCTCGCCGACCGTCGTCAAACTGTGTGGCATCACGGCCGTCGAGATGCGTCCGCCTGCCGCACCGTCGAACTCCGCCGCGACGTCCAGGCTGGTTTCGAAGTCCTCGTGGCCAGCGTCCTCGCCCTTGCCAATCGTGACGACGCCGTGGCCGAGGCGACTCCGAAGTCCTGCGCTTTCGACCGCCGAGACCACTTCCCCGACGTGGAAGTACATGTCCGCGAATCCGGTCGTGCCGGAGCGTATCATCTCCAGCAAGCCGAGTTCGGTTCCGGCGCGCACGTCCTCCGACGTCAGTTCGCCTTCGACCGGCCAGATGTCCTCTCGGAGCCACGAATCGAGGGGTTTGTCGTCCGCGTATCCTCGGAGCAGTGTCATCGCGGCGTGACAGTGTGCGTTGACGAGACCGGGAATTACCAACCCGCCGCTGGCGGAAAGCGTTTCGTCGCCCGCTGAAACGTCGCCAACTTCGAGAATCTCTCCGGACTCCTGTTCGACCAACACGTCAGCGCGCTCGACAGACATATCCGGACGTAGTACCTGCCCGCCAGCGATTCGGAGCGTCGTCATGGTAGCCCGTTGTCAGGCAATCCTCCTGAATCCACCGAATCGGCACCGGTTCGAGAAGGAAAGACAGTTGCCCCGTGAGTGCGAACGACTGCCCAATGCGTATTGCCGTCCCTAACAAGGGTCGACTTCACGACCCGTCAATACGACTGCTGGAACACGCGGGCCTGCACACCGTCGATGGAACGGATCGAAAACTGTACGCGAGCACGGTTGACCCCGACGTCACCCTGTTGTTCGCCCGCGCCGCCGACATTCCGGAGTACGTGAGCGACGGTGCGGCCGACATCGGCATTACCGGTCTCGACCAAGTTCGGGAGGCCGACACCGGAAACGTCGTCGATTTGCTCGACCTCGAATTTGGCCAGTGCCGTCTCGTGCTGGCTTCGCCGGAAGACGGCGACATCGAGGACGTTTCCGACCTCGCGGGGAAAACCGTCGCCACCGAGTTCCCGAACGTCGCACGGCAGTATTTCGCCGAAACCGACGTCAGTCCCGAAATCGTGGAAGTGACCGGCGCGACCGAACTCACGCCCCACGTCGATATGGCCGACGCCATCATCGACATCACGAGCACGGGGACGACCCTGAAAGTCAACCGCCTCGGCATCATCGACGAGGTGCTGTCGAGTTCGGTTCGGTTGTTCGCCCGCGAAGACGTGATGGAGGACGATAAAGTCGGCCAAGTCAAGATGGCGCTCCAATCGGTCATCTCCGCGGAGGGAAAGCGCTATCTGATGATGAACGCACCGAAAGAGAAACTGGACGAGATTCGGGAAGTCATCCCCGGCCTCGGCGGTCCGACCGTGATGGACATCGCCGGAGACGGCAAAGTCGCGGTTCACACCGTCGTTGACGAGCGCAAGGTGTTCGAGACGATTAACGAGGTGAAACAACTCGGAGCGACCGGCATTCTCGTCACCGAAATCGAGCGGATGGTTGAATGACGCTCCGAACCATCCGTTTTTGAGTCGGTTGATTGATGGTGTCGATACCCAGCGCGAACCAGTTTTCGCACTGTACTCGATTTTGGTGGAGAGAGCCGTGTAGCGTTGGTTCTGTCGGGGAGACAGTAGTTCTGGTGGGGACAGAGTACAACTTCTAGACGTAACCCCGCCCGAGCGCGATAGCACCGATTTCATTGGGTCGGGCCGTTTCCGACTGCTAGCGCAGGCCACGCTCGACTCGCTCGCTCCACTCCAAACTTCGTCTGCTCGTTTCGCTCGCTCGGGCGTGCTTGCGGCTAGCACTTCTGGTCTGCCTCTCTTCACCAAAATTCTGGTACCGCTCGTGAGCGTTCCTCGTTCACGCCTACGTTTCCACGCCGAGTTCGGCGAGGAGGTGCGAGATGTGCAGTCTGTCGTTGGTGCCCTCGACCAAGTTCATATCGACCTCGGCGGCGAGCAGAACGGCCTCGGCGAGGCGGTCGCCCTTGTACTCGCGCTCGAACGTGTCGAGAATAACTTCGAGGATTTCACTGCCGCTGTACCCTTCGTCCACGAGGAGGTCGTCCAGCGTCTTCCGGGCGTCGGTAAATTCGCCTGCTTCCGCCTGTTCCATCATCTCCTCGACCCGGCCCTGAACGCCGAATTCGCGGAGTGCGCCGACCGTCTCGAAGCTGACCGCGCCCTCCTGCTCGTAGAGATACTGGGTGAGGAGAATCGTCTCCCGGAGGTTGTGGTTCGCTTGCTCGGCGACGATGCCCAACACGTCTTCCTCGTACGGTACCTCTTCGGCCTCCAGAATCGGCTCCAGCACCGACGCGACTTCGCTTCCGGTGGGCGCGCGCATGGAGACGGGGAAACAGCGCGATTTGATTGGCGGAATGAGCTTCGTCGGTTGGCGCGTCGTGATGACGAACTGCGTCGTTTCGTGATACTGTTCCATCACCCGGCGAAGCGCCTGCTGGAAGTCCTCGCGAATCGCTTCGGCGTTGTCGAGCACGATGGTCTTGTACGATCCGGAGGAGGGCGCGTAGCCCGCGTACTCCTTGAGAACGTGGTTTATCATCTCGCGCTTCGACCACTGGCGCTTGTACTTCTTGCTCTTTCCCGACCCGCGTCGGTACTGCTTCGAGAACTCGGTCTCGCCCTGCAAAAAGTTGGAAAATCGCGGGTCGCTCCGAATTTCCTTTTTCGTCCGGTCGAAGAAGTCCGCGACGTTGATTTCCACGAGGTCGTTGTCCGGGTCGTCGTGCGCTTCGCGGGCCAGTGCCCGCACGGCGGCGGTCTTCCCGCATCCTTCCGGCCCGTAGAGAACGAGGTTAATCGGTTCGTTTACCGCCCGCTCCAGGTAGTCGCGCACCGCTGGCTGGGGCAGGTCGGACAAGTCGGGCGCGTACGTCTCGGTCCACAGCGGCGACTCCATCGAGATGTCGTAGCAGTCCGTCCGACAAGAATCGGTCGGTTGCGCCGTCCGGGACGTGTCTGAAAAATGCAATCCGGCGAACGAGCCGAAATCACGAGACTCGCTTACGCGGTCGTCTCGTTTGCGGCAGTCGTCGTTCCAGCTTGGGTCGTCTCAGCTTCCGTCTCGGTTTCGTCGGCGACTGTGGTTGCCTCCGCGGTCGCTTCCGCCGTAGTCGTCGCTTCAGCGGCGGTCGTCTCCAGTTCGGCAGTTACCGTCTCTTCGGTCGTCGTCTCGTTCGCGGTGGTCGTCTCTGCAACCGTCGTCTGCTGAGCAGTCGTGGTCTCCGCGACCGTCGTCTCCTCAGCAGTCGTGGTTTCTTCAGCAGTCGTCGTTTCGTTCGCGGTGGTCGTCTCTTCGGCGGGCTCTAGCGTAATCGCGGCGAGTTCGCCGAAGTTGATCGTGTAGACGCCGTGCGTGTACGTACCGGGTTCGACGTCGCTGGTGTCGATTCGGTAGGTCACGTCCGTACTCTCACCGGCTCCGACCGAGACCTGCTTGCGCTGAACCACCGTTCCGTCCAACCGGAAGTCCACGTTCTGCGTGAGTCCCTGGTCGGTCGGGTTGGTGATGGTCGCGTTCACCACGAGGGTGTCGCCGACCGTCGCGTTCAGCGGCGCTTCGAGGCTCTCCACGTCGAGCGACGGGCCGAGGTTGGAGACGTTTTTGACCTGTCCTGCTTCCTCTTCGGTAGTCGTCGTTTCTTCGGCGGTCGTGGTCTCCTCAGCAGTTGTCGTCTCCTCGGCAGTCGTCGTCGCTTCGACCGTGGTCGTTTCCTCGGCCGTCGTGGTTTCCGCAGTCGTCGTCTCTTCGCCAGTCGTCGTCTCTGCACTCGTCGTCGTCTCCTCGACGGTCGTGGTCTCTTCCGGCGTCGTCGTTTCCGCACCGTTCTCGACGGTGACGTTCGCCGGGTCAATCACGATTTGGTTGTCCACGATGTAGGGCAGGTCTTCGGCTCCGTCGGACGTGACGAAGTCGTACACCTGGTTCCCGTTCGTGTCGAGGTGCGGCATGGCGATGAGCGTCTGGCTCTCGCTCAGCGGTTCGTCCAGCATGACGGTGACGTTCTCGTGCGTCCCTGGTTCGAGATACTCCGACGAACCGAGGACGCTCCCGATGACGTTTCCGTCAACGAGGCTTTCGTCGTGAATCGTCACGAAACCGCCTTCCGACATGGTGACGGAGTCGATAGTTACCGTCTCTCCATCGGACGTCTGATCTTCGAAGGTGACGTTCGCGTCGAGTTTCTCGGGTTGCTCGGGGATTTCAGGTTGCCCCGGCATCGCCGAGAGGTTCAGATTCGATGGCACTTCGACGACGAACGTCGTGTTCTCGATGCTGATGTCGCGGAGTTCGACGCGGACGGTTTCGAGGTCGCTCGGAACCGTCATGTTCGAATCGTCCGCGATGTTCTCGACGTCCTCTTGGGAGACGTCTTTGTTGCGCTCAATGACGTCCTGCGTCGATCCGTTTTCGAGCAGGGCAGTCACGTTGACGCGAACAGTCTCGTCTTGCAGGTCAACGCCGCTGATGGTCTCGGTGCGGTCGGGTTCGGTGCTGTCGCCCAGCACGAACGACCACTCGTCGATGTTCAGCGATTCGACTTGGAAGACGAGCTTTTCGACGCCTTCAGTCGCGTTGTCGGCCGGAGGTTCTTCTTCCTCGCCGACTGTGATTTCGGCGTCGTCGGTGACAGCCGCACCACCGCTGGTGTACGATCCGTCCACGGTTCCGTTACTGATGACGAAGCCGTACACCTGATTGTCGTTGGTGTCTTCGTGCGGCATGGCGATGAGCGTCTGGCTCTCGTTGATGGGTTGCGCGAGCGTCACGGTGACGTTCTCGTGCGTTCCCGGTTCGAGGTACACAGAGTTGCCCAGCACACTACCGACTGCGTCCCCTTCGAGCAGGGTTTCGTCGTGGATTGCGACGAAGCCGCCGTTAGGGACGGTGACTGATTCGATAACGACGGTTTGGCCGTCGCTCTGTTGTTCGTTGATAGTTACGTTCGATTGTGATTCCTCCTGTAGGTTCGTAACCCGCATTTCAGATGCCCTATCCGACTGTCCTGTGGCTCCCAGCGATATCGCGACACCGCCAGCAAGTACCACGAGAACAGCCACGAATGTGGCACTAACCGTTCTCGGGATTCGTGTCATATCTCCCTCCTCATCTGCGAATCGAGTGACGACGAGACGCCGGATAAACAGCTTCGACCGTTCACGGGATAAGATGCCGATTCGAGAGGTTAGGACGCACCTTCGATTTTTCCCCAGAAGCGCCGAGACGGCTAAGCCGGTATTTCTCGCGGACTCGGACGGCGCTTTCGAAGGCGGTTTACTTCTCGCCCTCCGAACTGCGAGTAGATGTCGATGCGAGTTACCTTCCTCGGAACCAGTGGGGCAGTGCCGACGACGCAGCGGAACCCGAGTGCTATCCTCGTCAACCGAGAGGGCGACCGCTTGCTGTTCGACGCCGCGGAGGGTACCCAACGACAGATGATGCAGTTCGGAACCGGCTTTACCATTTCCGACCTCTTCATCACACACCTCCACGGCGACCACGTTCTCGGCATTCCGGGTCTCGTCCAGACGTGGAACTTCAACGACCGCGACGACCCGCTGATGATTTACACGCCGCGCGGAACCGGTGACGACATCGACACGCTCGTTCACGCCGTCGGCAGTCAGCCCTCCTTCCCGATTCACATCACGGAAGTCGCACCCGGCGAGGTGGCGGTTCGCAGAGACGAGTACGAAGTTCGCGCCTTCCGCACCGACCACGACACGAACTCGCTCGGCTACGCGCTGGTCGAGGACGACCGGAAAGGTCGATTCGACCGCGAACGCGCCGAAGAACTCGGCGTCCCCGTCGGGCCGAAGTTTCAGGAACTCCACGCTGGCAACCCGGTCGAACTCGAAGACGGAACTGTGGTTCGACCGGAGCAGGTCGTCGGCGAACCGCGACCAGGACGCCGGTTCGTCTACACCGGAGACACCCGACCGACCGAGCAGGTCGTCTCGATGGCCGAGAACGCCGACCTGCTCGTTCACGACGCGACGTTCGCCGACGACCGGGCAGACCGCGCGAGGAAGACCGCTCACTCGACCGCGGCACAGGCCGCCGAAATCGCACAGCGGGCGGGGGCGGTTCGACTTGCACTCGTCCACGTCTCCTCGCGCTACGCGGGAGACGTTTCGGCGCACCTTCGAGAGGCCCGCGAGGCGTTCGACGGCGAGGTGATCGCACCCGACGACGGCGACATCGTCGAGGTCTCGTATCCGGACGGGTAGGAAATCGTCCTCTTGAACGCGGAATAGATTGCCACGTTCTGTTCACTGTTAAACAATCACGTAGTTTATTAATCCCGTACTGTATCTAGTTATAATCGATAAAAAATATTATAATACTTTGTTGTATTAAATTACTCGCGATGACATCAAATAGAAGAAGTGTACTGAAGCAACTCGGAGCCATCGGCGCGGTCGGACTCGGAAGCGCCGGACTGTCCGGCACGGCGAGCGCGCACGTCCAAGACCCCTACGCCGACAGGTGGGTCGCGGCCGACTCCAGCAACTACACCAACGACAACAAGGCCGCGAGCGAAATCAACTGGATTATCATCCACGTCACGCAGGGGAGCTACGGCGGAACCGTCAGTTGGTTCCAGAATCCCGACTCGGACGTGAGCACCCAGTACGTGATTCGCAACTCCGACGGCCACGCGACCCAGATGGTTCACAACGAGGACAGCGCGTGGCACGGCGGCGGCCAGAACTACAGCTTCCACTCCATCGGCATCGAACACGAGGGCTACGTCGGCCAGACGAACTTCACGGACGCGCTGTACCAGAAATCCGCCAACATCGTTAGCTGGGCTTGTGACACCTACGGAATTCCAAAGGAGCGCCCGACCGGCGTCGCACCGTGTGACGCCCGCAACGGCGGCGGCATCATCGGCCACCACCAAGTGCCCGAGTCCGACTGCGGCTACAACGACCACACCGATCCCGGTTCGACGTGGGACTGGGACTACTTCATGAGCCTCGTCAACGGCGATAGCGGCGGTGGAAACAAGTTCGTGGACGGTGACCGAGTGACGCCGACCACCAACCTGAACACGCGCGAACAGCCCGGAACCGACCAACCTATCGTCGCCACGATTTCGCCCGGCGAAGTCGGCGAAATCATGAACGGCCCAATCGACAAGGGCGGCTACCGCTGGTGGGGCGTCCACTGGCTCGACCGCAACGTGTGGGGCTGGTCGGTCGAGCGGTACCTCGAATTCGCGTAGACGCGCCGACTGCCGCGTTTTCCGCGCCGGATTTATATTTCGAGGGAACTTACCACGAACCGTGAGCGAGCGAACGAGTGCTCTCGACGCCCTCGTCTTCGGTGTGGACATCCAAAGCGGGGACGTCCGAGGTGATTCTCCCTCTTACGCGCTCGTCGTCTACGATGGCGAGCAGGTTGACCGCGACGTCGTTTCCTACCGCAAACTTCGGCGACTCATCGAGCGCGACGAACCCGCGCTCGTAGCGACGGACAACATGTACGAACTCGCCGAGAACAAGGACGCTCTCGTCCACTTCCTCCGCGGACTACCGGACGGAACCCGACTCGTCCAAGTCACCGGTGCGGAACGACCCGAACCCCTCTCCCGAGTCTCGTCCAGACACGGGGTTCCCTACGGGAAAGACCCGATGCGCGAAGCCGAAGCGTCGGCCAGACTCGCCGCGATGAACGTCGGCTACGAAGTGTCCGCGTTCACCGACACCACCCGGGTAAAAGTCTCTCGCGGGCGCTCGACCGGAAAAGGCGGCTGGAGCGAAGACCGCTTCACCCGACGGATTCACGGCTCCGTGAAAGAGGAAGCCCGGAGCGTCGAGTCCGATATCCGAAGCGCCGGACTCGACTACGAGCGCGACGTGACCGAGAAGTACGGCGGCTACTCCAGCGCGACGTTCGAGGTGTCCGCCCGTCCGGGCGACATCCCCGTCTCCGCCCATCGGTCGGGCGACGTTCGCGTCGAAATCGACCGACTCCGCCGGGACGGTATCGAGTTCGAACCCCTCGTCAAGCGCCGAGACCACGTCATCGTCGGCATCGACCCCGGCACGACCACCGCGGTCGCGCTGACTGATTTGGACGGCACCCTCCTCGACGTTTGGAGTACGCGAACCGCCGACACCGCCGACGTAATCGAGTGGATAATCGAGCGCGGGCGACCGATTATCGTCGCCGCGGACGTGACGCCGATGCCCGAAACCGTCGAGAAGATTCGCCGAAGCTTCGACGCGGCCCCGTGGACGCCGGAGACTGACCTCCCAGTGGACGAGAAACAACACCGAACGCGGGAGGAAAACTACGACAACGACCACCAGCGCGACGCGATGGCCGCGGCGTTTTTCGCCTTCGACGGCCACGAAGACCAGTTCCAGCGCATCGCCCGGAAAGTCCCGGCCGGAACGAGTCGCGGCGAAGTGACCGCTCGCGTCGTCGCTGGCGAGGAAAGCGTCGAAAGCGTGCTCAGAGATCTCTCGGACGACCAGGAACCCGAAGAGGAGGAGTCCGAACACACGGTTCGAGAACTCTCCGAAGAAGAAAAGCGCATCAAGCAACTCGAATCGCAGGTCGAACGGCTACAGTCACACACCGACGATTTGCGGGAGACGGTCGAGGAGAAAGACGAGCGAATCGAGGAACTGGAAACCGAACTGTCCGACGCCAAGCGAGAGGAGCGCGAGAACGTCCGCGCCCGGCGGGAGATTTCTCGACTCCAGCGCGAGAACAACCGATTGGAGGACGAACTGGACGACCGCGACGAGAAAATCGAAGCGTTGGACGGCAAACTCGCCCGCCTCAAGGAACTGTGGAAACTCGACCATTCGAACTTCAGCGACGTGGCCGAGCAGAAGGCCGGACTCGTCGCGGTCAAACCCATCGACAAGTTCACCAACGACGCCATCGATTCGGCCCACGAGAGCTACGGACTCGCCGAAGACGACGTGATTTACCTCCGCGACGCGAGCGGCGCGGGGCGTTCGACCGCTCAGCGATTGGCCGAGATTAACCCGCGGGTCGTGCTCAAAGCCGGAGGCATCTCGGACGTTGCGGACGAGGTGTTGTTCGACCACGACATTCCGGTCGGCCCGGCGGACGACGTGACGATTCAGGAAGTGGACGAACTCGCAGTGGCGCGCGAGTCCGAAGTCGAGGCCGTCATCGAGGGCTGGCACGACCGGGCGGAAGAGCGTCGGAAGGAGGAAAAGACAGAGAAACTCGACCAACTCATCAGCGAACACCGCGCCGAGCGCCGGGCCGACGAACGTCGCTCGTCGTCTTCCTCCTCGCTCGGGAACTAGTTTCGGGATTCGTCTGTCTGCTCGCTCGATTTCCGTCGTTTGTTACTCGCTCGTCTCGTGTTCGTCCGTTGCTCGGTCAACAGTTTGCTGGAACTCCAGAGCAGTGTGCCGAAGATGGCGAAAAAGAATCCGACGATCGCGAGCAGAAGTTCGGTTTCGACCTGTCGGGTCAGGTCATCCACTCCGTCGAAAGCGTTCGTAGGACGCTCAGTCCCCACAGTGCGATGCCGAACCCGACCGCCAACACCGCCGCGTACAGCAAGACGAGTTCGTTCGTCTCGGTGCCGAGTTCCTGCCCGTACCGCATCGCTGGATAGAGTGCGAGGGTGCCGAGGACGACCAACCAGAGTCCGATTCGCGTTCCGTTCATACCCTTCGTTTCGTCCCGCGTGACTTGTTCCTTGTCCAATGACGTAACCCTAAAGCCAGTGAGTCATCTTTTTGCGTGCATGGACACTTACGAGCTAATCTCCCGGAATGCCGAGGAATTAGTCACTGAAGAGGAGGTACGCGAACTCGCAGCCGACCCCGAAGGAAAGCGTGCCTACGTCGGCTACGAACCCTCCGGCGTGCTCCACATCGGACACATGCTCGGTGCGAACAAACTCATCGACTTGCAGGAGGCTGGCTTCGAAGTCGTCATCCTGCTCGCCGACGTGCACGCCTACCTCAACGACAAGGGAACGTTCGAGGAAATCCGCGAGACGGCCGAGCGAATGAAAGAGCAGTTCATCGCCTACGGCCTGGACGAGGAGAACACCGAGTTCCGATTCGGCTCCGA